>CAYGIF010000107.1:0-7121 GCA_964349865.1 uncultured Gallionella sp. | reverse complement strand
CACGCTGGCGCTGGTCGGCGAATCCGGCTGCGGCAAGACCACGCTGGGCAAGGCGTTGCTGCAATTGATTCCGCCGACGGCGGGCAGCGTGCAGTTCGCCGGGCGCGAGCTGACCGGACTCGCGGCGCGCGAATTGCGCGCGCGGCGCGCGGCGATGCAGATGGTGTTCCAGGACCCCTACGCCTCGCTGAACCCGAAAATGCGCGTCGCGGAAATTCTCGAAGAGGGCATGGCCGCGCTGAATATCGGCGGCGGCAGTGCGGCGCGCCAAACGCTTATCGACACCCTGCTCGACCAGGTCGGCCTGGCGCGCGCTATAAAATGGCGCTATCCGCATGAATTCTCCGGCGGGCAGCGGCAGCGCATCGCGATTGCGCGCGCGCTGGCCGTGTCGCCGCAACTGCTGATCTGCGACGAACCGACCAGCGCGCTGGATGTGTCGGTGCAGGCGCAGATTTTGAATCTGCTGAAATCGCTGCAACAGGAATTGAACCTGAGCTACCTGTTCATCACCCACAACCTCGCAGTGGTGGAATACCTCGCGCATGAGGTATGCGTGATGTATCTGGGTCGCATCGTCGAACGCGGCACGGCGGAAGAAGTGCTGCGCGCGCCCAGGCATCCCTATACACAAGCCCTGTTGTCCGCCGTGCCGCGTATCGACGGCAAAGGCCGGGAGCGCATCAGGCTGGCAGGCGACATGCCTTCGCCCGCCAATCCGCCGCCGGGCTGCCATTTTGCGCCGCGCTGCGCGCTTGCCAGCGCATGTTGCCGCGAAGCCTATCCGGAGGAACGCAATGTCGCGGCAACGCATACCGTGCGCTGCCATCATGCATGAAAAAATGTTTGTGTTGACGTGCCGGTGTCTTTGGATTACAAAGGCAGTGCGGTATCCGGGAATTGCCGGATGATTGCACATCATCGAGTGGTGATATCTTTTTATTGTTTAAGGAGCGAATCATGGCCACCAAATTAGCCAACGTAGAAAATGAAGTCAGCAAGGAAAAGCTCATGCAGGATTTGCGTGTAGTCGTGGCGGATGCCGAAGAGTTGCTGCGCGCAACGGCCGGCCAGGCGGGCGAGAAAGTATCCGAGAAAGTATCCTCGGCGCGTGAGCGTATTCAGGAAAGCCTGACTGCCGCCAAGGTGCGTCTCATTGCGGCAGAGGAAGCCGTGGTCGCCAGGACCAAACAAGCGGCAAAAGCGACCGACGACTATGTGCATGAAAATCCGTGGAAGGCTGTCGGTATCGCTGCCGGGGTCGGCCTGATTGTAGGTATGCTGGTTTCGCGCGGCCGTTAAATCGTGACGGAGGCAGGTTCCGGCCTGATGGGGTCGGTCAAGCGGTTGCTGTCCACACTTACCTCCATCGCTTCGACACGGCTTGAACTGCTGGCGAATGAGCTGCAAGAGGAGCGTCTGCATTTAACGCAGATGCTCCTTTTTGCGTTGTTCGCGCTGTTTTGTTTCGGCATCGGCATTCTGCTGCTCACGGTATTCATCGTGGTGCTGTTCTGGGACGATCACCGTCTCGCGGCGCTAGGCGCGCTGAGCGCTCTTTTCTTCGCCTTGGGCACGCTGATGGCAGTATTGCTGCGCAGCAAGGCGCAGGCTAAATCCCGGCTGTTTTCCGTCAGCCTGGCCGAATTGGCCAAGGACCGGGAACAACTGAAAACCGGCCATGACCAGACCGGCCAGTCATGAATAGCCAAATGTCTGTGGTGATGCAGCGTCGCGGCGAATTGCTGGCGAGAATTGCCGCGCAACGTGAACAAGTGGCCGAAATTGGCGTACGCTGGCAAGCCCCGCTGGCACTGGCAGACCAAGGATTGGCCGTCGTGCGTTTTCTGCGCTCCCATCCTGTGCTGGTTGCCGGCGTGGTCGCGCTGTTCGTGATTCGCCGGCGCGGTGTAGTGGGCTTGGTGAAGGGCGGATGGCGGGTGTGGAAGGGATACCGTTTCCTCGCCGTGTTTGCGGAAAAATTATCCCCGCGAAACAACAACTAGGTTCCAGGGTGCCCGCTGTTCATAACGGCGCTTACGCGTTTTAACGCGCCGTTTCCGGCTGTATCGCTTTGCGCCGCCTTGTGCGGGCGATCCCCGGATTTGCTCAGGCGGCCGGAAGGTTTGGGGGATGCTGCCTGCACGATAGTAATGGCCTGGCCGACCCGTAACGTTTTCAATGATCCGTTCGATTGTTTCAGGCTGGCAACGCTGACATGATAACGGCGCGCCAGGCTGCCGAGCGTGTCGCCCTTGCGCACGATGTATTTGATGGCGCTGCCGCCGGTGGGGGAAAGGTGCATGTTGAAAGCGGCAAATTCGCCATCCGCCGCGATTTCTTCGCCACTGACCGGCACCAGCAGGGTTTGTCCGGTGCTGACGTTGGCGCGTCCCGACAGGCCGTTCACCGACTTGAGCCTTTCCACGGAAAGACCGAAGCGCGGGGCAAGGTGGTCAAGCCGCTCGCCCTTTTTGGGATGATAGGCTTGCCAGCTGACCAGCGGCTTTTCGTAACTCTCCAGGTTGGCGCGGAAAGCCTCGACGGCGCCTACCGGCAGCAGAATCAAATCGCTGTTGTCCTGCAGGATGACCGGACGGTTGTGCGCGGGATTGAGCGCGGCGAATTCTTCCATCGAGATGCCGGCCAGTTGTGCGGCCAGCTTTACGTCAATGTGCCTGGCGGTTGAAACGGCCGCAAAATAGGGTTCATCGGAAATGCTTTCCAGCGTAAGGCCGAAGCTGGCTGGGTTGGCAACGATATTCTTGACGGCCAGCAACTTCGGCACGTAGTTGCGCGTTTCATTCGGCATTTTCAGGCTGGTGTAATTTACCGGCAAGCCGCGCTTGCGGTTGCGCGCCTGTGCGCGTTGCACCGCGCCCTCGCCCCAGTTGTAGGCAGCCAGCGCCAGCTCCCAGTCGCCGAACATGCCGTGCAGTTTTTGCAGATAGTCGAGCGCGCCATTGGTCGCGCTGATGACATCGCGCCGGCCGTCATACCACCAGTTTTGCTGCATGCCGAAATTCTTGCCGGTGGAAGGGATGAATTGCCAGATGCCAGAGGCGCGGCTGGTCGAATAGGCACCGGGATTAAAGGCGCTTTCTATCATCGGCAGCAGCGCGATTTCGCTGGGCATGCCGCGCCGCTCCACTTCGGCCGTGATATGGTGAAGATAGCGGCGCGCGCGGTCGGTCATGCGCGCCACATAATCGGGACGGCTGGCATACCATTGTTCATGCTTCGCGACCAGAGGGCTGTCCAGGTCGCGCATCGCGAAACCGCTGCGTATGCGCACCCAGAGGTCACCCGCTGCCAGGTCATTGGCCGGGATGAGTTCCAGTTCGATATTGCGTGCGTTTGAAAGTGTCAGCGGAGCGGCGGAGGCGGTAGCGCTCAGGGCGAGTTGTTCTTCGGCATGCGCGACTGGGGAGGCTAAAGTGCAAATGGCAAGCAGCGCAGAAAAAATCAGTCTAATCAATGGCACGTGCGCCCTCCCGGAGGTCAAAACTGGCGCGATAGTAGTCGAAGTGTTGCGGCCGGGTCAATCGGAATCAGAGGACAGATTTTTGCCCGCGCGGAGCGCGGACAAAATCTGTCCTCTGCTTAATGCACCGCATTCTTCAACTGTTCGAGGATGGCCGGATTTTCAAGCGTGGAAACATCCTGCGTAATCTCCTCACCCTTGGCGATGGCGCGCAGCAGGCGGCGCATGATCTTGCCGGAGCGCGTCTTGGGCAGGTTGTCGCCGAAGCGGATTTCGTCGGGCTTGGCGATCGGGCCGATTTCCTTGCTCACCCAGTCGCGCAGGATTTCGGCGATTTCCCTGGCCTTGGCCGGATCCTCCGGGCGCGCGCCCTTCAGCACGACGAAGGCCGCCACCGCCTCGCCCTTGATTTCATGCGGCTTGCCGACCACGGCGGCTTCGGCGACCAGCGGGTTGGCGGCCAGCGCCGATTCGATTTCCATCGTCCCCAGGCGGTGGCCCGAGACATTCAGCACATCGTCGATGCGCCCCATGATCCAGAAATAGCCGTCTTCGTCGCGGTGCGCGGAATCCCCCGCAAGGTAATAGCCGCGCATTTCCTCGGGAAAGTAGCTCTTTTTGTAGCGCTCCGGGTCGCCCCATATGGCGCGGATCTGCGACGGGAAAGGGCGTTTGATGACGAGGAAGCCGCCGTTCCGGTCATGCACTTCGTTGCCGGCTTCGTCGACGATGGTTGCGATGATGCCGGGCAGCGGCAGCGTGCAGGTGCCGGGTTTGATCGGCATCGCGCCGGGCAGCGGCGCGATCATGTGCGCGCCGGTTTCGGTCTGCCACCAGGTATCCACGATCGGGCAGCGCGAGCGGCCGACCTCGGTGTAGTACCACATCCATGCCTCGGGATTGATCGGTTCGCCGACCGAGCCGAGCAGGCGCAGGCTGGACAAATCATACTTTCTCGGCAAGTCGCCGCCCAGCTTAATAAGGGAACGGATCGCCGTCGGCGCGGTGTAGAAAGTCGTCACCCGGTGATCCTGAATCATCTTCCAGAAACGCCCGGCATCGGGCCAGGTCGGCACGCCCTCGAAAATCACTTGCGTCGCGCCCATCGCCAGCGGGCCGTAGGCGACATAGCTGTGGCCGGTGACCCAGCCCACGTCTGCGGTGCACCAGAAAATGTCGGCGGGTTTGTAATCGAACACCCATTGCATCGACAGCATCGCCACAAGCAGGTAGCCGCCGCTGGAATGCTGCACGCCCTTGGGTTTGCCGGTGGAGCCAGAGGTGTAGAGGATGAACAGCGGGTGTTCCGCGCCGACCCATTCCGGTTCGCAGGTCATGTCCTGCCCCGCCACCAGGTCATGCCACCAGATGTCGCGCCCGGCATTCCATGCGGTTTCGCAGGCGGCACGCCGATATACGATGACACTATGCACCGCCGCGCAATCGCCCAGCGTCAACGCCTCATCCACCGCCGGCTTCAGCGGCATCACCTTGCCGCCGCGCATCTGCGCATCGGCGGTAATCACCGCGCAGGCTTGCGCATCGGTGATGCGTTCGTACAGGCTCTTGGAGGAGAAGCCGCCGAACACCACCGAATGGATCGCGCCGATGCGCGCGCAGGCTTGCATCGCGATCACCGCCTCGATGCTCATCGGCATGTAGATGACGACGCGGTCGCCTTCCTTGATGCCGCGCGATTTCAGGCCGTTGGCAAACTGACAGACGCGCGCGTGCAGGTCGCGGTAATTGATTCTCGTCACCGTGCCGTCGTCGGCCTCGAAAATGATCGCGATTTTTTCCGGTTGGCTGGCGAGATGCTTGTCGAGACAGTTGTATGAAACATTCAGCACGCCATCTTCAAACCACTTGAAAAAGGGCGTGTTGCTCTCGTCCAGCACCTTGGTGAATGGTTGCTTCCACAGCAGGGTTTCGCGCGCCAGCCTGGCCCAAAAGCCCTCGTAGTCCTGTTCCGCCGCCTTGCACAAGGCGCGATAGCTTTCCATCCCGGAGACATTGGCCTGTTTGACAAACTCATCGGAAGGGTTGAAAACGCGGGTTTCATGCAATATGGATTGGATGTTGGACATGCGATCTCCTGAGTGGCGTTTGCTGTTGAGTCCGGGAGGACAGGCTTCATGATAAAGCGAATGTAGTTTTTTATTGCCCTGCCTGTCAACCAAGGCGAAGCCTTCAGCCGGTTGTCGCGAGAAGGCTTCCCGGGCTTATTCCACGCTGAAAGGCGCTTCGAAAATGCCAAACTGCGTTAAAATTGCCGTCATATTCAAAGACAGTTAAATTGCCTCCGGCAAAGCCGGGGGTTTACCCAACTGGATTATAAGGAACGTCATGCCCCCCTCCCCAAGTAAAAAACCGGTCAAAACGGCAAAAAAAACCGATACCAAGCTGTTCGTGCTGGACACCAACGTATTGCTGCATGATCCGACCAGTCTGTTCCGTTTCGAGGAACATGACATTTGCCTGCCGATGTTCGTGTTGGAGGAGCTGGACAACAAGAAAAAGGGCATGACCGAAGTGGCGCGCAACGCGCGCCAGGCGAGCCGCTTCCTCGACGAGATCGTCAGCGATGCGCCGCACAAGATAGAGGAAGGCATCGCGCTGGAATCCGCCGCGCACAAGAACTGCACTGGCCGGCTGTTCCTGCAGACCAGCTTCATCAAGCACGAACTGCCGCAGCATCTGGAGTTGGGCAAGGCGGACAACGCGATTCTCGGCGTCGTCATCGGCCTGCAACAGCTTCAGCCGCAGCGCGCGGTGATCCTGGTCAGCAAGGATATCAACATGCGCATCAAGGCGCGCGCGCTGGGGCTGGAGGCGCAGGATTATTTCAACGACAAGGTGCTGGAAGACACCGACCTGCTCTACACCGGCGTGCTGCCGTTGCCGGACGATTTCTGGGACAGGCACGGCAAGGACATGAAGTCGTGGCAAAAGGAAGGTCACACCTACTACCAGATACGCGGCCCGCTGTGCGCGGCGTTTTTCGTCAACCAGTTCGTCTATCAGGAAAATGGCACGCCGTTTCATGCCGTGGTGCTGGAGCAGGACGAACAGACCGCGTTGCTGCGCACGCTGACCGATTACACGCACAGCAAGAACAACGTCTGGGGCATCACCGCGCGTAACCGCGAACAAAATTTCGTGCTCAACCTGCTGCTGAACCCGGAGATCGATTTCGTCACCCTGCTCGGGCAGGCGGGCACCGGCAAAACCCTGCTGACGCTGGCGGCCGGATTGCTGCAAACGCTGGAAACCAAACTGTATTCGGAAATCATCATTACCCGCGTGACGGTGCCGGTGGGCGAAGACATCGGTTTCCTGCCCGGCACGGAAGAAGAAAAAATGACGCCGTGGATGGGCGCGCTGGAAGACAACCTGGACGTGCTGAACAAATCCGACGAGGACGGCGGCGACTGGGGGCGTGCGGCCACGCGCGATTTGATCCGTTCGCGCGTCAAGGTCAAATCGCTCAACTTCATGCGCGGGCGCACTTTCCTCAACAAATATCTCATCATCGACGAAGCGCAGAACCTCACGCCCAAGCAGATGAAGACGCTGGTGACGCGCGCCGGCCCCGGCACCAAGGTGGTGTGCATGGGCAACATCGCGCAGATCGACA
>CAYGIF010000106.1:0-7197 GCA_964349865.1 uncultured Gallionella sp. | reverse complement strand
GGTAGATGCCGACGCTTTTGACGAAAGCATGAAAGATGACGGTGTCGAAATGTCCCTTGCTCCATTCCGCCATCTTGCGCATGGATTCGGCGGGTTCCCAGCCGTTTTTGTAGGGGCGGTTCGAGGTGATCGCGTCATACACATCGCATACCGCGCCCATTTTGGCAAACAGGCTGATCTGCGTATCCGTGAGCCGTTCCGGATAGCCGCTGCCATCCACTTTTTCATGGTGATGCAGGCAGACATCCAGCGCCACCTCGCCGATGCCGCTGCCTTCCAGCAGCATTTTGTATCCCTCGGACGTGTGGCTCTTCACCGCCTCGAATTCGGCATCGGTCAGCTTCCCGGGTTTGTTGAGGATGCTCAGCGGGATCATCATCTTGCCGACATCATGCAGCAGCCCGGCCAAACCGGCCAGGCGAATTTGTTCGTCACTCAACCCCAGTTGCCGCGCCAGGGAAACCATCAGCGCACATACCGCGACCGAATGCATGTAGGTGTAATCGTCCTTGTCCTTCAGGCGGGCCAGCCCGATCAACGCGCCGGGGTTGCGCATCACCGAGGTGGAGATTTCATCGACGATAGGCAGCGCATCGTCGGCGCTCAACGCTTTGCCCATACGCGCTTCCTTGAACATCGAAGTGACGGCCTGTTTTGATTTGGCGCATATCTTGATGGCGCGCGCGGCCTCTTTTGCGACATCGATGCGCTGAGCAATCGGGCCTGCCGTGTCGGCTTCAGCAAGCGTGGTTTCGACTTCTGCCACAATCGCTTCCTTATCTTCGCCGCCTTCGACGCCGAGGCCTTTGGAGTCGTCAATCCATACCTCCTTGAGGCCGGTCGACAGGAGGGTTTTCAGGTCATCCGGGTTTTCCAGCAGAAAGGCGCCGCGCCAGAACGGGTGATCCATCCATGAGCCGCAAAGCTCATGGATGAACATACCCAGGCGCAGTTGCTTGACATGAATGCGTATTAGCATGGCCGTTTTTGATCTGGCGGAGGACGGCTGAATTGTAATCTAAGAATGCGGTTTTGACGATGCGATGATTCGCAGCGACTTGTCGGTCGCTCCACGGTTGGATTCCACAAACCCGGCGCAGCGCCGATGCATTTCGCGCAAGGCATCCGGGTTATCCAGCAGGCGTTGCAATTCCATGACCAGCCCGCCGCTGTCCCGCACCTGCGCCGCTGCGCCGGCGGCGACCGCCAGCCGCGTGGCCTCGGCAAAATTGTGGGTATGCGGGCCTACCAGTACCGGCGCGCCGGCGGCGCAGGCCTCGATCAGGTTCTGTCCGCCGTAGGGCAGCAGGCTGCCGCCGACGAAGGCGAGGTCGGCGGCGGCGTAATAGGCGAACATCTCCCCCATGCTGTCACCCAGCACCGCGCGGATTTCCGGTGCGATGGCTCCTTCCTGCCGCTCCATTTCGCTCCTGCGCCGGAACGGGATGCCGCGCTGCTCCAGCAGTGCCGCAACCTCCGCGAAGCGCTGCGGGTGGCGCGGCACGATCACCAGCAGCAGGCCGGGAATCTGCGCCTGTTGCAGCGCGTCGAGCAGCAGCGCTTCCTCGCCGTCGCGGGTGCTGGCGGCGAGAAACACCTTGCGCGCCGCGCCGAACCGTCCGCGCAATCGCCTGCCCAGCTCCAGCAGCGCGGGCGGCGGCTCGATGTCGAACTTGAGATTGCCGGTCACGGAAACATTTTTTGCGCCGAGGCCGGTCAGGCGCGCGGCATCGTCGGCAGTTTGCGCGGCGACAGCGGCGAGTTCGCCGAGCGCGTCGCGGGTCAGCCGCGCGAACCGCGCATAACCCCGCGCCGATTTTTCCGACAGGCGCGCATTCAGCAGCAGCAGCGGCATGCCGGTTGCGCGGCAGGCGTGGATCAGGTTGAACCAGATTTCCGTTTCCATCAGGATGCCGAATCGCGGTTTGAAATGGCGCAGGAATTTATTCACCGCAAACGGATAGTCGTAGGGCAGATACACGCGCAGCACATGGTCGCCATACAGCTGCTCGCCGGCGGCGCGCCCGGTCGGAGTGGTGTGGGTGAGCAGGATTTGATGATCGGGATAGGTTGCGCGCAGCCGGGCGATGAGGGTCTGCGCGGCGCGGGTCTCGCCCACCGAGACGGTGTGCAGCCAGATGACCGGCTGGTCGCTTTGCGTGGAATAAAAACCGAAACGCTCACCGATATGATGCAGGTATTCCGGCTGCTTGCGCGCGCGCCAAGCCAGGCGCAGGAAGATGTACGGCAGCAGCAGCCACAGCGCGAGGGTATAGAACAATCTCGGGTTCAGCATACCGCTGCCCCCGGGGACTTATCGATGACAGCGGCCAGCGCTTCGATGACAGTGGCGACTTCCGGCGCGCTGCCGATATTGCCGAGATTGACGGCGCTTCGGCCCGCATATAAGCCGGTCAGCGCCGGGTCGGTCGCGGTGTAAATGCCGACGGTCGGCACGCCCAATGCCGCCGCGAGATGGGCGAGGCCGGTGTCCACGCCGATCACCGCCCGCGCGCCGCCGAGCAGGGCGGCCGCCTCGTTCAGGCTCAGGCGCGGCGGCGCAACCGCACCGGGAATGGCCTCGGCGAGGCGCAGGCTGCGCGCCTGCTCCGCATCGTTGCCCCACGGCAGGACGCAGCGGATATGCTTCTCATGCAGATAACGTCCCAGCGCGATCCAGTTCGCTTCGCCCCACAACTTGTCGGCGCGGCTGGTGGCGTGCAGCAGCACGGCATAATGCCCCTCCATAAGCCAGGCGGGCCGCGCGATGGCTGGAGGACGGATGCCGTAATCGGCTTGCTCTTCCAGCGCATAACCGAGCGCCTGCGCGGCCAGTTGGCGGTTGCGTTCGACGGCGTGCTGCCCCGCAGCGACTTTGAAAGCGCGCTGGTACAGGCTGGCCGCGAGCGGTTCGCGCGCGCTGTGCCGGTCGAAGCCGCAGCGCAGTCCGCGTGCGCCGCGCATCAGCAACGCACTCTTGAGCAGGCCTTGCGTGTCGATTGCGATGTCGTAGCGTTGCATGGCCAGCGTGTTGCGGAACGCCGCGATTTCGCGCCATGTGGCGGCGCTCGGCAGCCTGCTGCGCCAGCGCCGCACCGCGACCGGAATGACGTTGCGCACCGCCGGATGCAGCCCGGGCAGCGCGGCGAAGCTCTCTTCCACCACCCAGTCGATTTGCGCGCCCGGATAATGGCGCGCGATGTCGCTGACCACCGGCAGGTTATGCAGCACGTCGCCCAGCGACGAGGTCTTGACCAGCAGGATATGCGGGGTTTGTGTGTCGGCGAAAAGATGCGCCATATGGGAGCCATGGTTTGAGGTGGTTCGCATCTTATAGGATGCGGTGCAGCTTTAGGAAGGGCATGATTCCCGGGCGGTAGTGTTAAAATGCGCCACCCTGATTTCCGGTAAATGGCATGACGTATTACGCTCCGCTGGTCAGCGCGCTGGTGACGCTGGTGTTGACGTTCATTTTAATGGCGGGCAAAACCGGCTTTATCGTCCGGGACATCCCCAACGAGCGCTCGCTGCACAGCACGCCGGTCCCTCGGGTCGGAGGCATCGCGCTGATGGCGGGCGTGCTGTCCGGCTGGGCGTTGCTGATGCAGTTCCTGGCGTGGTGGATCGTGTTGCCTGCGGCGGGTTTGTTCGCGCTGTCGCTGCTGGATGACATACGCAACCTTTCTCCGCAAACGCGCCTGATCGGCCATTTTCTTGCCGCGCTGGCGGCAATGTCTGGTGCTTGGGCGACGGGCGCCGGAGTGCCGTTGCTGTGGTTCGTTCCGGTGTTGCTGTTTATCGTGTGGATGACCAATTTGTACAATTTCATGGATGGCTCGGACGGGCTGGCGGGCGGCATGGCGCTGTTCGGTTTCGGCGGCTACGGAGTTGGTGCATGGCTCGGCGGAAACGAGATGTTTGCGCTGCTGAATTTTTCGGTTGCGGCGGCGGCATTGGGGTTTCTGTTTTTTAATTTTCATCCCGCCAGGGTGTTCATGGGCGATGCCGGTTCGATTCCGCTGGGTTTTCTCGCCGCCGCGTTCGGCATGTCGGGCTGGCTGGCCGGGTATTGGCCGTTCTGGTTTCCGCTGCTGGTATTTTCGCCGTTTGTGGCCGATGCGACCGTGACGCTGCTCAAGCGCGCGCGGCGCGGCGAAAGACTCTCGCAGGCGCATCGCAGCCATTATTATCAGCGCCTGGTGCGGATGGGCTGGGGGCATCGCAACACCGCGCTCGCCGAATATGCGCTGATGGCGCTGGCGGGCATCTCGGCGTTGTGGGGTATCGGTTTGGCGCATGCGGGGCAGGCCTATCTGTTGCTGGGTTGGGGTATCGTTTACCTCGCGCTGATGGCGTCGGTAGACAAGCGATGGCGGGATTATCAATCCGCGCAGAAGAGGGTTGACGATGCTTAGATTTAATGTGCGCGCTATATTGGCCATGCTGCACGATGCCGTTGCGGCGGCTTTGGCGTGGAGTCTCGCCTACCTGCTGCGCTTCAATTTCGAGTTGCCTGCCGATTATGCTGCCGAGTTGCGGCAAACCCTGGTTTGGGTCGTGCCATTGCAGGTCATCATCTTCTGGCGCTTCAACCTGTACCGCGGCATCTGGCGCTATGCCAGCACGACCGACCTGCGCCGCATTTTTCTGGCGGTCATGCTGTCTGCGGCGGCGATCCCGCTGATGTTCTGGATGCTGCGCCTCGGCCTGGTGGTGCCGCGTTCGGTGCTGGTCATCAATCCGTTGTTGCTGATCCTGCTGATGGGCGGCAGCCGTTTTGTCTATCGCATGTGGAAAGAGCAGGGGCTGTACGGCGCCATCAAGCTGCACGGCGAGCCGGTGCTCGTGCTCGGCGCCGGTGATGCGGCGGCAAGCCTGGCCAAAGAGCTGGCCAAAAGCAGCGACTGGCGGCTGGTCGGTTTTCTCGACGACAACTCCGAACGCCACGGCCGCACGCTGAACGGCATCCGCGTGCTGGGCGGGCTGGACAGCCTGCCGGAATGGGCGGAGCGGCTCAGTGTATCGCAGGTGATTATCGCGATGCCGTCCAGTTCGCATCAGCAGCGCAAGCGCGCGATCCAGTTGTGCAACGCCGCAAAAGTGAAAGCGCTTACGGTACCGTCGTTCGATGACCTGATGAGCGGCAAGGTGGCCGTATCGCAATTGCGCGCGATCGAACTGGACGATCTGCTCGGGCGCGATCCGGTGGTGCTGGATGATGCCGGGCTGCATGGCCTGTTGACGGGAAAAGCGGTCATGGTGACCGGCGCGGGTGGCTCGATCGGCTCCGAGCTGTGCCGCCAGATTGTGCGCTTTGCCCCCGCCAAGCTGGTGCTGTTTGAACAGAGCGAATTCGCGCTGTACACCATCGAGCAGGAGCTGCAACAGGCTTGCCTGTCATTGGATATTGTCTGCCTGGTGGGCGATGTGCGCGATGCGGCGCGGATCGATGAGGTCATGCGGCAACATCGCCCGGGCGTGCTGTTCCACGCGGCGGCCTACAAGCATGTGCCGCTGATGGAGCGGCACAATGCCTGGCAGGCGATCCGCAACAACGTGCTGGGCACCTGGACGGTGGCGCGCGCGGCGCAGCGGCAGGGGGTCGGCAAGTTCGTGATGATCTCCACCGACAAGGCAGTCAATCCGACCAACGTAATGGGCGCTTCCAAGCGGCTCGCCGAGATGGTGTGCCAGGCATTGCAGCCTTCCGGCAGCACACGCTTCGTGATGGTGCGCTTCGGCAATGTGCTGGGCAGCACCGGCAGCGTGATCCCAAAATTCCGCGAACAGATTGCCCGGGGCGGGCCGATCACCGTCACGCACCCCGAGATCACGCGCTATTTCATGTCCATTCCGGAAGCAGCACAACTGGTGTTGCAGGCCGGCTTGATGGGGAAGGGAGGGGAGATTTTCGTGCTGGACATGGGCGAGCCGGTGAAAATTGTCGATCTGGCGAAAGAGCTGATCCGCCTGTCCGGTCTTACCGAGGATGAGATCAAAATCGAATTCACCGGCCTGCGCCCCGGCGAGAAACTCTACGAAGAACTGTTGGCGGACAGCGAGCATACCCTGCCGACCCCGCATCCCAAGCTGCGCATCGCCCAGGCGCGGCAGGCCGATGCGGCATGGCTGGAAAAATTGCTGGAGTGGACCGAATCGACCACCATGCCCGATGAACAGGTGCGCGCCGCATTGCAGGATTGGGTGCCGGAATATGAGCCAGTTTCGAATATCTCGATAACCCGGCAGGACAAGCCGTCGTGAAATTGACGGTTGCTTCGGCCTTGCAGCGCTTTGCACTACCGCCGCTGCGCGTGAGCACGGTGCTGCTGGGCTTTACCGTGCCGATTTCCGTGGCGCTGGATAATTTGCTGCTGGCGGTCGTGTTGTTGGGCGTGTTATTCAATGCCCGCGCAATGTGGCAGATTGCCACGCAACATCCGGTGGCGCGCGCTGCCTGGCTGCTGTTTGCCGTGCTGTTTCTTGCGATGTTTTATGGCGCGACGCCGTTGCGCGGGGCGACCGGGATTCTCGCCAAGTATATGGATCTGGCGTTCATCCCGTTGTTCATGCTGATGCTGTCAGGCGGTGCCATCCGGCGCAAGGCGCAGTATGCCTTTCTTGCCGCAATGGGCCTGACCCTGCTGCTGTCCTTTCTGGTGGGCATGGGGCTGCTGCCCGTGCAGCATTGGATGAATGCCCTTACCACACAGGCTAACCCGGTCATTTTTCACAGCCACATCACGCAGAACAACATGATGGCATTTGCGGTTTTTCTCGCGCTGCTCAATCTGCGCGCTGCCGCTTCGCTGCGCCAAGACCGCCCGAAGGGCGAGCGTCAGGCGGCGTACCTCTTGCGGGTGCGCGGCGTGCAAATGGCTTGGGGATTTTTTGCGTTGCTGGGCACGGTCAATGTGCTGTTCATGGTGCAGGGCCGGACCGGTTATATGATCCTGCTGGTGTTGCTGGGCTGGTTTGTCTGGTCGACGCTGGCGCGCCATATGCGCAGACTCGGCAAGGCATGGGGTTGGCGGCAGGGTGCGGCAGTGGCGCTGGCATTGATGGGTTTGGCGGTGGCAGCCTATCAGGCTTCGCCGCGCCTGCATGACCGGGTAGGTCTGGTGGTATCCGAATTCCACGCGTGGCAACCGGATCACGGCAAAGATACCTCGACCGGGCAACGGCTGGATTTTTATT
>CAYGIF010000105.1:0-7265 GCA_964349865.1 uncultured Gallionella sp. | reverse complement strand
GACCCCCGAAGGCAAGGCCGCGCCGCAGCCGGTGAAAACCGGCGGCATGGCAGGCGGCGATTTCATCATCGCCGAAGGCCTGAAAGGCGGCGAGCAGGTCATCGTGAACGGCCTGCAGAAGGCGCGGCCGGGGACACAGGTGACAATTCAGAAGACAGAGGACAGAAGACAGAAGACAGAACCTGCTATGCCAGCCGCCGACGGCAAAAAAGGGAACTGATTCATGCTCGCCAAATTCTTCGCATCGTTCCCGCCGTCTACGCGGGAACACGGCTGGAGCGCGGACGTCCTCGTCCGCATGCGGGCGAGACGCCCGCGTTCCCGGGCAAGAGCTGCATTCCCACGCGGGAGCGGGGGAAACAAAAATGAATTTATAGAGGTTTCCTGATGTTCGCCAATTTCTTCATCGACCGCCCTATCTTCGCCTGGGTCATCGCGATCCTCATCACGTTTGCCGGGGCGCTGGCGCTACGCGCGTTGCCGGTATCGCAATACCCGTCGGTGGCGCCGCCCGCGCTGGATATTGCCGTCACCTATCCGGGCGCGTCGGCGCAGGTGGTCGAACAGAGCGCGGTGCAACTGGTCGAGCAGGAAATGAACGGCATCGAAAACCTGCTCTACATGGATTCCAGCTCGCAGGTCGGCTCCGGCCAGGTGACGCTCACCTTCAAGCCGGGTACCGACATCCAGTTCGCGTCGGTCGAGGCGCAAAACCGCATCAAGCGCGTGGAAGCGCGCCTGCCGGACGACGTGCGGCGGCTGGGCGTGACGGTGACCCGCGCCGGGCGCAACTTCATCATGGTGGTGGCGCTGGTTTCGCCGGATGGCCGCCTCAACGCCGTCGACCTCGGCAGCTACGCCACCGCGAGCGTGCTGGAGCCGCTGTTGCGCGTGCAGGGTGTCGGCGAGGTGCTGCTGTTCGGCACCGAATATTCGATGCGCATCTGGCTCAAGCCGGACCGGCTGGAAGCCTTTTCGATTTCTCCCACCGATGTCGGCCGCGCGGTGCGCGCGCAGAACGCGCTGCTGCCGCTGGGCGAAGTGGGGCAGTTGCCGGCCGCGCCGGGTCAGGAGATCAACGCCGTCCTCGGCAGCCGCGGGCGTCTCGCCACCCCGGAAGAATTCGGCGACATCGTGGTGCGCGCCAATCCGGACGGTTCATCCGTGCGGCTCAAGGACATCGCCCGCGTCGAGCTGGGCGCGCAGGACTACAGCCGCAGCGCGCGCCTCAACGGCCAGCCGATCGCCGCCATGGCGATACGCATCACGCCGGGAGCGAACGCGCTGGCGACCGCCCAAGGTGTGCGCGCCAAGATGCAGGAACTGTCGCGCTACTTCCCGCAGGGCGTGGACTGGGTGGTGCCCTACGACACCACGCGCTTCATCGAGCTGTCGATCCGCGAAGTGGTCATCACGCTGCTGGAAGCGGCGGCGCTGGTGGTGCTGGTGATGTTCCTGTTCCTCGGCAACTGGCGCACCACGCTGGTTCCCGCCATCGTCGTGCCGGTGTCGCTGCTCGGCGGGATGCTGGGGCTGTATGTTTTCGGTTTCTCGATCAACGTGCTGACGCTGTTTGCGATGGTGCTGGCGATCGGCATCGTGGTGGACGATGCCATCGTGGTGGTGGAAAACGTCGAGCGCAACATGCGCACCAAGCACCTGTCGCCGCGCGAAGCGACGCGCGTGGCGATGGGCGAGATCACCGGCGCGATCATCGCCATCACGCTGGTGCTGATGGCGGTGTTCGTCCCGATGGCATTCTTCGGCGGCTCCACCGGCGCGATCTACCGCCAGTTCGCCGTCACGCTGGTGGTGACCATGGCGTTCTCCGCTTTCCTCGCGCTGTCGCTCACCCCGGCGCTGTGCGCGAGTTTGCTCAAACACGGTTCGGCCAACCTGGAGCGCGGCTTCCACGGCCGATTCAACCGGTTCTTCGACCGGGTGACGACCAAATATGTCGGCGGGGTCAATCACGCCGCGCGCAGGCTGCTGCGCTCGCTGGCGATTTACGCCGTGATCGTTGCGATCGCCGCCTGGACATACATCAAGCTGCCGGGCAGCTTCCTGCCGGAAGAAGACCAGGGATACCTCGTCACCGCGATCCAGTTGCCGCCCGCCGCGACGCGCGAAAGAACGCAGGCCGTGCTGGAATCGGTCGAGCAGTTTTACCTGAAACAGCCGCAGGTGGACAAGGTGGTCGGCGTGCTGGGCTTCTCGTTCTTCGGCCGCGGCCAGAACATGGCGCTCGCCTTCGTCAGGCTCAAGGACTGGGACGACCGGCCGGGCAAGGAAAACTCGGCGCAGGCATTGATCAAGCGCGCCAACATGGAGTTTTTCCGCATGAAGCAGGCGATGCTGTTCGCGATCAACCCGCCGCCGATACCGGAACTCGCCTCGGCCGGCGGCTTCGATTTTCGCCTGCAGGATCGCGGCGGGGTCGGGCGCGAAAAACTGATCGAGGCGCGCAACCAGGTGCTGGGCATGGCGATGGACGACAAGCGCCTCGCCGCCGTGCGCCCCGAAGGCCAGGAACCCGCGCCGCAGCTTTTTCTCGACATCGACCGCGACAAGGCGGAGACGATGGGAATCAGCGCCACCGACCTCAACGAAACGCTGCAATCGCTGTTCGGCGTGTCCTACATCAACGATTTCGTGCGCCAGGGGCGGGTGCTGCGCGTGCAGATGCAGGCCGAGGATATGACGCGCAGGAGCGAGGCCGACCTGATGCGCACGGCCGTGCGCAACAGCGCCGGACGCATGGTGCGCCTGTCGGAATTCGTCCGAACCAAGTGGGTGGCCGGAGCGACCAAGCTCGACCGCTACAACGGCCTCGCGGCGATGAAAATATCCGGGGCGACCGCGCCGGGCGTGTCCAGCGGCGAGGCGCTCGCCGCGATGGAAGCCATCGCGCTAAAACTGCCGCCGGGCATCGGCTTCGAATGGTCGGGCATTTCGTCCGAGGAAAAAATCTCCGGCCAACAGGCGCCGCTGCTGTTCGGCGTATCGCTGCTGGTAGTATTTCTGGTGCTCGCCGCGTTGTATGAAAGCTGGTCGATCCCGTTGGCGGTGATGCTGGCCGTGCCGCTCGGCGTATTCGGCGCGCTGGTCGCGGTGGAGCTGCGCGGGCTGCCCAACGATGTCTATTTCAAGGTCGGGCTGATCGCGATCATCGGGCTGGCCGCGAAGAACGCGATCCTGATCGTCGAATTTGCCCGCCGCCTCGAAGATGAAGGCAAGGAAAGGCTGGCTGCCGTGCTGGAAGCCTGCCGTCTGCGCCTGCGCCCGATCCTGATGACTTCGATCGCCTTTATCGCCGGCGTGTTTCCGCTGGCCATTTCCACCGGCGCGGGCGCAGAGAGCCGCCGCGCCATCGGCACCGGCGTCATCGGCGGCATGATCGCCGCCACCGTATTGGCGATATTTCTGGTGCCGGTGTTCTTCATGGCGGTGCGGCGCATCTTTCCGGGGCGCGCGCGGAAAACGGCGCAGGAGGAGAAACCGCATGAATAATTCTTTTCACAAATCAAAAGTGGATATCGTAGGGTGCATTCCATGCACCAATGGCAATGGTGCATGGAATGCACCCTACATGGCTTTCCTTGGCACTGTACTGGCGGTCGCATTGACGGGCTGCTCGATGATGCCGGACTACCAGCGCCCCGCCGCGCCGGTTCCCGCCGCCTGGCCGGACAGCGTGAAACTGAAAATCACCGGGGAAATCGTACTTGGCGATTGGCCGGATTACTTCACCGACCCGCATCTGCAAGCCTTGATAAGCGCCGCGCTGGAGAACAACCGCGACCTGCGCATCGCCGAAGCGCGCGCGCAATACGGCATTCAGCAGGCCGACCGGCTGCCCAATTTCAACGTAACCGCCGGACGCAACGCGTCGCTGACGCCGGCGGGCGCATCGGCGTTCACCGCCAATGCGATGCATTCGCAGCGTTACGATGTGGGCATCAGCCTGTTGTCGTTCGAGCTGGATTTCTGGGGGCGTGTCGCCAGCCTGAACGAAGCCGCCAAGGCCAACTATCTCGCCACCGAAGCCGCACAACGCGCCTTCCGTTTGTCGCTGATTGCCGATGTGGCAAACGCCTCCTTGTCGCTGCTGGAGTTGCGCGAACGCGCGCAACTCGCCACAGAAACGGCCAGGGCGCGCGGCGAATATCGCGAATTGACATCGCGCCGCCGCGATCTGGGCGTCTCCAGCGACCTGGATTTCCTGCAAGCCGATGGCACGTACCAGGCAGCGTTGGCCGAGCGCGCCAATCTCGAGCGGCAGCAAGCCGCCGCCGAAAACCTGCTCGACTTGCTGGTCGGGCAGCCGGTGGCGCAGATAAAAACCCTGCCTGCCGCGCGCAGCCTGGCAGTGCAGGGTATCAACCCTGGCCTGATCGCCGGGCTGCCTGCCGAGGTGTTGTTGCAGCGCCCCGACGTGCTGGCCGCCGAACAGAAACTGATCGCCGCTAATGCGAATATCGGCGCGGCACGCGCCGCTTTCCTGCCGCGCATCACGCTGACCGGCAGCGTCGGCACGGCCAGCCGCACGCTGGCCGGGCTGTTCGACGCGGGCAGCGGCGCGTGGAGTTTCCAGCCCGCGCTCACGCTGCCGCTGTTCGATGCCGGGCGCAGTTCCGCCAACTCCGATATCGCCGAAGCGCGCAAGATCATCGCGGTCGCCGAATACGAGAAAACCATCCAGCAGGCGTTCCGCGAAGTGGCGGACTTGCTGAATGCGCGCGAGAAACTGGCCGAGCAGCTTGTCGCCCAGCAAGCCAATTCCGATGCGCAAAACCGGCGCCTGCGCCTGGTGGAAGCGCGCTACAAGGCGGGCATCGCCAACCATCTCGAAGTGCTGGATGCGCAACGCGAATCGTTCGCCGCGCAACAAGGCGCGTTGCAGGTGCGGCGCACCCTGCTGTCGACCGACGCGCAACTCTACAAGGCGCTCGCCGGACATGGCAGCCAGGGCGTGCGCCACGTAGCAAGCCGATGATCGAAGCCAGAACCGCCAGCGAGCAGACCCGCGCGCGGCTGCTGGATGCGGCGCGCGAGGCGTTTTCGCAGCATGGTTTCCAGGGGGCGACGGTGCGCGAAATCTGCCGCCGCGCCGAAGCGAATGTCGCGGCGGTGAATTACCACTTCGGCAGCAAGGATGGCCTGATCGCCGAAGCGCTGAATTTCGCGCCGCTCAAGGCCATGCAGCTCGCCAACGTCCAAACCGACGGCAGCCCGGAGGTGCGGCTGCGCCTGTTTATCCGCGATTTCATGCTGATGCTGCTGGACGAAACAAACGGCTCGCTGCCATGCCGGATCATGGCGCGCGAGCTGGCCGAACCCACCCCCGCGCTGGACAAGATCGTGCGCGAAGCCATCGCCCCGCTGCATGAATTTCTCGGCAAGCTGGTGCGCGAAATTGCCGGGGAGCAGACCGGCGAAACCGATCTGCGCCGCTGCGTGCACAGCATCCTCGGCCAATGCCTGTATTACCGCCATTCCCATCCGGTGCTGCAACGCCTGTACCCAAAGCTGCGCTACGGTCGCAAGGAAATCGAAACGATAGCCGGGCATATCGCGGATTTTTCCTTGGCAGGCATCTGGCATGTCTCCGGAAAAGTCGGTGCATAGCTCCAATTCGCAATAGCGCGGTAGGGTGGGCACGGCATGCACACGCGACCATTCAATGATCGGTGGGCAACAAGTTGTCCACGACTAGACCGGATTATCCTGATCGAAGAAGCGGTGTTCCAGACCGAAGCGCGCCGACAGGTGTTCGCCCAGCGCCTGGATGCCCGGCCGCTCGGTGGCATGATGCCCGGCGGCGATAAAGGCCACGCCGCTTTCCTGCGCGAGATGGAAACTCTGCTCGGAAGCCTCACCGCTGATGAAGGCATCCGCGCCCTGCGCGATGGCCGCCTCGAAATAGCCTTGCGCGCCGCCACTGCACCATGCCACCTTGCTGATGTTTTTGGCATTGTCCCCGATGACCTGCGGGGTGCGTTGCAGCCTCCCCCCGATCCACGCGGCGAATTGTGCGAGCGTCTGCGGGGATGGCAGCTCACCGATGCAGGCGATGTTCTGCTCGCCGAACCTGCCCTGTTCCACGATCCCGAGCAGCTTGCCGAGTTGCGCGTTGTTGCCCAGCTCGGGATGCGCGTCGAGCGGCAGGTGATAGGCCAGCAGGCTCACATCGTTGCGCAGCAATTGGGCGAGGCGCCGCTTCTTGATGCCGGTTATCGCGGTATCTTCGTTGCGCCAGAAATAGCCGTGATGCACCAGCACCGCGTCCGCGCCCCACGCGACCGCCGCATCCAGCACCTGCTGCGAAGCCGTCACGCCGGTGGCGATGCGCCACACTTCCGCGCGACCTTCCACCTGCAAGCCGTTCGGGCAGTAATCCTTGAACAAACCGGTTTGCAGCAGGCTTGCGTTATAATCGCGCAATTCATTGAGCAGCATAAGTTTCCCTTAATCCGAAGCGAGCCCCTTGCAGGGTAAATCCAAAACGCGAGTCAATCATACCATGCGCAAACACTGGCTTTTATTCACCCAAACCGTCACCGTCGCGCTGGCGCTGCTGTTTATCGTCCAGACCCTCAAGCCGGAGTTGCTGCCGGGCGCGGCGCGCAGCGGAGTAGTCACCTTGCAGGAAAGCGCGCCGCAGGAGACAGAGGGCAAAACCTCGTCCATGGGGGTAAGCGCCGCCGCGCAAAAAGCCATGCCCAGCGTGGTAAACATCTTTACCAGCACCGTCATCAAGACCCCGCTCCATCCCTTCATGGACGACCCGCGTTTCCGCTTTTTCTTCGGCGACCCGCGCGACCTCGAACCGCAAAACAGCTCCAGCCTGGGCTCCGGCGTAATCGTCAGTCCCGACGGCTATATCCTCACCAACCACCATGTCGTGGAGGCCGCCGACCAGATCGAGGTCGCGCTGGCGGATGGCCGCAAAACCAAGGCGCATGTCATCGGTTCAGATCCGGAGACCGACCTCGCCGTCATCAAGGTCGAACTGCCCGGCAAGCTTCCCGCCATCACCTTCGGCCACCCGGAGCGGGCGCAGGTAGGCGATATCGTGGTCGCCATCGGCAATCCGTTCGGCGTGGGTCAGACCGTTACGATGGGCATCATCAGCGCGCTCAAGCGCAGCCATCTGGGGCTGAGCGCCTTCGAGAATTTCATCCAGACCGACGCCGCAATCAATCCCGGCAATTCCGGCGGCGCGCTGGTGGATGTGAACGGCAACCTGATCGGCATCAACAGCG
>CAYGIF010000104.1:0-7267 GCA_964349865.1 uncultured Gallionella sp. | reverse complement strand
CTGCCCGACCCGATTCCGGGCAAGGGCGAAGTGCTGACCAGCGTGTCGAATTTCTGGTTCGATAAATTGCGCCATGTCATTCCGAATCACCTGACCGGCATCGCGCCCGAGTCGGTGGTCAAGGGTGAGCAGGAAATAGCTCAGGTGAAGGGACGCGCCTTTGTCACCAAAAGGCTCAAGCCGTTGCCGATTGAGGCGATTGTGCGCGGTTATCTGGTGGGTTCCGGCTGGAAGGATTATCAAAAGACCGGCGCGGTATGCGGGATTAAATTGCCAGCCGGATTGCGCGAGGCGGAAAAACTGCCGCAGCCCTTGTTCACGCCGTCCACCAAGGCGGCGGCAGGCGATCACGACGAGAACATTTCCTTTGCGCAGGCCGTCGAATTGCTCGGCGAAGCCCGCGCCGTTGAAGTGCGCGATGCGACCTTGGCGCTGTATACCGAAGCGGCGGATTATGCGGCAACCAAGGGCATCATCATCGCCGACACCAAATTCGAATTCGGCGTGGACGAAGCGGGCAAGCTGTACCTGATCGACGAAGCGCTCACGCCGGACTCGTCGCGTTTCTGGCCGGCCGACCAATACCGCGTCGGCGGAAACCCGCCCAGCTTCGACAAGCAGTTCGTGCGCGACTGGCTGGAGACCTCCGGCTGGAACAAGCAACCGCCCGCGCCGCATATCCCGCAGGACGTGCTGCAAAAGACCGCCGGCAAATATCGCGAAGCGGCGCAACGCCTGACCGGAGCATGAGTTCGCCCGCATGAGTACACCGGGGCAGCTCATCGACGGCTTTTCACGCTTCCGCGAACGGCATTTCGCCAAGGACGACGCGCTGTTTCGTGAACTGGTCGAACAGGGCCAGACGCCCAAAACTCTGGTGGTCGCCTGTTGCGATTCGCGCGTCGATCCGGCCTTGATACTCGATTGTGCGCCGGGCGACCTGTTCGTGATCCGCAACGTCGCCAATCTGGTTCCTCCCGCCGAAAACCAGGGGCAGTATCACGGCACCAGCGCGGCGCTGGAGTTTGGCGTGTGTAATTTAGGGGTGCGGCACATCATCGTGCTCGGGCACGCGCAGTGCGGCGGTATCCACGCCCTGCTGGAAGGCGGCGTGGCCAAGGATGATTCCTTCATTGCCGGTTGGATGGGGATAGCCGATGCCGCAAGGGAACGGGTGGAGCAGGAACTTGCGGGCGACAGTAACAAGGCGCGCCAGCGTGCCTGCGAGCAGCAGGCGATACTGGTTTCACTGGATAACCTGATGACTTTTTCCTGGATACGCGAGCGTGTCGAACAAGGCGCACTCGCGTTGCATGGCTGGTATTTCGATATTGAGCGTGGCGAACTGCTGGGCTACAACGCGGCCGTTCGCCGGTTTGAAGTGCTGTAGTTACTTGCCGGTCAATTCCTTGTAGCGCGCCTTGTCGGCATCGTAACGCGCATCCAGGGTTGCCTTTTCCGCCTTGGCTTTTTCCATATCCTGCTGCAATTTGGACAGCCGCGCCTGCGATTCATGCAGGTCTTCCTGCAAGGAGGCCGGGACTTTCTTGCCTGACGCGTTGTAGCTGTCGGCCTCTTTTTTCAGCCCGGCCAGATTGCCCTCGGCCATTTTGAGTTGTGAACTGGCGCTGTTGATGCGCGCTTCTACCTGTTGCAGATTGCGGTTGCGCGCCAGGTCGATTTCTTTCTCGTTGCTGTAGGTGTTGACCAGGGCCTTGTCACGGCGCTTCCGCTCCAGCGCGGCCTCATCATCGGCGCGTTTCTTGGCGTCTGCCTCCTCACCGGCGCGGCGTTCTTCCGGAGTGAGCACCTCCTTCTTTTCTATCACGCGCCCCGATTTGTCCAGTTCGCTGCGATCCTTGTGGGCATATTCCGGCGGGATGGTTTCGCCGTAATGCGTCGTGCCCTTGTCGTCCACCCATTTGTACATCTTTGCCGCAACGGGGAAACTGAAGGCGATGCCGGCGATCAATACCGCAAATAATTTGAATTGGGTCATTTTTTCACTCCATAACGGTCACGATAAGATTGTACGGCGGCCAGATTCTGCACCATATCCGCTTCATCCTGCAAATAGTCGAGCAGGTCGTCGAGCGTGGCGATAGACACCACCGGGATGCCATAGTTGCGTTGCACTTCCTGTGCGGCGGAAAGCTCGCCTTGCCCGCGCTCCATGCGATCCAGCGCGATCACCACGCCACAGGGTTCGGCGCCGGACGCCCGGATCAACTCGATGGATTCGCGCACCGAGGTGCCTGCGGAGATCACGTCGTCGATGATCAGCACCCGGCCTTGCAACTTCGCGCCGACCGTCGTGCCGCCTTCGCCGTGATCCTTGGCTTCCTTGCGGTTGTAGCAATAGGGTACGTTGCGCCCCTGCTCGGCCAGCGCGATGGCTGTCCCGGCAACCAGCGGGATACCCTTGTAGGCCGGGCCGAACAGCATGTCGTATGATAATCCGGAGGCAAGGATGGCTTGCGCGTAAAACTGCGACAGGTTCCTTAACGCCGCGCCGTCATTGAACAGCCCGGCATTGAAGAAATAGGGCGACAAGCGCCCTGCCTTGGTCTGGAATTCGCCGAAGCGCAAAACTTTCTGCTGCACGGCAAAGCGGATGAAATCCTGCCTGAAATTGAACATGGTGATCGGCATAGGTTGAGGCGATGACCGTCATTATAATGGCGCCCCCCCATCACCGGAAATTTTCATGCGCATCATCGCGATCAACCTGAACGGCATCCGTTCCGCCGCCGGCAAGGGTTTTTACGAATGGCTGGCACAACAGGCCGCCGAAATCGTCTGCCTCCAGGAACTCAAGGCGCAGGCGGCGGACATGGGCGCACGGATGCTTGCGCCGCCAGGCTATCGCGGCTATTTCCATTACGCGCAGAAAAAGGGCTATAGCGGCGTTGGCATCTACACCCGGCATGAGCCGGATGCCCTCGTCGAAGGGCTGGGCATGCCCGAATTCGACCGCGAAGGGTGTTATCTCGAAGCGCAGTCCGGCAATTTGAGCGTCGTATCGGTTTATCTGCCCTCGGGTTCTAGCGGCGAGGTGCGTCAAGCGGTGAAGTTTCAATTCATGGAGGCATTCATGCCGCATTTGCTGGCGCTCAAACAAAGCGGGCGCGAAGCGATAATATGCGGCGACTGGAACATCGCCCATACCGAAAAAGACCTGAAAAACTGGCGCGGCAACCGCAGGAATTCCGGCTTCCTGCCCGAGGTGCGTGCCTGGCTGACCGCGCTGTTTGACGAGGCCGGCTTCGTCGACATATTCCGCCGCGTGCATCCGGAACGGGAGGCCTACACCTGGTGGTCGAACTGCGGCCGGGCATGGGGTAAGGATGTCGGCTGGCGCATCGATTACATCGACTGATCATGAACGAGCAGCTCACGGGTCGGCCTTGATCTCAAGCTAAGCTAACCGGCCACTGCCGACAGTATGAATATTTGGATATTTGTTGTATGGTGCGACTTAATGGTTCTGCACTTGAAAGGGCGAAAGATGGCCCATACTGGTTTTCTCAAGATATGCAGCATGCAATAATCAACGCGAGGGAGAATAATGGTCATGGAACAAACCGAACCAGACTTAACCCAATTGCGACAGCAAGCCGAGGCGGGATTCGCCTGCGCGCATATGTCGAAGCAGACGCCGCCTTCTGCAGAGACGCTTCTGCACGAACTCCGCATGCGTCAAGTTGAGCTGGAGATACAGAACGAGCAATTGCGGAAGTCGCAGGCTGAGCTGGAAAAATCACGCGATCGCTTCGTGGATTTTTATGACTTCGCCCCGGTCGGTTATCTCACCCTCAACCAGCATGGCATGATCGAAGAAATCAACCTTACCAGTGCCGCGCTGCTCAATGTGGAGCGCAATAAACTGCCGTACTACCGCTTTGCCTCATACGTTGCACTGGAAGACCGCGATTGCTGGCATCGCCATTTTCTTTCTGCGCTGCAAGATGACAAGCCGCTGAGTTGTGAGTTGGTGCTCCAGCGTGACAACGGACCATGTTTTTACGCCCAGTTGGATTGCCTGAGCCTGAGAAAGGAAGGCAGGGAACCCCTGGTGCGTGTCGCGCTGACCGACATCACCGAACGCAAGCATGCCGAAGAAGCGGTGCGTGCGCAGGAAGAATTCTTCCGCATGATTGTAGAGAATGTCGACGATTTTCTCGCGGTGCTTGATCTGGAAGGCCGACGGCTTTACAACAGCCCCTCATATACCAGACTTTTCGGCGGTGTTGGGGCCATGAAAGGCACCGACTCCTTCGCCGAGATACATCTGGATGATGTGGAACGCATCAAACAGGCATTCAAAGAAACGGTTCAATCCGGCAACAGCCATCGGTTGAATTATCGCTTTGTGCTGCCAGACGGCAGCATTCATTTCATGGAATCATGCGGAGCACTGATCAGGAACAGCCAGGGGCAGGCGTTGCGTGTCGTTGTCGTGTCCCGCGACATTACCGAACGCCTCAAAGAAGATGAGGAAACCCGCCATCTGGCTTTTTATGACGCATTGACACATCTGCCAAACCGCCACCTGCTGAATGACCGCCTGGATCATGCAATGGCTGCCAGCAAACGCAGCGGGCGGCATGGCGCGCTGATGCTCCTTGATCTGGATGGCTTCAAGCCGATCAATGACACATACGGACATGGCGTGGGGAATATGTTGCTGATGGAAGTCGCGCGCCGCCTGACAAATTGCGTGCGTGAAATGGATACCGTCGCGCGTTTTGGCGGTGACGAGTTCGTGGTGTTGCTGAGCGAGTTGAATGTGGATAAGGCGAAATCTGCCTTGCTGTCAGCCAAAGTGGCAGAAAAAATCCGGTCCAGTCTTGCCGAACCGTATACGCTGGGGGGGCGGCAGGAAGGCGAGGAGGGGGCGGCAAAGGAGCATCATTGCTCGGCATGTATCGGTGTAGTGCTGTTTGTCGATCACGCTGCCAGTTCAGAGGAAATCCTCAAATGGGCGGACGTGGTGATGTATCAGGCCAAGGAAGCCGGAGGCAATTTGATCAGGTTTTATGATGCGGAGACTTGAGTGGCCGAAATGGATGCACGCTGGGCAAAGACCAGCCAGCCATCGCGGTCAGCCGCTTCAGGCATCGTGATTAGCTTTGCTCCCAGGGCAATCCCGCCGCGCGCCACCCGTCCAGCGTGTTGCGGTGCTCATCCGCGTCCTTCTCGCCCTCGAAGCCTTCCAGCACATTGTAGCAGTCGCTATAGCCGGCTTGGGTGGCGGCAGCGGCGGCGGCATTGGAGCGCATTCCGCTGCGGCATATGAACAGCGTCAGCGCTTCCTTATCCACCTGCTGCTCGAGCTGTGCGACGAAATGCGGATTGGGTTTCATGCCCGGATAGATGGCCCATTCGATTTCCACGGCATCGGGTATGCGCCCGACCCAGTCCAGCTCGGCGCGGCTGCGCACATCCACCAGCTTGGCGCCGGGCGCGGAATGCAGCACTTCATAAGCCTCGTCTGGGTACAGCGCGCCCTCGTAGGGCAGGTTCATTTCCTTGGCGCGTTGTTGCGCGGCTTGCAGAATGGCGGTAAATTTTTTCATATGGGTTCTTTCCTTTGAATGTAAGGGCGCGGCGGATGTAGAATTGCTCCCGCACCACGACCGCATACTAGCGCAACCGGCATGAAAAATCACACCCATAAACATCAATCCCAGGCCGATATCGGGGCTTTCGAGCCGATGCACCCGGAGCGTTTTGCCGCCGCGCAAAAAAGCACATGGGTGAGCATCGTCATTAATTTGCTGCTGACGTTCTTCCAGGTGGTCGGCGGGTTTTTCGCGCATTCGCAGGCGTTGATGGCCGACGGCTTGCATTCGCTGTCGGATTTGCTGTCCGATGTGCTGGTGCTGTACGCGAACCGGCACGGCAACCGGCACGCCGACGCCGACCATCCTTATGGGCACGCGCGCGTGGAAACCGCCGCAACGCTTATTCTGGGCACATTCCTGGCGGCGCTCGGCGTGGCGCTGCTGGTAGCCGCCGCGATGCGTTTGCAGCACCCCGAGGCGTTGCAGGCGGTAAATCCGCTGGCGCTCGCTATCGCGGTTGCCGCCTTGATCGCCAAGGAAGGCATGTTCCGCTACATGCTGGCGGTGGCCAAGCGGGTGCGCTCGCAGATGCTGGTGGCCAATGCGTGGCATGCGCGTTCCGACGCGGCATCTTCGTTGGTGGTCATTGTAGGCATCGCGGGGAACCTGCTCGGCTATACCTTCTTCGACCTGCTGGCCGCTGCGGTGGTGGGGGTGATGATCGCCCATATGGGCGGCAAGCTGGCTTTGGAAGCGATGGCGGAACTGATCGATACCGGGCTGGATGCGGAGGAGGTCGAGGCGATCCGGCAAACCCTGCTCAATACCCACGGCGTGCGCGGGCTGCATGAGTTGCGCACGCGCAAGATGGCCGACAATGCGCTGGTTGACGCACATATTGTGGTCGACCCCAAGATCAGCGTGTCGGAGGGGCATTACATCGCCGAATCGGCGCGGCATGCCGTGCTCAACAACCATCAGGTGATGGACGTGATGGTGCATATCGACCCGGAAGACGACCTGCAAGCCAAGCCTAACGCGCATTTGCCCGGCCGTAACGTTTTGCTGGCGCATCTGGCCGAGCGATTGGGGGATTCGAACCTGACGGGTAACCGTGTGGTGTTCCACTATCTGGACGGCAAGGTGGACGCCGAGATATATCTGCCCGCTACCCGGCAGCAGGCCGGGCAGGCCGACGCGCTGCAGGCGCGCTGCGATGAACTGGTGCGCGATGATAAATTATTCCGCGCCATTCATGTTCATCGCAGCCATGCACAAAGTTAGTGCATAAGCGGCCAATTCCGCCCGTTTCTGGTGCAAATAATTTGTGCGCCATGAGATGGGCTTATGGCACAATGCCAGCCTGCCATGCGTAAAAATTGGCACGCTTTGTGCGATGTTTTTTATGCGTATTAAATTCCGGGTTCCGGCTTGATTGGCGGTTTAATTTTTATTTTTCGTATTCCTGTGGGAGAAAGCTATGTCGATGTCGGTAAATGATGTGTTGAAGATGATTAAGGATCACGACGTCAAGTTCGTGGATTTTCGTTTTACCGATACGCGCGGCAAGGAGCAGCATGTCGGTGTGCCGGCCAAATACGTGGGGATGGAAAAATTCGAAGACGGCCATGCGTTCGATGGCTCCTCCATCGCCGGCTGGAAAGGCATCCAGGCTTCGGACATGCTGCTGATGCCGGATC
>CAYGIF010000103.1:0-7332 GCA_964349865.1 uncultured Gallionella sp. | reverse complement strand
CAACGCGCGAACCGGACTTGCCGTTGCAAACCCCTTACCAGGCGCTGATCCTGGCCTCCATCGTCGAAAAGGAAACCGGTGCGCCGGGCGACCGCGCCATGATCGCCGGGGTATTCGTGAACCGCCTGCGCCGTGACATGCTGCTGCAAACCGACCCGACCGTGATTTACGGCCTGGGCGAGAAGTTCGACGGCAACCTGCGCAAGCGCGATTTGCTGGCCGATACCGCTTACAATACCTACACGCGCGGCGGGCTGACGCCCACGCCGATAGCGTTGCCGGGCATGGCCGCGTTGCAGGCGACCCTGCACCCGGCAAAGACCGACGCGCTATACTTCGTGGCGCGCGGCGATGGCAGTTCGCAATTTTCCAGCAATTTGACTGCGCACAATCGGGCGGTGAACCTATATCAGAAATGAGGAAAAGCAGTCATTAGTCGTCAGACTTTAGTCGCTAGTTAAAACAAAAAAACCGCGCAGCGGACAAGCCGACTAACGACTAACGACTAACGACTAACAATAATGAGCAAATTCATAACATTTGAGGGGGTCGACGGCGCAGGCAAGAGCACCCATCTGGCATGGTTCGCCGATGCGTTGCGGCAGCGCGGCCCGGATGTGCTGGTCACGCGCGAACCGGGTGGTACGCCGCTCGGCGAGCAACTGCGCGAGATACTGCTGAACCAGCCGATGAGCATCGGCACCGAGGCGCTGCTGATGTTTGCGGCGCGCCACGAGCATATCGAGCAGATCATCAAGCCGGCATTGCACTCGGGAAAATGGGTGATTTCGGACCGCTTCAGCGATGCCAGCTTCGCCTACCAGGGCGGCGGCAGGGGGCTGGACTGGGATAAGCTGAACCAGCTCGAACGATGGGTACACCCCGACCTGCAACCCGACCTGACGCTGTTCTTTGATGTGCCGGTCGAGGTTGCGCGGCAGCGTTTGGAGAACAATACCTCGCTGGATCGTTTCGAGCAGGAACAGGCGGACTTCTTCGAGCGGGTGCGCGCCGGATACCACAAGCGCGTGCAACAAAACCCGCGACGCTATGCCGTGATCGATGCGGCGCAAAACATGGAAGAAGTCAAACGGCAACTTGAGAAAATCATCGCGGCAGTGCTTGTATGAGCAAAATTTATCCATGGCAGAAAAATGACTGGGCGCGTTTGCAGGAGCTATGCAAGCGCCCGCCGCATGGCCTGTTGTTCAAGGGAGCCAAGGGGATCGGCAAGTTCGATCTGGCGATGAATTTCGCCCGGAGCCTGCTGTGCCAGCATCTGGATGAAACCGGTTTCGCCTGCGGGCAATGCCCGTCGTGCCACTGGTTTTCCCAGGGGTCGCACCCGGATTTTTGTCTGCTGCAGCCGGATGCGTTGAGCTTGGATGCCGAGGAAAGCGATGAGGTTAAACACGCATCAGGCAAGAAACCCAGCAAGCAGATTTCCGTCGATCAGGTGCGCGGGCTGGCCGACTTTTCCGGCATGTCCGCCCATCAGGGCGGCAGGCGCGTGGTCGTCATTCACCCCGCTGAGGCGATGAATACCAATGCCGCGAACGCGTTGCTGAAAAACCTCGAAGAGCCGCCGCCGGGCATGTTGTTCATCCTAGTGTCACACAAGCCACAGCAATTGCTGCCGACCATCCTAAGCCGCTGCCTGTCGTTTGCCTTGCCTGCTCCCGATGCCGCAAGTGCCGCACTCTGGCTGAAACAGCAGGGCGTGAAAAACCCCGCCGATGCCCTCGCGGCCTCCGGGTTTGCGCCGTTACAGGCCGTCCAGTTGGACGAACAACTGGGTGGCGAGGAACGCGATAAATTGCTGCGCGCCGTGCGCCAACCCGCCGCGCTGGATGTGTTCGCGCTGGCCGAGGCGTTGCAGAAAACCGAGCAGGTCTTGGTCGTGCAATGGCTGCAACAATGGAGCTACGACCTGAGCGCGATGAAGCTGGCGGGCAGGCTGCGCTACCATCCCGGAGCAGAAGCTGAAATCAGGAAGCTGGTCGAGTCCGTCGCGCCGTTGAACCTGGCGCGGCTGCAAGGCTACCTGCAAGGCGCGAAGCGCGAGGCGCGGCATACGCTCAACCCCAAGCTGTTCCTGGAGTCGCTGCTGTTCTCCTACCGCCAGCTCATGCTCGAATAACCATGCCGTTCGTCGATTCCCACTGCCATCTCAATTTCCCGGAACTGGCCGAAAATACCGCCGATGTGCTGGCGCTAATGCGACATAACGATGTGGTCGCCGCGCTGTGTGTTTCGGTCAACTTGGCGGATTTCCCGCAGGTGCTGGCGCTCGCCGAACAGCTCCCGAATATTTACGCCTCGGCCGGAGTGCATCCCGATTATGAGGATGTCGAGGAACCCAGTGCCGAGCGCCTGGCCGAGCTGGCGCGGCATCCGAGGGTGATCGCCATCGGCGAAACCGGGCTGGATTATTTCCGGCTGAAGGGCGACTTGGAATGGCAGCGTGCGCGTTTCCGCAACCATATCCGCGCCGCACGCGAGTGCGGCAAGCCGCTCATCGTCCACACCCGCGAGGCGGCTGAAGATACGTTGCGCATCATGAAAGAGGAATATGCAGCCGAGGCGGGCGGGGTGATGCACTGCTTCACCGAAACCTGGGAAGTGGCCGAAGCCGCGCTGGCGATGGATTTTTATATCTCCTTTTCCGGCATCGTCACCTTCAAGAACGCAAAGCAGCTCAAAGAGGTGGCGCAGCGCGTGCCGCTGGAGCGCATCCTGATCGAGACCGACGCCCCCTACCTGGCGCCCGCGCCGTATCGCGGAAAGCTCAACCAGCCGGCCTATGTCAAACATATTGCCGAGGAGATCGCCTTGTTGCGCGGTATTGATGTCAACGAAGTGGGGCAGCGCACCACGGAGAATTTCATGCGTTTATTCGGATTGCGGACGATTTAGCAGTAAAGATTATCCGGCAAGATTATTGACAGGAATTTGAATATCCCTATAATGCGCAACTCGTTTCGCGGGAGTAGCTCAGTTGGTAGAGCGCAACCTTGCCAAGGTTGAGGTCGAGAGTTCGAGACTCTTCTCCCGCTCCAAATCTGAGGGAAAGCATTCTGGCTTTCCCTCAATCATTTCAAGCTGTTGATTCGCAGTACGGCGAGATAGCAAAATGGTTATGCAGCGGATTGCAAATCCGCCTATCCCGGTTCGATTCCGGGTCTCGCCTCCAATACCCGCCCGGGTGGTGAAATTGGTAGACACAACGGACTTAAAATCCGTCGCTAGGGTAAAACCAGCGTACCGGTTCGATTCCGGTCCCGGGCACCAGATGGCGGCTTTCGTGCAACGAGCTTCCGCCTGCTTGGCTGGACATAACCAAATTACGCTATTTGAGCACCGGTTTTGCACCCCAGATTTTTTCCGCATATTCGCTGATCGCGCGGTCGCTGGAGAATTTTCCCATGCCGGCAACGTTGAAGATGGCGCGGCGTGTCCATTGCTGCTGGTCGCGGTATAGTGCTTCCACCCGCTCCTGCGCGGCAACATAGGCGGCATAGTCGGCCAGCAGCAGGTAATGGTCTCCGCCATGGGTAAGGTTGTTGACGATGGGTTGAAAACGGTCAACCTGTTCGGGCGAAAAATAGCCTGAGGCGATCATGTCCAGCGCCCGTTTCAGTTCGGCATCGGCGTGGTAATAGCCCCAAGGGTTGTATCCGGAGCTTTTCAGTGCGGCGACTTCCTGCGCGTCAAGCCCGAAGATGAAAATATTGTCCTTGCCAACTTCCTCCATGATTTCAATATTGGCCCCGTCGAGCGTACCGATGGTCAGCGCGCCGTTGATGGCGAGCTTCATGTTGCCGGTGCCGGATGCCTCGGTGCCCGCCGTGGAGATTTGTTGCGACAGATCCGCAGCGGGGATAATGATGCTGGCGGTGGATACGTCGTAATTCGGGATGAAAACCAGTTTCAGCAAACCGCGCACGGCCGGATCGTTGTTGACGATATCCGCCACGCTGTTGGCGAGCTTGATGATGAGCTTGGCGGCAGCGTAACCGGGCGCAGCCTTGCCGGCAATGATTACGGTGCGCGGCACGGCATCCAGCAATGGGTTGGAGCGGATGCGGTTATACAGCGTGACGACATGGAGCAGATTGAGGAGCTGGCGCTTGTATTCGTGGATGCGCTTGACCTGCACATCGAACAGGCTGTCCGGGTTGATTTCGATGGCCAACCTGTTCATGACCAGTTCGGCCAGACGCTCCTTGTTGGCGCGTTTCACGGCGCGGAATTCGGCCTGGAAGGTGTGATTGTCGGCCAGTTCGGATAACTGCCGCAGTTGCGCCAGGTCGGTGACCCACTCCTTGCCGATGCGGCCGGCGATCAGGCCGGCTAGCCCCGGGTTGGCCTGATTCAGCCACAGGCGCGGGGTGATGCCGTTGGTGATGTTGGTGAGCTTGCCCGGATAGTAGCGGTCGAAGTCGGAAAAAATGGTGGTTTTCATCAGCCCGGAATGGATTTGCGCCACGCCGTTGACGCAGTGGCTGCCGACGATCGCCAGATGCGCCATGCGCACGCGGCGGCCATGCGTTTCGTCGATGATGGACATGCGCCTGAGCAGTTCGCTGTCGCCGGGGAAACGATGCATCACCCCCTTGAGGAAGCGCTGGTTTATTTCGTAAATGATTTGCAGGTGGCGCGGCAGCACCGACTCGAACATGGACACTGCCCAGGTTTCCAGCGCTTCCGGCATCAGCGTATGGTTGGTATAGGCAAAAGTGCGGGTGGTGATATCCCAGGCGTGATCCCATTCCAGATGGTGGATGTCGAGCAACAGGCGCATCAGTTCCGGAATCGCGATGGAGGGGTGGGTATCATTGAGCTGGATCGCCACCTTGTCCGGCAGCTCGTCGAAGGTATTATGGTGCTTGCGGAAGCGGTAGAGAATGTCCTGCAGCGAAGCGCTGACGAAGAAGTATTGCTGCTTGAGGCGCAGTTCGCGCCCCATCGCGGTGGTGTCGTCGGGGTAGAGCACCTTGGACAGATTTTCCGATTCGTTCTTGTCTTCCACCGCCTTGATGTAGTTGCCCTCGTTGAAATACTTGAGGTCGAAATCGCGCGAAGCCTTGGCCGACCACAGGCGCATATTGTTGACGGTGTCGAGGCCATAACCCGGGACCGGCGTGTCATAGGCCATCGCCATGACATCTTCCGTCTCTATCCAGTGGTGGTGCGGATTGCCGCCTTCATCGGAGTATTGCACCACGTGACCATGAAATTTCACCGGGTAGAGCACTTCGGGGCGGGGAAATTCCCATGGGTTGCCGTAACGCAGCCAGTTGTCCGGGTGTTCCACCTGCCAGCCGTTCTCGATTTTCTGGTTGAACATGCCGTATTCGTAGCGGATGCCCATGCCGTAGCCGGGCAGGCCGATGGTCGCCATGGAATCGAGAAAACATGCCGCCAGCCTTCCCAGTCCGCCATTGCCGAGCGCGGCATCGAATTCCAGTTCCGTTACCTTGTCCAGATCGATGCCCGCCTCGATGCAAGCCTGGCGGACTTCATCAAGGAAGCCGACATTGAGCACACTGTTCATCAGGCTGCGCCCGATGAGAAATTCCATGGAGAGGTAGTACACCCGCTTGGCATCGTTATGGTAGTAGCGGCGCATGGTTTCCATCCAGCGTTCGATCAGGCGTTCGCGCACGACTTTGGCGAGGGCGAAAAACCAGTCGCGATGGGTGGCGGTGATCGTATCCTTGCCGACGGAAAAAATGAGGTGGTTGTTCATAGATTGCTTGACCGAACTCAGATTGAGGTTGAGCGGTTTGTGCTGATGGTCATTTGGCATCTTGTTCTCTCCGTTGTGTATCGCTGTGCGGGTTTCATTCTCCACTTATTGCAGCGTTGCGTAAATCATCATTTTTCTGCATGTTGAGGTGTATCATTACCGCGCAGCATTGCGATTCTGCGGCTGGGATGAGCGGGCTGCGCGGCTTGAATTATTTCTTCGGGAGGATTTATGCGACTGGCGATGATCGGATTGGGCAAGATGGGCGGCAACATGGTGCGCAGATTGCGCCGTGGCAGGATCGAGGTGGTCGGTTATGACCGGTCGACGGAAGCCGTTGCGCAGCTTGTCGCCGAGGAAGGCATGCTGGCTGCTGCCTCGGTAGAGGATGCAGTCGCAAAATTATCCAGCCCGCGCGTGGTGTGGCTGATGCTGCCGAGCGGGGAGATAACCGAGCAGCAGGTTCGTGCGCTGGCGCCGTTGCTGTCCAAGGGCGACATCATCGTGGATGGCGGCAATTCCAATTACCACGACAGCCAGCGGCGCGGCGCATGGCTGGCGGAGCAGGGCATCGGCTTCATGGATTCCGGCACTTCCGGCGGCATCTGGGGACTGGAGAACGGTTATTGCCTGATGGTCGGGGCGACTCCCGAAGTCGCAAAAATCATGACCCCCATCCTGCAAGCCTTGGCTCCGTCAGCGGATCGCGGCTGGGCGCATGTCGGGCCGGTCGGCGCGGGGCATTTCACCAAGATGATCCACAACGGCATCGAGTACGGCATGATGCAGTCGTTTGCCGAAGGGCTGGAACTGCTGCGCGGCAAGAAGGAATTCGCGCTCGACCTGGCGCAGGTCACCGAGCTGTGGCGGCACAGCTCGGTGGTGCGCAGCTGGCTGCTCGATCTCACTGCGGAAGCGCTGAAACACGACCAGGAATTGACGGCCATCGCGCCTTACGTGCCGGATTCCGGAGAAGGGCGCTGGACGGTGGTGGAGGCGATCGATCAGGGTGTCGCCGCGCCGGTGCTGACGCTGGCGTTGCAGATGCGCTTTGCCAGCCAGGACGAAACCGGCTACGGCTATCGCCTGCTGTCCACGATGCGCAATGCCTTCGGCGGCCACGCGGTCAAACACGCGGGCGGGGAAAAATGAAAACGTCTGAACCTTGCACGCTGGCGATATTCGGCGCGGGCGGCAACCTGAGCCGACGCAAATTGATTCCGGCATTATTCCGTCTGGACATGGCAAAACGCCTGCCGGAACAGATGGTGATCTTGGGTTGCGACATCGCGCAGCGGCAGCACGATGAATGGTTGAGCATCGTTTCGGAGATCTTGCGGCCGGTTTATCCGCAGGGAATAGATGAAGCCGCGCTGCAACGCTTTTGCGCGCGGCTGCATTATTTTGCCATCCCGCCCGGCGATGACGCTGCCTACTCGCGTTTGCGGCAGTTGATCGAGGAAAACGCGGACTTCCCTCCCAATGTGATCTATTACATGGCGGTGCGCCCGGCGGACTATCCCGCCATCGTCGAAAAGATGGGCAATGTGGGCCTGCTAAAACAGAAAAACGGCTGGCGG
>CAYGIF010000102.1:0-7434 GCA_964349865.1 uncultured Gallionella sp. | reverse complement strand
TCAGGTGGCTGCCGAGCAGGTCGCCGGAGGCTTCGCCCGCGACGATGCCGATTACAATTTTTTTCTGCTGCATTGGGGAAACCTTTGATTGATCCGGTCAGCGGACGATGCCGCGCTTCGATGCGGCGAGAAAGTCGGCCAGCGGCTGCAACTCGGCGTGTTCTGCCAGTTGCACCTGGATCGCGGCTTTCGCTTCGTCGAAGCTCAGGCCGGATTTGTACAGCGTCTTGTAGGCGCGCTTGATCGCCATGATCGCCGCCCCGGAGAAGCCGCGCCGCTTCAGTCCTTCGGCATTGATGCCATGCGGCGCGCTGGGGTTGCCCGAGACCAGCACGTAAGGCGGCACGTCCTGCAACAGGATCGTGCCCATGCCGGTGATGATGTGCGCGCCGATTTTGACGAACTGGTGCACCACGGTGAAGCCGCCGAGGATCGCGTAATCGCCGACCTCCACATGCCCGGCCAACTGCGCGTTGTTGGCAAAAATGGTGTGGTTGCCGACCTGGCAGTCGTGCGCCAGATGCACGTAGGCCATGATCCAGTTGTGGTTGCCGACGCGCGTCACGCCGATATCCTGCGCGGTGCCGAGATTGAAGGTGCAGAATTCGCGGATGGTGTTGTGGTCGCCGATCTCCAGCCTTGTCGGCTCATTGGCATATTTCTTGTCCTGCGGGATTTCGCCCAGCGAGTTGAATTGGAAAATGCGGTTATTCCGCCCGATGCGGGTGCGCCCGCTGATCACCACATGCGGGCCGATCACCGTGCCCGCGCCGATCTCGACATGCTCGCCGATGATGGAATAGGCGCCCACCTCGACGTCGTCGGCAAGCTTCGCGTCCGGATGGACGATGGCGGTCTGGTGAATCATGAATACCTCTTGAAATACAAAATCACGCCACCGATTTTACGGTACACATCAATTCCGCTTCGGCGGCCAGCTGCCCCTCGACCTCGGCCTTGGCGCTGAACTTGAACACGCCGCGCATGCTGCGTGTCAGCGCCACCTTGATAATCAATTGATCGCCGGGAGTAACCGGGCGCTTGAAGCGCGCGCCGTCGATGCCGACGAAGTAATACACCGATTTGTCGTCTGGCTTGCTGCTCATGGATTTGAACGACAGCAGCGCGGCGACCTGCGCCATCGCCTCGATAATCAGCACGCCGGGCATCACCGGATGGTGCGGATAATGGCCGGGGAAAAACGGTTCGTTGATCGTGACGTTCTTCAACGCGACGATGTCCTTGCCCGGCTCAATCGACAAAACCCGATCCACCAGCAGAAACGGGTAGCGGTGCGGCAGGTGTTCGAGAATGGCGTGGATGTCCATTTGCGTGCTCATTGATCTTTTCCTTTCAAAAATGCGATTTCCTGTTCCAATGTCTTGACGCGCTTCACCAGATCGTCGAGATGCCGCAAGTGCACTGCGTTCCTGCGCCAGTCATCGTTGCTGCTGAACGGAAATATCCCGCTGTAGCTGCCAGCTTCCTTGATGGATTTCCCAACCAGTGTAAACGATGAAATTTCAACGTGATCGGCTATTTGCAAGTGCCCGAGAATACCTGCGCTGCCGCCGATGCGGCAATAGCTGCCGATGGTGGTGCTGCCGGCGATCCCTACGCATCCGGCAATCGCGGTATGCGCGCCGATGCGCACGTTATGCGCGACCTGTATCTGGTTGTCCAGCTTCACGCCGTCTTCGATCACCGTGTCGTCGAGCGCGCCGCGGTCTATGGTGGTATTCGCGCCGATCTCGACATCGTTGCCGATCACCACGCGCCCGACTTGCGGAATCTTGACCCAGCGCCCTTCATCCATCGCAATGCCGAAACCGTCCGAGCCGATCACCGCGCCGGAATGCGCAATCAGGTTATCGCCGATCACGCAGTTGTGATAAATCACCACACCCGGATACAGCTGGGCATGGCTGCCGATGACCGTATTTGCGCCAATACAGCAGCCCTCGCCGATCACGCTGAATGCTCCTATCGTCGCGCCAGCGCCGATGACCGCCATCGCGGCGATGCTGGCCGTCGGGTCGATCTGCGCGCCTGAGTCGATGACCGCACTTGGATGCACGCCCGGCCTGGCTTCCGGCAAAGGATTGAGCAAAGCCGAAACCCTGGCAAAATAGGCGTAGGGATTATCCGAAACGATGCGCGGCAAATCGGTCGCCCCCGCATCCGCCTCGCCGAGTATCACTGCGCCGGCCCGGGTGCCGGCAAGCTGCATGCGATATTTACTGTTGGTGAGAAAACTGATCTGGTTTGGCTGCGCCTTTTCCAGCGTGGCAATTTGGGAAACGCGCACCTCGGCATCCCCCAGCACGCGCCCGCCAAGCTGTGCTGCGATGTCAGCCAACCGATAGGAAATATTCATCCTGCGTATCGCTTATTTGCTGTCCTTGCCGCTGTCGGTTTTCTCGCCGGCGAGATGCTTGATCACCTTGTCGGTGATATCTATTCTGGGGTTGCGATACACCGCTTCCTGCAGGATCAGGTCGTAATTTTCCGTTTCGGCGATCGCCTGAATCGCCTTGTTGGCCTGCTCCAGCACGATGGCCAGTTCCTCGTTTTTGCGCAGATTCAAATCTTCGCGGAACTCGCGCTGCATGCGCTGCAAATTCACATTCATGCTGGTCAACTCGCGCTCCTTGTTGCGGTGATCGGCATCCGACAACTTGCCGCCATCCTTCTCCAACAAGGCTTGCAGTTCTTTCGCCTGTTTCATCAGCTTCTTGATTTCCTGGTCGCGCCCGGAGAATTCCTTTTCAATCTTTTTTTCCGCCCTCACCGCCGGTGCAGACTCGCGCAACACGCGCTCGGTATCCACCACACCCACCTTGAAATCAGCGGCCTGCGCCGCCCCCATGCCTAACAACATAGCCAACGCACATACTTTGATCGCCATTTTCATCACGCACTCCTTACTCGTTTAGAACATCGAACCAAGGGTAAACTGGAACTTCTGCAATTTATCCACCGCCTGCTTGTTGAGCGGCACGGCATAGCTGAACTTGATCGGCCCCACCGGAGCTATCCAGGTAAATGCCGCACCGGCAGAATAGCGCAATCCGGCGCTGCCCGGCAGGTCGCCAGAACCATACACCGCGCCCGCATCGACAAACCCGCTCAGGCGCACCGATTTTTCCTTGATTCCCGGAACCGGCATCAGCAGCTCCGCATTGCCGATCACGCGCTTCGTGCCGCCCAGCGCTTGATCGTTGAGATCGCGCGGGCCCAGCGAGCTTGAATCGTACCCCCGCACCGAGCCGGTGCCGCCCGCATAGAAATTCTTGAAGAACGGCATCGGTTTGCCGCCATAACCGCCCGCAACACCGGCCTCGCCGTTCAACAGCAGGGTAACATCGCTGCTCAACGGGTGAAACCACTGGTGCTGGTAATTCAGCTTGTAGTAGCGCATGTCGAACACCGGCAGCGCAATTTCCGCGAAGGCGCGCTGCACCGTACCTTCGGTGGTGTAAATCGCGCTGTCGCGGCTATCCCTGCCCCAGCCGATTGTTCCCAACAAATTCCTGTTGGACGCGCCAAAGGTATCGACGTACTGCATCAAGCGCGCCGAAGGGTTTGTCAGCAACCCCAACCGGGTACTCTCAAACGCCAGGCCATAGCTGATCGACTCATCCTCGGCTATCGGCACACCGAAACGCACGCCGCCGCCCAGGGTATGGGATGAATATTGGCTCACCGCCGTGCTGCTCGAATCGGTATCGCGTTTATAAACGTCGAAACCGCGGCTCACGCCGTCATCGGTGAAATACGGGTTGGTATAGGAAAGCGAATAGACCTGGTTGACCTTGCTGGTATTGATCTGCGTCGAAACATGGTTGCCGCTGCCGAACAGGTTGGCCTGTGTAATACCAGCCGACAGCGTTATTCCCTCGTTGTTGGAAAAACCTGCGCCCAGCGAAAAATTACCCGTGGATTTTTCTTTTATCGAGACGTTTACATCCATCTGGTCGGCGGTGCCTTGCACCGGCGGGGTCTCCAAGTCGACTTCGGAGAAGAAGTCCAGCTTGTCCACGCGCTGCTTGGATTTCTTGATTTTCTCCATATCGAACCAGGCGCCCTCGACCTGGCGGAATTCGCGGCGGATGACCTCGTCGCGCGTCTTGTCATTGCCGGCGATATTGATGCGGCGTATATACACGCGCTGCCCCGGGTCAACCACGAAATTGAAGGCCACCTGATGCTTTTCCTTGTCCAGTTCGGGGATCGCGTTCACGTTGGCAAAGGCGTAGCCTTCTTGCCCCAAGCGCTCGCCGACCTTCTTGCTGGTTTCGGTCAAGGCCTTGCGCGAGAAAGTATCGCCCGCTTTTACCTGAATAAGCTTTTCGACCTCTTCCTTGGCGATCAGGGTATTGCCGGACACCCCCACCTTGGACACGGTGTATTTCTCGCCTTCGGTGATATTGATGGTGATGTAAATGTCTTTCTTGTCCGGCGTAATCGAGACCTGCGTGGAATCGATGTTGAACTCCAGATAACCGTTGTCCATATAGAACGAGCGCATGGCTTCCATGTCGGCGGACAGTTTTTGCTTGGAATACTGATCGCTGTTGCTAAACCAGCTCATCCAGTCCGGCGTGCTGAGCTTCATCATGTCCAGCAACTCTTCTTCCTTGTAGGCGCGATTGCCGACCAGGTTGATTTGCTTGATTTTGGAAACCTCGCCTTCAGCCACATTGAACACGATGCCGACGCGGTTGCGCTCCAGTTCGGTGACGGTGGTCGTCACGCTCACGCCGTATTTGCCGCGCGCCACATACTGGCGCTTCAATTCCTGGACAGCCTTGTCCAGCGCGCCCTTGTCGAAAATGCGCGCCTCGGCCAGCCCCGCATATTTCATGTTGTCCTTGAGCTGATCCTTCGGGAAATCCTTGATGCCGTTGAGTTCGATGCTGGCGATCGACGGGCGCTCGCGCACCAGCACGATCAGTACGCCCTGCTCGACTTCCAGGCGCACATCCTTGAAGAACCCGGTGGCATACAGCGCGCGGATCGCTGCGGCGGCCTGCTGGTCGTCCAGGATATCGCCGACCTTGACCGGCAGGTAGCTGAACACCGTGCCGGCTTCGGTACGCTGAACACCCTCGACGCGGATATCCTTGACGGTGAACGGTTCGATTGCCCACGCGGGGGACATGCAGAGCAGGGAAATCAGCCCCGCCAGTTTTTTTAATTTCATTTTCTAACCTGAGATTAGGCGATTAATATCGTTATAGATGGCAAATACCATCAGTATGCCGAGCAGCGCGATGCCGATTTTCTGGCCGATTTCCCAAGCCAGTTCGGAAACCGGACTGCCCTTGACCCATTCGGCGACATAATACAGCAAGTGTCCCCCATCCAATAAGGGGATAGGCAGCAAATTCAGCACGCCGAGACTGATGCTGATCAAGGCTAGGAAACCGAGATAAGCTGCTACGCCCATTGCGGCGGACTGGCCGGCATAATCGGCGATCGTGATCGGTCCACTCAGGTTTTTCATCGAAATCTCGCCCAGCACCATCTTGCCCAGCATTTTCAGGCTGATGACGGCCGTTTCCCAGGTCTTGCGCAAAGACCGCTCGAATGCCTCAAACGGGCCATAGCTTACCTCGGTCAGCATCGCCTGCCATGCGGCATTGTCCACTTGCGGCGCCGCACCGATCTTGCCCACGGCCTTGCCAGAATCGGAAACAACCTGCGGCACTACCGCGATGCTCAAGGTTTTTTCGCCGCGCCGGATATCGAGCCGCACCGTTTGGCCGGGATGCCTGCGCACCACTTCCACCACCTCGTTCCAGCGCTGCATCGCCACGCCGTCGGCCTGCAGGATATAATCCCCTTCCTGCAAGCCGGCGCGTTGCGCCACGCTGTTTTCGGCAACCTTGCCGATAACCGGCAGGATCGGCGGCCGGTAGGGGTGCAGTCCGAGCTTGTCGAGAAACTCGCCATCCAGATCCTTCGCTTCCAGGCTGCTGATGTCCAGCATGTGAAACAACCTTGCGCCATCGGCGCCTTGCGCTTCGATTTTCACTTCGCCGTGCTGCGTGGCCTGTCCTGAGCCACCCTGAGGCATCGAAGGGCGAAGGGTCAGTTCCAGCAGCGTCCAGCGCAATTCTTCCCAGTTCGGAATCGCCTCGCCGTTGATGCTGAGAATGGTTTCGCCCGCCTGCAACTGCGCGATGGCAGCCGGAGAACCCGGCGGTATATCGCCCAGCATCGGCTTCAGTCCCGGCACGCCATACACAAACAACGTCCAGTACAACATAATGGCCAGCAGAAAATTCGCCAGCGGCCCGGCCACCACAATTGCCATGCGCCGCAATACCGGCTGGCGGTTGAAAGCGTATTTCAGGTCTTCCGGGGCGACTTCGCCCTCGCGCTCGTCCAGCATCTTGACATAGCCGCCCAGCGGAATCGCGGAAACCACCCACTCTGTGTCGCCGCCGGCGAAGCGTTTGCTGTAAATCACCTTGCCGAAACCGACCGAAAAACGCAGCACTTTCACCCCGCAGCGGCGCGCCACCCAGTAATGCCCGAGCTCGTGGAACACCACCAGCAGCGCGATCGCGCCGACAAACGCCAGCAAGGTAATCATGATTGTTTGATTTGCTGTTGCGCGGCGCGGCGCGCCTCGGCATCCGCGCCCAGCACATCGTCCAGACAGCCGACCTTGCCGACCGGCAGCGCGTCCAGCACCGCTTCGATGACGCGCGGAATCGACAGGAAGGAAATCCGCTTATCGAGAAAAGCCTCTACGGCCACCTCGTTCGCGGCATTCAGCATCGCCGGCGCGGTGCCCGCCGCGCGCAATGTCCGGTAGGCCAATGCCAGGCAGGGAAAACGCCCGAGGTCGGGCGCTGCGAAATCCATCGTCGCCACCTTGAACAAGTCCAGCGGCGCCACGCCGGAATCGATACGCTCCGGCCAAGCCAGGCCATAGGCGATCGGTATGCGCATGTCCGGGTTGCCGAGCTGCGCCAGCACCGAACCATCGACATATTCGACCAGCGAGTGGACCACACTCTGCGGATGCACCACCACCTGGATGTCGTCGGCAGCAGCATTGAACAGCCAGTGCGCCTCGATGACTTCCAGCCCCTTGTTCATCATGCTTGCCGAATCCACCGAAATTTTGCGCCCCATCACCCAGTTGGGATGCGCGCACGCCTGTTCCGGCGTGACATGCTGCAATTCTTCCAGCGGCGTATCGCGGAACGGCCCGCCGGAAGCGGTGAGCAGGATACGGCGCACGCCGTTTTTCGCCAGGTTGCCGTCATAGCCGCGCGGCAGCGCCTGAAAAATCGCGTTGTGTTCGCTGTCGATCGGCAACAGCACGGAGCCGCCGGCGCGCACCGCGTCCATGAACACGCTGCCCGCCATCACCAGCGTTTCCTTGTTCGCCAGCAGGATTTTCTTGCCGGCGCG
>CAYGIF010000101.1:0-7521 GCA_964349865.1 uncultured Gallionella sp. | reverse complement strand
GCCAGGATCCGGACGTGATCCTGGTCGGCGAAATGCGCGATGCGGAAACCGCGCAAATCGGCCTGCGCGCCGCGATGACCGGCCACCTGGTGTTTTCCACGCTGCACACCCGCGATGCCGCCGGCACGCTGTTCCGCCTGGTGGACATGGGCACGCCGCGCTTCATGGTGGCCTCGTCGGTACAGGTCGTCATCGCGCAGCGCCTGTTGCGGCGCGTCTGCGGAAGCTGCAGCGAAGCGCATCTTCCCACGCCGCAGGAAAGCGAGTGGCTGAAGATCGAAGGTGTGCCGCCCGAGCAATGGGGGGGCTTGCTGCACGGGCGCGGCTGCTCGCATTGCAACGGCACCGGTTATCGCGGCCGCATGGGCGTGTATGAAATGCTGGAAATGAACCGCGAACTGGTCGAAGCGGCCGCGCACGAAAGCGTCAGCCATTTCATGCAAGCCGCACGGCAGCACATGCGCGGCAAAACCGTCCTCGATCACGCGCTGGAGCAATTGAAGCAAGGTCGCACCACGGTCGCCGAGGTGATGCGCATCAGCAACCAGGTGGAAGACTAGGAGCCTCTGATGGAGTCGCACATGGATCGTGTTGTAGTCAAAACGAGGACGGATGCTAGGCGCACGACGAAGACGCCTCGTTTTGATGCAACCCGGAGGGACGGGACTTTGCGGGCGGTCTGTTGCGTTGCTCGGCTTGCGAAGGGAATGTCCATTCGCTGCACCTCGCGCCTTGCATCCCGTCCCGCAAAGTCGCCGTCGCGACCATGCGCGATTCCATCAGAGGCTCCATAATGGGCGTTTTTGCCTACAAGGGGCGCAATGGGCGCGGCGATCTGGTGGAAGGCACGCTGGACGGCGATGATAGCGGGGCGATCGCCGACCAGCTCGTGAAAAACGGCATTACGCCCACCGAAATCAGGTCGTTCCGCGGCATTAGCGGCGTTTCATTGGGCAAGCCGGGCTGGCTCAAACGGCTGTTCACCGAGAAACCCGTCACCCCGATGGACTTGCTGCTGTTCAGCCGCCAGATGTACACCCTGCTCAAGGCCGGCGTGCCGATCATGCGCGCGCTGGCGGGGTTGCAGGAGTCCACGCAAAACCCGGTCTTTGCCGCGATGATCGGGGACTTGCGCGAGAGCCTGGACAGCGGGCGCGAACTCAGCACCGCGATGCGCCGCCATCCGAAGGTTTTTTCGCCGTTTTACGTCAGCATGGTGCAGGTGGGCGAAATGACCGGCATGCTGGACGAGACCTTCATCCGCCTGTATGACCACCTCGAATTCGAGCGCGACATGCGCGAACGCATCAAGACCGCGATGCGTTACCCCGGCTTCGTGATGCTGGCGATGGTGATCGCCATCGTGGTCGTCAACCTGTTTGTGATTCCCGCGTTCGCCAAGGTGTTTGCGGGCTTCCACGCCGAGCTTCCGCTGATGACCAAAATGCTGATCGGTTTTTCCGGCTTCATGGTGAATTACTGGTTTTTGATGCTGGCGATGGTGGTCGGTGCGGTGATGAGCTTCCGCTTCTACATCAACACGCCGGATGGGCGTTACCAGTGGGACAGGTACAAGTTCAAATTGCCGATTGCCGGAAAGATCATCCTCAAATCCACCCTGGCGCGGTTCGCGCGCAGCATGGCGCTTTCCTTCAAGAGCGGGATGCCGGTCCTGCAAGGGATGAATGTGGTCAGCATGGTGGTGGATAACGAATTCATGCGCAGCCGCATCGAGCAGATGCGCGAAGGCGTGGAGCGCGGCGAGAGCATCCTGCGCACTGCGGTCGCCGCCGGCGTATTCAATCCGGTGGTGTTGCAGATGATCGCGGTGGGCGAAGAAACTGGCGATCTGGACGGGCTGATGTTCGAGGTTGCCGATATGTACCAGCGCGAGGTCGAATACGAGGTCAAGACCCTGAGTTCGCAAATCGAACCGATCCTGATCGTGTTTCTCGGCATATTGGTGCTGATTCTCGCACTCGGCGTATTCCTGCCGATGTGGGATCTCGGCAAGGCGGCGATGAACCGATGAGGTTCAGGAATCAGGGATCAGGGATCAGGGATCAGGGGGGTTGTCGAGGCTTTACGCTGATTGAACTGATCGTGGTTATCATCATCGTGGTGGTGATGGCGGGGTTGTTCCTCAACCGGATGCTGTTCTACGTGGAGCAGGCCGAGAAGACCGCGATGGAAACGGTCGCGGGAACGATACAAAGCGCATTGGTCATGCAATACGGCCAAATCCTGACGCGCGGCAAGCCGTCCGATGTACCGCCATTGGCGCAGGACAACCCGATGAACTGGCTGCAGAAAAAGCCGCGCAATTACGCCGGAGAGTTTTACGATCCCACGCCGCTGTCCGTGGAGTCCGGCAACTGGGTGTTCGATCTCAAGACACGTGACTTGGTCTATGTCGTGCGCAACGCCAATTACTTCAAGCCGGGCAAGGACGGCAAGAAATGGATACGTTTTCATGTCGTCATAAACTACGAAGCACCGCGCCTGCCCTCGCTGCAAAGCGCCCCCGCCGAGCTGACCGGTGCGCTGTTTGAGCCAGTCGAGCCTTATTCGTGGTTCTGAGCATACAATGGTGAGCGCGCTATTCAACCCACCCTGTCAGGTATCAAGATGGCAAATCCGGTAAGCATTATTCTTTGGCAATCGCTCGCCATTTTTTTGATTGTCGGCGCGTTGACGGGCGTTGCGGTTTCCCTGTTGCTCATCTTCAAGCCGCATCTCATGGCGCGCGTCAACCGGGTGGCGAACCGCTGGATTTCCACGCGCCATCTGGATCAATTGCTGGATCGCAGCGTCAATATCGAGCAATGGTTCTACCGGCGCCATCGCCCGCTCGGCATATTGATCACCTTTGGCGCGTGCTACATCCTCGTGTACTTTGGCTTGCTGTTAGACAAGGCAAGCGCCCTGCAACGCCTGGCCGGTTATGTGCCAAACAGCTATATCCCAAACGAACTGCTGGATGGTTTGCTGGATGCGCTGGTGCTCGCCTCGCTGACCGGCGCCGCCGTTGCGCTGTTTGTCGGTTTGTTTCTCTGGCTGCGCCCCAGCCTGCTGCGCGGCATCGAAGAATCGGCCAACCAATGGGTATCGTCGCGCCGTGCCACCAGGGTGATGGCGATACCGCGCGATCAAGTGGAGCGCTTTGTTATGGGCCATGCCCAACGGGTCGGCTGGTTGCTGCTGCTGGGCAGCATCTACCTGTTCTTCGCCGTGTTCCGCATGTTGGTGTAGCGGCATCCATCCAGGTGCGGATTTATCCGCACAATCCAAACAACCGACATCGTGCGAATGAATTCGCCCCTACGTGCCGGCCAGCATGGATTACGCGAACCGCATATCACCCAGCAAAGTGATTTGACCAATACTCTTGGCTTTGTCGTAATAGCGGCGATCTGCGGTGATCAGAGTGGCATCGGGTTCGTGCAGCGCGACAGCATGGTAGAGCGTGTCGAACAGGTGGTGATTCAGGCGGGTGGCGAGATCGCAGGCGGTGGCGTAAATGGCTGAGGATTCGACGCGCTGAAATTCCATATTGAGGAGATCGGCAAGGTCGGCTCGCGCATCGTCCGGTTTTTCTCTGGAGAGGACTGCGGCGACTTCGGCGATAAAGTGAGGGGGTTGACGGAGTTGCACTTTTTCGGCATCTACCGCAGCGAGGATTTGCAGAGCTTGCTGCGCATCGACTTCATCAGGTCGGTCGCAAAAAAACCACTTGATCGCCACGCTGGCATCAACCGCCAGAATCACGGCCTGCCTTCCTCGCGCGCGGCACGAAATTGATCTTCAGTAATGGCAGGTGCATTTTTGCGCCGCTCCAAAATGCTCACAATAGCCTCATGGCTGCGTTGTTTGCGCTGTGCCCGTTCCACGGCCTCGCGCATCAACTCGGCGATGATCGCACTCTTGTTCCGGTCGTTGAACGTTTCATTGAAAGCTGCCTTAACATCGGCAGGCACACTGAAATTGACGGTAGCCATTTTAGATTTCCCCTTTGTTGAAAACTTCAACAAAGTATGCGCAGGCGGTTCAGGCAAGTCAAGTGTTGTTTGGGCGCAACCGTTTTTCGGCAGAGGATAAACGGCTGTTGCGCGCTTATCAAATCCCGATTATAGTATGCGCGACTTGTGAAAGTCTTGCTGCGGCAAGGACTTGGCAGGCAAAGTGAAGGTTTTTGATAATCGGGGCTGCGACCCTTAGATGAGGCTCGGGACAGGCCTTGAAACTTTAGGAGAGTGAAAATGAAACAACAATCGGGTTTTACCCTGATCGAGCTGATCATGGTGATCGTGATTTTGGGTATCCTAGCGGCGACCGCGCTGCCGAAGTTTGTGAGTGTAAGCAAGGATGCCCGAATTGCGGTGTTGAAAAGCATTGAAGGTTCCGCTAAATCCGCAGCAACGATGGCATACGGCAAGGCGCTCATGGCAGGCTCTTCCGTTACGAGTGCTGCCGTGTCGGCTGTGATTGACTCGCAGTCTATGGATCTGATTTATGGCTACCCTTCCGCCGCCGGTATTGATCTGCTATTGCAAGAAAGAGGCGGCGCCACTTTTGCGACGGATACGTGGACACTTCAATCCGGCTGCACTTTGAAATACAACCCTGCCAGCGCTGCCGGCCAAGTCCCGACATTTACTCGGGTTGATACTGACTGCTAACCGGCTTGCGCAGGGCGAAAAAGCAAAGCGCCTTCCGTGGTATGCATGAAAAGTGGATTGTTGCATCCACTCTGTGTAAGCCGCAACAAACAACACGGGGGAGCTTGCTCCCCTGTTTTTTCGTCCGCAGCTTGCGGGTTTTGCTACACTGCAAAAGCGAGCAAAATATTCCGACGCGTTATCCATCCTGCCTTGACTGTATTGTTGGGAACAAATGAAGCGTTCTACAGGTTTCACATTGGTCGAACTGGTTATGGCGATAGTCATTATCGGCATCCTGGGGGTCGTCGTTGCGCCGCGTTTTTTTGAAGTTAATGTATTTAAGGCTCGCGGCTTTGCCGATGAAGTTCAAGCGGCATTGCGCTACGCGCAAAAGGCCGCGATTGCGCAGCATCGTAATGTTTGCGCGGCTTACTCAACCAGCCCCGACAGGCTCTCCCTGACCATAACAGTTGCCACATCTTGTGACACAGCCCTGAATTTGCCAGCGGGCAGTGTGAACTATGTTGATGCGCCTCCTGGGGTTGCATTTTCAATGACGCCAATCAGTGTAAATTTTGATGCGCTGGGGCGACCTAATTCGCCTGCTGTGGCGACTGTTGGCACAACCACGATTACTGTAGAAGCAGAGACCGGCTATGTTCACTCGCCATAATCAACGCGGCATCAGCCTGGTCGAGCTGATAATGTTCATCGTCATCGTCGGCGTCGCGCTGGCGGGGATTCTGCTGGTGATGAACGTCACCACCAAAGGCAGCGCCGACCCGCTGATCCACAAACAAGCCCTGGCGATTGCAGAATCGTTGCTGGAGGAAATTGAGTTGCAGGATTTCTCAAATCCAGACGGGGGGTTTTCTGGTGTGGCCACTCAAGCGAATCGCGCCAGTTTCGATGACATTATGGATTACAACGGATTTGCCACGACCGGGGTGTTTCCGGCAAATGGTGCAGCGTCGGCAGTGCCGGGGCTGGGAAACTATAACGTAAGTGTTGTTGTTCTAAAGCCTCTTGCTGCGGCTTGGGGAAACATACCGGCGGCCAGTGCGGCGCATATAACCGTAACGGTAGCCGGCCCATCCGGGCAGTCAATCGAAGCGGTGGGATACCGGGTGGATTACTGATGCGCTCGAATGGGCAAATCCAATCCGGTTTTACTCTGGTCGAGATGATCATGGTGATCGTCATCACCGGCATCATCGGCGGCATCGTCGCGATATTCCTCAAGGCGCCGATTCAACAGTACACCGACGTTGCGCGCCGCGCCGACATGACCGATATCGCCGATACCGCGTTGCGGCGCATGGGTCGCGATATCCGTACGGCGGTGCCGAACAGCATCCGCACGGTCAACTGCCCTGCCGCAGCTTCGTCGTGCATGGAATTTTTGCCGACCAAGGCGGGCGGGCGGTATCGCGCCAATGCGGGTGCCGGGACGCTTTGCGCCGCCGTTGCCGGTAATGCAGATGGAGACGCGTTGTCGTTTGTTTCTGCCGACACCTGCTTTGAGGTCATCGGTGCGGCCATCACATTTGTAAGAGGGGTTACGGATGACACGAGCGACCAAATTGTGGTTGGCAGCACACAATCAGATGGCAACCCCCCTTATGACAAGACGTTTGCGGGAAACGGAGTTCGCCGCCCTTATACAGGCGCGACGGGAACGCTGACCAAGGTACAAATCTTGGGGGAGCAATTCCCCGCATTCGCCGAGTTGCCGGGACAGCGCTTCCTGGTTGTGCCCGGAGGTCAGCAGGCGGTGACTTATTCCTGCGAAGGCGTTGGGGTCGGTGCGAATGGCGATGGCACGGGGGTGCTCAGGCGTTATTCCGGGTACGGTTTTGGTAATCCGTCAGCCGCGACTGGTGGCGCCGCTCTGGCGGACAAGCTGGCGGTCTGCGATATTGGTTATGATGCTGTCAATCAACGCAACGGCCTGGTGGATGTCCGGCTGGGAATCACCCGCAGCAACGAGAGCGTCAGCCTCTATCACGTAATTCATGTCAATAACGTGCCATGATCCAGAAGACGGAACATAAAGCGATGCAAAGAATTCAGCGCGGCTTCAGCCTGGTCTCGGCGATTTTCCTGCTGGTGGTGATCGCCGCGCTCGGCACGTTTGCCGTGACTTTATCTACCACGCAACACCAGAGCGCCGCGCTGGATGTGATGGGCTCACGCGCCTATCAGGCTTCGCGTGCCGGAATAGAATGGGCTGCGTTTCAAATAACGCAGTCGTCGGTTCCCGTTGTGGGCAGCGGGGTTGCTGCGGCATGTCAGGACGGCACGCCCCTCCCATTGCAGCCGGCATTGCCGGCCGGTACGCAGTTGTCGGCATTCAGCGTGAATGTGGCTTGCAGTGCTGTTCAGTATGTCGACGGCGCAAGTGGGTGGCTATATCAAGTTAGCTCGGTCGCTGCGACGCAGGGTCTTGCGGCAGGAAATCCGGGCTATGTCGAGCGGCAGATGCAAGTGAGCATTGCGCAATAGTTTCACAGGATTAGACGGTGCCAAACATATCGTCGCCGCAGAATATGCGAGCAATTTCATTTGCGGCATGGCATTAGCGAAAGATAGAGATTAATCAAGATGATAAAAATAATTTTTCTGGTGTTGTGTTTACTGGCGGGGGCGGCAGAGGCGGTGACGGATACATTCACGGCGTCGGGAACTTGGGTCGCTCCGGTGGGCGTGACCTCGGTCACGGTGGAAGCATGGGGAGGAGGAGGAGGGGGCGGCGCGGCGACAGGCAATCCTGCCAAAGGCGGCGGCGCTGCGGGCGGGCAGTATGCGAGGAAAGTGGTTGCGGTGACGCCGGGCAATACCTACGTCATTGTCGTCGGGG
>CAYGIF010000100.1:0-7618 GCA_964349865.1 uncultured Gallionella sp. | reverse complement strand
CGCACTTCGTCAGCAGCATGGGCACCACCGGCACCATCATGGGCTGCTCGCGCTTTTTCAAGGAAAAGAATCCAGCCATCCGGATCATCGGTGTGCAGCCCGAAGAGGGCGCGCAGATTCCCGGCATCCGCAAATGGCCGCAAGCCTACCTGCCGAAAATCTACGACGGCAAAAACGTGGACAGCTTGGAATACGTGAATCAGAAAGAGGCGGAGGACATGACGCGCCGCCTCGCGCGCGAGGAAGGCATCTTCTGCGGCATCTCATCCGGCGGCGCGCTGGCCGTGGCGCTGCGCATCTCGCAGCAGGTCGAGAATGCAACCATCGCGTTCATCGTGTGCGACCGCGGGGATCGCTATCTCTCAACGGGAGTTTTTCCGGCGTGATGTTTTTGAGGGGGTAGATGAGTTTGGCGTAGGTTGGGTTGAGCGTAGCGATACCCAACATGTGCTCGAAACCGATGGGTATCGCGTTGCTCAACCCATCCTACCGCGTTAATGGCATTCATGACGTTCAACTATCCTTGCTCTTGCTTACGTCTATGGCGCTAAGAATCGCTGTTCGAATTTCGAAATATCCAGCAAAGCAGCTAACAGGGCGGCTACTACTTTCGAAGGCGTAGCGCCAATCGTCAAATGCGGTGCTGGATTGTGCAATGAGCTTGTCTAGATTCCATGAAAATTGAATTTTTGCGTCTTCATTTAACCTTCTAGAAATATCTTTATAAACTGAGGAGCTCTTTACGAGCTTATCAAAGACATCTTTCATGTGTGACTTTGATTCATGCGATACCGCTAAGTAAAGGTTGTTTAAGTTGTGTGTTTCTTCCCATTTTTTGGATTCGCATAGCAATAACAACTTAAGGCACATCTCTAATCCAAATGCAGCGTTAATAACATACGGCATAATAAAATCAGAGTCCGCACCTGGAAAGCCAACTGAAACACAACAAAGTCGCTCACCTATTTTCAGAATGGATGGGTATGCGACTAGTTTCTCTTCTTCAATACCGGAAGCTCTTGCGGCCAACAAATGAGTGGCTTTATGAAGGCACTCAATATTTTTAACAAGAAAATCTTCGGTGATATTCATGGGTTAACGTAAGGTGGGTGACAAGAACGCCATTATTTCGGGAAGGCTTGCTGCTGAAACATCGCCTAAAACTCCGCCTGCGCGAACTTCGGTTTTGACAGCGCCGGATTCTGCGCGAAATAGCGTTTAACGCCGCCCAGAATCGCATTCGCCAACTTCATCTGGTAGTCCTCGTCGTTCAGGCGGCGCTCTTCGCTGGGGTTGCTGATGAAGGCGGTCTCGACCAGGATCGACGGGATGTCCGGCGACTTCAGCACGGCGAATCCGGCCTGTTCGACCTGGCCGCGATGCAGGTCGTTGATGCCGCCGAGTTCGTGCAGCACATGCTTGGCGAGTTTCATGCTGTCGTTGATGGTGGCGGTCTGGGACAGGTCGAGCAGGGTGCGCGCCAGATAGGGGTCTTTCACCGCGATGTTCACGCCGCCGATCAGGTCGGCCTCGTTTTCCTTTTTCGCCAGCCAGCGCGCCGCAGCGCTGGTTGCGCCATGTTCGGAGAGCGCGAATACCGACGAGCCGCGCGCGTCCGGTTTGATGAAGGCGTCGGCGTGGATGGAGACGAACAAGTCCGCGTTGACCTGGCGCGCCTTGGCGACGCGCCCGATCAGCGGGATGAAGTAATCGCCGTCGCGTATCAGCACACCGCGCATGTTTGGCGTGTCATCCATCAATGCTTTCACCTTGCGCGCGATCGCCAGCGTGACATTTTTTTCGTAGGAACCTTTTTTGCCGCGCGCACCGGGGTCTTCGCCGCCGTGCCCGGCGTCGATGGCGACGATCAGCATGCGGGCGCGCAGTTCGGGTAGGTTTTTGGCAGGCGCGGCAGGCAGTTGCGTGTCGATCTTGCCGATGCCCGGCTTTGCGACTGGTTCGGGTTTTTCTTCGGCGGGCGGTTCTTCTGTGGCCTGACTGATTGCGGCGGGCGCGCTGGCGGCTTCGGGAATGGGTGCTTTGGGTTGTTCGAGCAAGGCCATCAACGGGTCAAGCGGCTGGGCGGGGTATACGTCCAGCACCAGGCGGTAACCGTATTCGCCGACCGGTTTGAGGACGAACAACTGCGGCTTGACTTCGCTCTTCAGGTCGAGCACAAGACGCACCACGCCGGGTTTGAAGCGTCCGACGCGCACGCTGGCGATGTAGGGGTCGTCGCTGCCGATTTTATTGGCAAGTTCCTTTAACGCATCGCCTATTTCGACGTCTTCCAGATCGACGACCAGGCGCTCCGGCTTGCTCACGGTGAACATATTGTGGCGGATGGCCTGTCTGGATTCGAGCGTCAGGCGCGTGTAATCCTGCGCCGGCCAGACGCGCGCAGAACTGACGGCAATGGCGGCGTGCGCCCCGGATGCCCAAAATAGGGACAGCCAGCAGATGATCAGGAGTGTCGCGAGTTTTACAACTGCTCTAAGCATTGCTTGCCCATTTCGGTATTGGCATGGATTTCCGCGTTGCGGCCTTGCTCCAGAATCTCGAACGCAATTTCTATATCGGCTTGCGGGATCAATCCATGAGCCTTTTCCGGCCATTCGATGAAAAAGACATTGTGCCCGTCGAACTCGTCGCGGAAGCCGGCCGCTTCCCATTCTTCCTCGTCGTGCATGCGGTACAGGTCGAAGTGGCGCAAGTCTAGCCCGGCGGCCTGGTACGGCTCAACCAGCGTGTAGGTGGGGCTCTTCACCCGGCCGGCATAACCCAGCGCATTCAGCACACCGCGCACCAGCGTAGTTTTGCCGGCGCCGAGGTCGCCGCGCAGATAGATCACCATGCCGGGCTTGAGCCGCGCGGCGAGGCGTTGCGCCAGCGCGAGGGTCGCGTTTTCATCGGCGAGAAGGAATCTGATTCGGCTATCATCACGGCTATGCAAAACGAAATTCCTCATCAGGTAAATTACGCCGCGTTTGCCGCGCAGATACGCGCATGGGCGCATGAACTCGGCTTCCAGGCCGTGGGCATCAGCGACACCGATCTTTCTGCGGCGGAAAGCGAATTACTGGAATGGCTCGCGCTCGGCCTGCACGGCGAGATGGATTATATGGCAAAACATGGCGCCAAACGCAGCCGCCCGGCGGAGCTGCTGCCCGGCACGCTGCGGGTGATTTCGCTGCGCATGAACTGCGCGCCGCCCGGTGCGCGCGACGGATGGCAGGTGTTGGCGGACGGCGAGCGCGCCTTCATTTCGCGCTACGCGCTGGGGCGCGATTACCACAAGGTGATGCGCAACCGCCTGGCGAAACTGGCGGAGAAAATCCGCGCCGAAGTTGCGGAATTTGACGGGCGCGTCTTCACCGACAGCGCGCCGGTCATGGAAGTGGAGCTGGCGCGCAAGGCCGGCCTCGGCTGGCGCGGAAAGCACACCCTGCTGCTGTCGCGCGAACAGGGTTCGCAATTTTTTCTCGGCGAGATTTACGTGAACCTGCCGCTGCCGGTCGATGAGCCGCAACAGGAGCATTGCGGAACCTGCACGCGCTGCATCGATATTTGCCCGACCCAAGCCATTGTCGCGCCGTATCGCGTCGATGCGCGCCGCTGCATTTCCTATCTGACCATCGAACTCAAGGGCAGCATCCCTGTCGAGCTGCGCGCGCTGATCGGCAACCGCATCTACGGCTGCGACGATTGCCAGCTGGCATGTCCATGGAATAACTTTTCACGGGGGAACGGTTTTGCGCAGGCCAGCGCCGAGCCGGATTTCGCCGTGCGCCACGGGCTGGATGATAAGTCGCTGGCGGAGTTGTTCGCATGGGACGAAGCAGAATTCAACAGCAAACTGGCCGGCAGCGCGATCTATCGCATCGGCCACGAGCAATGGTTGCGCAACATCGCGGTTGCGTTGGGCAATGCGCCGAAAAGCGCCGCAGTGATTGTCGCATTGAAGTCGCGAACCGGGCATCCGTCCGAGTTAGTGCGTGAGCATGTGGTTTGGGCGTTGGCGCGGTAAACCGTTTATTGACCCTCCCTCGGTTTTTCGTCTTCCAATAGGCGGGTTTCATGCTACCAGTTTTTCCTGTTGCTGAGCGGTGAGCAAGCCACTCAAGAACAGTATCGGTGACTTGTAGCCCAGCGTCGAGTGCCGCCACTTCCGGCTGTAAAACACCTCGACGTATTCAACCTAAAAAACACAGTTGGTGATGAATATCCTGTTTATTCAGGGCATTGTATTTGTTCCGTAGGTGCGAATGAATTCGCATCTACGTCCACTTCAACTGTGGTTATGCGGGCAAACGTGATGGGGATGACCTGTGCCAGCATTTGCGCGGACAAAAGCCCTACCGCAAGCGTTATGCGATCGGGCAAGAGCGGCAGTGAGCGATCAAGAACCGCGTCAGCATCGATAAGCGCCCGGAAATTGTCGACCAGAAGACGCGCATCGGTGATTGGGAGGGAGACACCGTCATCGGCGAGAACCACAAAGGCGGGCTGGTTACCCTGGCCGAGAGGAAGTCGCGCTATGTGTTGGCGGGGCATACACCAAGCCACCATTAGCTGTTGCACTTCGAACTTGAATCCGCCTCACGCTTGGAAGACGATTTTTCGGGGGAAGGTCAGCTATAATTCGCGGCAAATTCTCACGCACCCCCTCATGAATATCCTTTACGAAGAAGACGGCAGCTTCAAGGTCGGCAGCATCATGGCCGACAATACCTCCTCGCTCCAGGTTGAAGGCGTTTCCGGCAAGCGCAGCAAGGTCAAGGCGGCCAATGTGATGCTGCGCTTCGCCCAGCCCGCCCTGGCCGAATTTCTCGCCCAGGCCGAAGCGGCCGCCGCGGGCATCGAAGTGGATTTCCTCTGGGAATGCTGCCCGCCGGACGAGTTCGGCTTCGAGCAAATCGCCGCCGAATATTTCGGCCATGCGCCAAGCTCGCTGGAAGCCGCCGCCGCGTTGATCCGGCTGCACAGCGCGCCGATATATTTCCACAAGAAGGGCAAGGGCCGCTATCGCGCCGCTCCCCCCGATGTGCTCAAGGCCGCGCTGGCCGGAGCCGAGAAAAAGCGCCAGCAACTGGCGTTGCAGGCGCGCTACACCGAACAGTTGAACCGTTTTGAGTTGCCGACCGAATTCGCCGAACACCTCACGCAATTGCTCTACAAGCCGGATCGCAACACCCTCGAAGTCAAGGCGCTGGAAGCGGCCTGCGCGGCGACGCATTTATCCGCCGCGCATCTGCTGCAACGCTGCGGCGCATTGCCCTCCACGCATGATTTCCATTTGCAGAAATTCCTGCTCGAGCATTTCCCCGACGGCACGGGCTTTCCGCCGGTCGAGTTAAGCGCGTGGGGCGAGTTGCCGCTGGCGGGCGTCAATGCCTTCAGCATCGACGACGCGACCACGACGGAAATCGACGACGCGTTTTCGGTGGAAAAACTGGACAACGGCAACTGGCGCATCGGCGTGCATATCGCCGCGCCGACGCTGGGGATGCCGCGCGATTCGGACGGCGACAAAATCGCCGCGCAGCGGCTGTCCACAGTGTATATGCCGGGGCAGAAAATCACCATGCTGCCGGACAGCGTGGTGCAGGCTTTCACGCTGTGCGCGGATCGCGTCAGCCCAGCGCTGTCGATGTATAACGAGATTGACGGCACGACACTGGAAATCCTCGGCCACGAGAGCCGCGTCGAACGCATCCATATCGCCGCGAACCTGCGCCATGACACGCTGGAACCGCTGTTCAACGAGGAGACGCTGGCGGCGGGCAAGCTCGATTACCCCTATGCAAATGAGCTGACGCTGCTGTGGAATCTCGCGCAAAAACTGGAAGCGGTGCGCGGCAAGCCGTCCGACAACAGCACGCAGCAAATGGATTACAACTTCCATATCGAGTCCAAAGAGCTTGTGGCCGGGCACCCGTCCGACCGCGTCAGCATCACGCAGCGGCGGCGCGGCTCGCCGATCGACAAGGTGGTCTCCGAACTGATGATCCTGGTGAACAGCGAATGGGGCAGGCATCTTGCCGAGCATGGCTTCGTCGGCATCTACCGCACGCAGCAGAACGGCAAGGTGAAGATGAGCACCGTGGCCGCGCCGCATCAGGGCCTGGGCGTCGCGCAATACATGTGGTCGAGCTCGCCGCTGCGCCGCTACGTGGATATGGTGAACCAGCGCCAGATCATCGCGATGCTGCGCGACGGGGAGCCGGCCTATCCGAAAAACGACCCCGCGCTGTACGCCGCGATGCGCGATTTCGACACCATGTACACCATCTACAACGACTTCCAGCGGCACATGGAACGCTACTGGTGCCTGCGCTGGTTGCAGCAGGAAAGCATTGAGCGGGTGGAGGCAATCGTGCTGCGCGAAAATCTGGTCAAGCTGGCCGATATCCCGCTGGTTTTCCGCGCGCCGTCGCTGCCGGAATTGCCCGCCAATACCCGCGTGCAACTGGCCATCGGCGAGATTGATTTGCTTGACCTGAATGTGCAGACGCGCTTTGTCGCGACGGTGGAGGAGGAGCCAGCAGCTTGCCAGCCGCTTTGAAAACGCGCCTGTCCGCCGCGATGGCCTTCTCGGTCGCGCTGCACGCCTTCGCCTTGTTCGGCATCGCGCTGGTGCTGCCCGATCCGCGCAGCGCGGCCGGCTTCATCCAGCCGCTGCAAGTGGTGCTGGTCAACGCCAAGTCGAAATCCAGGCCGGCAAAAGCCGATGCGCTGGCGCAGGCCAACCTGGATGGCGGCGGCAATACCCCGGAAGACCGGCAGGCCAGGAGCCCGCTGCCAGCGATCAGCGACGACCAGCAGTTCACCCCGGAACAGATCGCCAGGCGCGTGGCGCAGCTCGAGGAAGAATCGAAACGGATGCTGACCCGGCTGAAGAGCGATTACAAGGTGGCGCAGCCGGAACTCAAGAAACAGCAAAGCAGCGATGCCCGCAGCGGCGAAGACCTGGTGCAGAAAAGCCTGGAGATCGCGCGCCTCGAAGCGCAGATCGACAAAAATTGGGATGCGTACCAGAAGCAGCCGCGGCGCAAATACATCGGCGCGCGCACGCAGGAATACCGCTTCGCGCAATACATCGAAGACTGGCGCATCAAGGTGGAACGCATCGGCAACCTGAATTACCCGGAACAGGCGCGCCAGCAAAGAATTTTCGGCAGCCTGCGGCTCAGCGTGTCGATACGCGCGGATGGCAGCGTGGAAAGCGTGGAAGTGAGCAAGCCATCGGGCAACCGCATCCTGGATGCGGCGGCGATGCGCATCGTCAGGCTCGCCGCCCCCTACGCGCCGCTGCCGCCGGACATCCGCAAAGACACCGACATCCTGGTCATCACGCGCACCTGGACGTTTACCTCATCTGACCGCTTGGAGAGCGAATAATGGAAACCTCTATAAATCCATTTTGCGGGCGAATCGCGGCATCGCGTGCTCGCTCACTCCTCGCCTATCAATCTGATATGTCTCGTCGTTCGCTGCGCGGCTCCTTGCGCTTCATCCCGCAAAATGGATTTCTAGAGGTTCCATATCATGACTGATAGATATGCCGTCATCGGCAACCCCATCGCCCACAGCAAATCGCCGCTGATCCACAGGATGT
>CAYGIF010000099.1:0-7684 GCA_964349865.1 uncultured Gallionella sp. | reverse complement strand
TATACGGCACCAGATGCGCCACCGCCTGCTTCATCACGCGCGCCGATTTCACCACTTGCGGCAGGAACATCTTGCCTTCGCCGAACAGGTCGCCGACCACGTTCATGCCGGTCATCAGCGGGCCTTCGATCACCTCGACCGGAAACTTCGCCTGCTGGCGCGCCTCCTCGGCGTCCTCGACGATAAAGGTGGTAATGCCGCGCACCAATGCATGAGTCAGCCGCTCCTGCACCGTGCCTTTGCGCCATTCCAAATCCTCGACTTGCGCCTTGCCGCCGCTCTTGACCGTCTCGGCCAGCGTGACCAAGCGTTCACCCGCATCGGGGCTGCGGTTCAGCACCACATCTTCCACCGCGTCACGCAATGAGATTGGGATTTCCTCGTATACGCCGAGTTGCCCGGCGTTGACGATGCCCATGGTCAGCCCCGCCTTGATCGCGTGATACAGGAACACGGTATGGATCGCCTCGCGCACCGCCTCGTTGCCACGGAAGCTGAAGGAAACATTCGACACGCCGCCGCTGATCTTGGCATAGGGCAGGTGCTGCTTGATCCAGCGCGTGGCTTCGATGAAATCCACCGCGTAATTGTTGTGCTCCTCGATGCCGGTGGCAATCGCAAAAATATTCGGGTCGAAGATGATGTCTTCCGGCGGGAAGCCGACGCGGTTCACCAGGATGTCGTAGCAACGCTGGCAGATTTCGGTCTTGCGCTTATAAGTGTCGGCCTGCCCTTGTTCGTCGAACGCCATCACCACCGCCGCCGCGCCGTAACGGCGCACCAGCGTGGCATGCTTGATGAAATTCTCTTCGCCCTCTTTCAGCGAGATCGAGTTGACGATGGACTTGCCCTGCACGCATTTCAACCCGGCCTCGATCACTTCCCATTTGGACGAATCGATCATCAGCGGCACCCTGGAGATGTCCGGCTCGGAGGCAATCAGGTTGAGGAACTTCACCATCGCGGCCTGCGAATCCAGCATCGCCTCGTCCATGTTGATGTCGATGATCTGCGCGCCGTTCTCCACCTGATTGCGCGCCACGTCCAGCGCCTGCGCGTAATCGCCGCTCAGGATCAGGCGCGCGAACATCTTCGAGCCGGTGACGTTGGTGCGCTCGCCGACGTTGACGAACAGCGAGTCATCGCCGATGTTGAACGGCTCCAGCCCGGACAGGCGGCACTTCTTTTCGATGTCCGGAATGCGGCGCGGCGGCACGTCTTTCAGTGCCTCGGCAATCGCCTTGATGTGCGCGGGCGATGTGCCGCAGCAGCCGCCCGCGATGTTGAGGAAGCCGCTGGTGGCAAATTCCTTCACCAATAGTGCAGTTTTTTCCGGCAGCTCATCGTAGCCGGTCTCGGACAGTGGATTGGGCAGCCCGGCATTGGGATGCGCGCTGATATAACAGTTTGCGACATGCGACAGCTCTTCCACATAAGGGCGCATCATTTCCGCGCCCAGCGCGCAGTTCAGGCCGATGGACAGCGGCCTGGCGTGTGACAGGGAGTTCCAGAACGCCTCGGTGGTCTGCCCCGAAAGAGTTCGGCCGGAAGCGTCGGTGATGGTGCCGGAAATCATGATTGGCACGCGGAAGCGGGAATAAGCTACTGCGCGACCCGGCTGCTGCGTTGCGTCCTCGCTCGCGCCTCGCCTACCTTCGCGGTATGTCTCGTTGCTCGCTGCGGCGCGTCTTGCATCCGGGCCTGCTCGCGACGCTTCTTCCCGCTTCCGTTCCTCGTGTTCACGTTCGGTGAAAACTTGCTCGATGGCGAACAGCGCGGCCTTGGCGTTGAGCGTATCGAAAATGGTTTCCACCATCAGCAGGTCCGCGCCGCCGTCGAGCAGGCCGCGCGTCGCTTCGGTGTAGCTTTCCACCAGTTCGTCAAAGGTGACGTTGCGCGCGCCGGGATCGTTCACGTCCGGCGAGATCGACGCGGTGCGCCCGGTCGGCCCGAGTACGCCCGCGACGAAGCGCGGTTTGTCCGGCGTGGAAAATTCGTCGCACAGCCCGCGCGCCAGCTTCGCACCGGCGACGTTCAATTCGTACACCAGATGCTGCATCTGGTAATCCGCCATCGAGACGGAGTTGGAATTGAAGGTGCAGGTTTCGAGAATGTCCGCGCCCGCTTCCAGATACTCGCGGTGGATGCCGCCGATGACATGCGGCTGGGTCAGCAGCAGCAGATCATTGTTGCCCTTGACGTCGACCTCGTGCCCGGCAAAGCTCCGGCGTGTACCGCTATACTCGCCATACAACAGCGTGCCGCGATAGTGTTCCTCGGTCAGCTTGTAACGCTGGATCATCGTGCCCATCGCGCCGTCGAGAATCAGGATGCGCTGCTGCAGCAGAGTTTCGATGGGGTGAGGCTTGTGTAGCATGGTGTACGAACCGGAAAATGAGCGCGGATTTTATCATGCCGTGCTGGAGTGGGCGCGCCGCGCCGCGATGGTATTATGCCTTTCCTGACAGGATGATCCTGCAACAAGCGTTTTGAACACCGGCATTACCCCACGATCAAGCGATGAGCTTCTATTGCACCACACTGCCCTATCAAACCGATGCTTCGCGCTATTATGCCGCGCTGGCCGATTTGCCCTGGGCGGTGTGGCTGGACAGCGGCGGGATGGCGCGCTATGACATTCTGGCCGCCGCGCCGCATCGCACGCTGACGCTGGAGGAAGGGACGGAACAGGGCGACCCGTTTGCGTTGTTGCGCAGCGCATTGGGCGAACGGGTCGCGCCCGTCGAAGATGTGCCGTTTGCCGGCGGCGCGCTGGGTTATTGGGGCTACGATCTGGCGCGCCGGATGATGGCTTTACCGGAAATTGCGCAGGCTGCCGGGCAGTTGCCGGACATGGCGGTGGGTATCTACGACTGGGCGGTCGTGCTGGATCATCGGCAACTTACCGCGCGCCTGGTGTCGCATCAGCGCTTCGCCGGAACGGCGGAGTTATTGCCGCAAATATTGCTCCGCTTGCAAAGCCCGCCGCCGCTTCCCGCCGACACCTTCCGCGTGCATGGACAGATCGCCTCCAACTTCACGCCCGCCGGCTATGCGGCCGCATTTGCGGCGGTGCAGGATTATTTGCGGGCGGGCGATTGTTACCAGGTCAATCTCGCGCAACGCTTCAGCGCAGAGGCCGACGGCGATGCGTTCGACGCATATCTTGCGTTGCGCGATTTGAGCCCAGCGCCCTATTCGGCCTTCCTGAATTTGCCGCATGCCCAGATTCTGTGCGCTTCGCCGGAATGTTTTGTCAGCGTGCAAGACGGCAAGGTGATGACCAAGCCGATCAAGGGCACGCGCCCGCGCGGCGGCGACGCGCAGCATGACCGCCTGCTTGCCGAAGAATTGCGCGGCCATCCCAAGGACCGCGCGGAAAACCTGATGATCGTGGATTTGTTGCGCAACGATCTGGGCAAGAGCTGCATACCCGGTTCGGTGCATGTGCCGGAATTGTTCAAGGTGGAAAGTTTTGCCAATGTGCATCATCTGGTCAGCACGGTGGAAGGCCGGCTCGCGGCGGGGCGCGACGCGCTGGACGTGCTGCGCGACTGCTTTCCGGGCGGCTCCGTGACCGGCGCGCCCAAGCTGCGCGCCATGCAGATCATCGAGCAACTGGAGCCGGACCGGCGCGGAATATATTGCGGAGCCATCGGTTATGCCGGTTTTGACGGCAACATGGACAGCAACATCGCCATTCGCACGCTGGTGCATGGCAACGGTAAAATCCGCTGTTGGGCGGGCGGCGGAATCGTAGCCGACTCCGACATGGCGGCGGAGTACCAGGAGACGCTGGACAAGGCATCCGCCATGCTTGAGCTGTTGCGGCGCTATGGAGGGCATTACGGGCGCACCGTTGAGGAATTGGCGGCCGCGAAAAATCCTGTGGTTAAAAACCCCGTTTGAGGTATATTTTCAATATTTTTCCTGACCGTTCGGAGTAAACATGGCACGTCAAGCTGTACAAGAATCGGGTTGTGTTGCGATATCCTGCCAGAACTGCGGCCTTTACCAGCTTTGCCTGCCGATGGGGCTGGACAGCGCGGATACGGCGCTGCTTGACCGCTATGTGAAAAGGAAACGCTTGCTCAAGCGCGGAGAGGTGCTGTACCGCATCGGCGAAGCGTTTACCTGCGTTTATGCCATCCGTAGCGGCTCGGTCAAAACCTATATTTCCACCGATGACGGACGTTTGCAAATCACCGGCTTCCATGTTCCGGGCGAACTGCTCGGATTGAACGCCATCGACGAAAAGCGCCATAACTGCGAAGCGGTGGCGCTGGAGACCACTTCGGTATGCGAAATCACGGCGGATTGCTTCGAGGAACTGGCGCGGCAAATCCCGTCGGTGCATCACCAGATGCTCAGGATGATGAGCAGGGAGATCAAACACAACCAGGAGTTGATGCTGCTGCTCGGAAAGAAGAATGCCGAAGAGCGGCTGGCGACTTACCTGCTGTCGCTGTCGCGGCGTTTTGCGATGCGCAATTACTCTCCGACCCAGTTCAATTTAAGCATGTCGCGCGGCGACATCGGCAATTATCTGGGCATCGCCGAGGAAACCGTTTCCCGCATCTTTACCCGCTTCCAGGAAGAAGGAGTGATTACCAGCGACCGCAGGCATATCATCCTGAATGATCTCGGACGCCTGAGCGCCATTGCGCGCGAACCTTATTCCGCCACTGCGCAGGTTATCCCGCTGCCGCGCACTTCGCATTCCCGCTGATTTCCCCCCAGGCTGAAACTACATACATGTCGGGTTACGCTGCGCTAACCCGACCTACGCCTTGTATCGTCATTACATTGCAATTTTTTTCACGTCGAACAAGAAGGTTGACGTGTGTCAGGGTTTTTTTGGCTTATTGAATAGAAAATGCGAACAGTGAAGATTCAGCAGCAACCCGCTTGACTTCCCTCCCGCACGTTATCCATTGCGTGCCCTGTGCAGGCCGTTTGTGCAAACCTCCCTGTTGCGAACGGCCTTTTTTTTGCGATGGAAATCGGGCTTGCTCGGGGTTGATGGCTTGTGTCTGGTTATTAAAAATATTTGCGTTCTGCAGGAAGGCGGGCATTCCGTATTTCTTACCCTGGAAAGGAATGATCATGAAACTTGTCACTTTGACAGCAGCACTGATAGCTATTTCCATCTCGACCTCTTGGGCGTTATCCAACGAACCCATCCAGCCTATCCCCGCCGCATCAGTCAAGAACAAGGCGAAGATGGAGTTGGGCAAGAAGCTATTCTTCGACCCGCGGCTGTCCAAATCCGGGTTCATTTCCTGCAATTCCTGCCACAACCTGAGCTTGGGCGGCACGGACAATTTGCAAACCTCCATCGGCGACCACTGGCAACAAGGCCCGATCAATTCGCCTACCGTGCTGAACTCGAGCATGAACCTGGCGCAGTTCTGGGATGGGCGCGCGAAGGATCTGCAAGAGCAGGCGGGCGGCCCGATCGCCAACCCGGGAGAAATGGCCTTCACCCACGAGCTGGCCGTGGATGTATTGCGCTCCATTCCCCAATACCGCGCTGAGTTCAAGCAAGTGTTCGGGTCGGATGATGTCAAGATCGGCATGGTGACCGATGCCATCGCCGCCTTCGAGGAAACCCTGGTGACGCCCGATTCCCGTTTCGACAAATGGCTGAAGGGCGATAAGAAGGCCTTGAACAGTACCGAACTGGCCGGCTACCAGCTGTTCAAGGACGCCGGTTGCGTAGCCTGCCACAACGGTGCTGCCGTAGGCGGCGGATCGTTCCAGAAAATGGGCTTGCATGCAGACTACAAAACCGCCAGCAAGGCGGAAGGGCGGATTGCAGTGACCAAGCAAGAGGCGGATCGCATGAACTTCAAGGTGCCAGTGCTGCGCAACGTCGAATTGACATATCCCTATTTCCACGATGGCGCTGCCTGGACGCTGGAAGAGGCGGTGGATACGATGGGAAGGCTGCAACTCGGCCGCAGTTTCAGCAAGGATGAAATCGGCAAGATCGTCGCCTTCCTGAAGACGCTCACCGGCACCCAGCCCGATTTCAAGCTGCCGATTTTGCCGCCGTCCACGGACAAGACGCCGCGCCCAAAGCCATTCCAGTAGTTGCGCAGGGACGCCACGCGTCGCCCCAAGCGGGGCGGCCGGAATCAATGCGGGTCGGGCTATGCCTACCCGGTTACTGCGTTGTTGGCCAGTGCAATGGCCGCAGCCATTCCGCCAACACCCTGACAGAAGAATGGCAATATATACGATGCAAATTAGGGCAATTTGGTTGACGCGCGTCAGTGTTTTCATGCATGAATCCCGTTAAGCTGAAAAACGATGCAGCATGTATTGCACTACAAAATTATGCGGCGCAATGAAGCATGGCGATAAATGCACCCGATCGGATTTTGCTGTAGGCTGCATCTGCGGCAGGTTGATTCGGGACTTTTGATTTGAGAGGGGGAGATACTGTGGAGGCAACTCAAGCGACACCAATAAAATACGACATGGAGGTGGTCAGATGGTTTTCCATCGCGGCCGTGATTTATTTAGTGGTAGGCACGCTGCTCGGCGTGTGGATTGCAGCGGAATTGGCGTGGCCGTTCCTGAACTTCGATATTGCTGAACTCACCTTTGGGCGCTTGCGCCCACTGCATACCAACGCGGTGATTTTTGCGTTCGGCGGCTGCACCCTGATGGCAACCGGTTTCTACATGGTGCAGCGCACCGGCGCGACCAGACTGTGGAGCAATGGCCTGGCGTGGTTCACCTTCTGGGGCTGGAACCTGATCATCGTATTGGCCGTGATCACCCTGCCATTAGGTATGACCCAAGGCAAGGAATATGCCGAGCTGGCATGGCCGATCGATATCCTGATCGCGGTAGTTTGGCTGTCATTCGGTTTGAACCACATCATGACCGTAGCGATTCGCAAGACTTCGCACATCTACGTGTCCAACTGGTTCACCATGAGCATGATCGTGATGATCACTTACCTGCATGTCGTGAACAGCCTCGCCATCCCGGTCAGCCTGACCACATCTTATTCAATCTTTTCCGGCGTGCAGGATGCCATGGTGCAATGGTGGTGGGGGCACAATGCGGTGGGCTTCTACCTGACCGCTGGCTTCCTGGGCATCATGTACTACTTCGTGCCCAAGCAGGCCAATCGTCCGGTGTTCTCTTATCGCCTGTCCGTGCTGCACTTCTGGGCATTGACCTTCGGCTACGTGTGGCTGGGCGCGCACCATCTGCAATATACCGCGTTGCCGGACTGGACCGGCTCGTTGGGCGCGGCGATTTCCCTGGCGATGATTATCCCGTCCTGGGGCGGAGCGATAAACGGCATGATGACCCTGTCCGGGGCATGGGATCGCCTGCGCACCGACTACATCCTGCGCTTTCTGGTGGTTGCGCTGGCGTTCTACGCGATGTCTACCTTCGAAGGCCCGGTGATGTCGATCAAGACTGTGAATGCCTTGTCGCATTACACCGACTGGGGGATAGGCCACGTACATTCCGGCGCGCTGGGCTGGGTGGCGATGGTTGGAATTGGCGCGCTTTACCATATGGTGAAAAAGCTGTGGAGCACCGAAATGTATTCCGACAGCCTGGTCAATGTGCATTTCTGGCTGTCAACCGTCGGTACGGTGGTTTACATCGTGGCGATGTGGGTGTCCGGCATCATGCAGGGCCTGATGTGGCG
>CAYGIF010000098.1:0-7796 GCA_964349865.1 uncultured Gallionella sp. | reverse complement strand
CCGCCGCCGAAGCGGTGCGGCAGGGTTTTCAGGCGGCGGCCGAGCTGGAAATGCAACTGCCGGGTGGATTGCCGGTGCGCGTGTATAGCTGCTTCGACGAGAGCAAGGACATTGCCGCACTGTATCGCCAGGCCATCGCCGCCGGCGCGCGCGCCGTGGTGGGGCCGCTGACGCGCAACGGCGCGGGCGCGCTGGCGGCGGAACATGAGATTCCCGTGCCGACCCTGGCATTGAACATAGTGGAAGCCCCGCCTGCCGGGCAGTTGTATTTCTTCGGCATGGCGGTGGAAGCGGAGGCGCGGCAAGTAGCGCAACTGGCCAGGCGGCAGGGTTTGCATCAGGCCATCGTCATTTCCACCGGCGCGCAACTGGCCAAGCGGCTGCAATTCGCCTTTGAAGAAGAATGGCAACGCTCGGGCGGCGCGATATTGCGCGAGATTGAATTCGACAATGACCCGGCGGTATTCGCGGACATCGCCGACCTGCCCGACACGGCGGTATTCCTCGCCGCCGATGCCAAAATGGCGCAACTGATCCGCCCCTATCTGCCGAACAAATTGCCGATTTATGCCACCTCGCAGATATTTACCGGCAACGGCAACACCTTGGCCAATTATGACCTGAACGGTATCCGTTTCATGGATATGCCGTGGTTGCTGCAAGCCGACCATCCGGCGGTGATGATCTACCCGCGCGCCTTCCCGCCGCTTTCCGCCGACCATGAGCGGCTGTACGCGCTGGGCATAGACGCGTTCCGCCTGGTTCAATTGCTGCTGGCCGGCAAAATTGATGCTGCTTTGCCGCTGGACGGGGTGAGCGGGCTTATAGAACTCAACGGCCGCATTTTTCAGCGCATCGCGGTTCCGGCAATATTTGCGCAGGGCCAGTCGCAGCTTCGCAACGCGCAGGATTCTCCCGCGCCACAGGTGTTTCCCGATCAGGCCAGCGGGAAACCATGAACAACGGCGCGCAGGCCGAACAGCGGGCGGCGCAATATTTGCAGCAGCAGGGCATGAAGCCGGTCGCGCAAAATTATCGCGGCCGCTTTGGCGAGATCGATTTGATCATGCAGGACGGCGCGACACTGGTATTCATCGAGGTGCGCCTGCGGTGCAGCGCCAGTTTCGGCGGTGCGGCGGCCAGCATCGACGCGCGCAAGCAGCAACGCATCATCCGCACCGCGCAGCAATATCTCGCCGGCCTCGCGCATATCCCGCCGTGCCGCTTCGATGCCGTGCTGATGGACGATGGCGGCGTACAGTGGCTCAGGAATGCGTTCGAGGCATGATTCGGTTAATATTCGCGCTCATCAAATAGGCAACAACCAACATGGACATCAATAAACGCATCATCAAGCATTTCAAGGACAGCGCGGAGCTCAAGCTGAAGGTCAAGGACGCGCTGGCCAAGCCCATCGCCGAGGGCGCGCAGGTTTTCTTCGATTGCGTCACCAACGACGGCAAGATCCTGTGCTGCGGCAATGGCGGCTCGGCGGCCGATGCGCAACACTTCGCGGCGGAATTGCTGAACCGCTTCGAGAAAGAGCGCCCCGGCCTGGCGGCGGTCGCGCTGACCACCGACAGTTCGGTGCTGACTTCCATCGCCAACGACTACGATTTCAAGCAGATTTTTTCCAAGCAGGTGCGCGCGCTCGGCCTGCCCGGCGACAGCCTGCTGGCGATTTCCACCAGCGGCAACTCGCCGAACGTGGTCGCGGCGATCCATGCGGCGCATGAGCGCAGCATGCGCGTGGTCGCGCTGACCGGGCGCGACGGCGGCGAAATGGCCGGTGCGCTGCATGCCGAAGATATATTGATTTGTGTGGACGCGAAAAGCACCGCGCGGATCCAGGAGGTGCATTTGCTCACCCTGCATTGCCTGTGCGATGTGATTGATTACTTATTGTTAGGAGAATGACGATGCGTATTGTTTCCCTGTTGTTGCTCGTGCTGGTATCCGGAGCATTGCAAGGCTGTTTTCCGGTGGCCGCCGTCGGCGTGGGAGCCGGCGTCATGATGGCGCAGGATCGCCGCACCAGCGGGGCGTATGTCGAAGACGAGGCGATTGAAAACAAGGCTGCAGGCATCATCGACAAACAATACAAAAATACCGTGCATGTGAATGTCACCAGCTTTAACCGCAACGTGCTGATCAGCGGCGAGGTGCCGAGCGAGACGGTAAAAACAGAAATCGGCAAATTTGTTTCCGGCATCGAGAACGTGCGCAACGTGAGCAACGAACTGGTCGTTTCCAGCCCCAGCTCGCTGACTTCGCGCAGCAGCGACAGCCTGATTACCTCGGATGTGAAGCTGCGCTTCATGAATGACAAGCGTTTCAACGTCAACCACGTCAAGGTGGTCACGGAAAACGGCACGGTATTCCTGATAGGCATCGTCAAACGCGCCGAAGCCGATGCCGCCACCGAGGTCGCCAGCACGACCGGCGGCGTGCAGCGCGTGGTCAAGCTGTTCGAATACCTCGACTAGATGCACCCCGAGCCCGCCTTCGAGCACAAGCTGTGCCAGCCCGACGAACTCGCCGCGCGCGTAGCCGCGCTGCCGCGCCCTCTGGTGTTCACCAACGGCTGCTTCGACGTGCTGCACCGCGGCCATGTGACCTACCTTGCGCAGGCGCGCGCACTGGGCGCGGCGCTGGTGGTCGGCGTGAACAGCGACGCCTCGGTGAAACGCCTGGGCAAGGACGGCGACAGGCCGGTCAACCCGTTGTCCGACCGCATGGCGGTGCTGGCCGCGCTGGAATCGGTCAGCCTGGTCGTGCCTTTCGATGAAGACACGCCGCTGAACCTGATCCTCGCCTGCCGTCCCGACGTGCTGGCGAAGGGCGGCGACTGGCGGCTTGAAGACATAGTCGGCGCGCGCGAAGTGCAAGGCTGGGACGGCAAGGTGCACAGCATCCCATTCCTGCACGAACGTTCCACCACCGCGCTGTTGAAGAAAATCCGCTCGCCATGAACCGGAGAAAAGCAATCGGTGCCGTGGTAGGTGCGAATTCATTCGCGCACAACCCGTATTTCGTGCGAATGAATTCGCACCTACCAGCATTACAGGAGCATAGATATGGCCGAAACCCATTTTGGATTTGAGACAGTCGCCGAGGAAGAAAAGGCCAAACGCGTCGCGGGCGTGTTCACTTCGGTCGCCGGCAAATACGACGTGATGAACGACCTGATGTCGGTCGGGCTGCACCGCTTATGGAAACGCTTCGCGGTCGGCGTCAGCGGCGTGCGCGAGGGCCAGCACGTGCTGGACGTCGCGGGCGGCTCGGCGGATTTATCGCGGCTGTTTTTGAAAAAAGTCGGCAGCAGCGGCCAAGTGGTGCTCACCGACATCAACAACGCCATGCTGCGCGTCGGCCGCGACCGCCTGCTCGACGAAGGCACCGCCACGCCGGTCGCGCAATGCGATGCCGAACACCTGCCGTTCCCCGATAGTTACTTCGACTGTGTCAGCATCGCCTTCGGCCTGCGCAATGTCACGCACAAGGATGCGGCGCTGCGCGAGATGCACCGCGTGATCCGGCCGGGCGGGCGCGTCATCGTGCTGGAATTCTCAAAAGTCGCCAAACCGCTGGAGCCGCTTTACGACGCCTACTCGTTCAAACTGCTGCCCAAGATCGGCGAACTCGTCGCCAACGACGCCGACAGTTACCGCTACCTCGCCGAATCCATCCGCATGCATCCGGGGCAGGAAGAACTGAAGCAGATGATGGAAGAAGCTGGGCTGGAGCGCGTCGAATACTTCAACCTGACCGGCGGTGTGGTGGCAGTGCACCGTGGGTATAAGCTATAACGGTTTTTTGCCATCTGCTTTGTGTTAGGCCTCTGGAGTCGCGCCATGCAACGAATCCCATTCGGTTGAAGCTTCCTTGATCCGCGTCGCGCGAACAATTTCCTCGACTCATGCGCATTTGATCACAAGTACGCACCGGAAGATGACACCGCGCAACAAATCCTGGCTCTGGGAAACGACGGGCAAGTCAATCTCGTCCTGACTCACTCGAACCAGAAGGAATTTGATCATCCGAATACACCTATGGACGTAAAGCGAGAAGCCGCTGGCATGCTTTACACCATTGAAGCTTCGCTAAACCTAGTCGAGGTTGCCCAAAAAAACAGATTCATGCCATCCTTAACAGGGAACGGGAAGCCTGAGAAGTATGCTGCTGATGCAGCACACGTATTCGAAGCCGGCAAATACGGCGGCGGATATTTCATCGCTACCGATCACGCATTCTTGATAAACGCGAAGAGTTGCGATATGTGTCTGCGGCCACAATAGTTACGCCGAGCGAATGGCTCAATGTATTTCATGAAGCTGAAAATGCCTAATTCGGTAGCACGCGTAGGATGGGTTGAGCAACGCGATACCCATCGTTGATTTGTTGGGTATCACTCCGTTCAACCCAACCTACGACACATTGTTTTCCCCTTGCATCTCCCACCGACATCGGCGATGATGTGCATCACATTTGTAATGCATGAGGTGATCCATGAAAACTGCAACCATGCCTGCGCTGCGCGTGCAGCCCGAACTTCGGCAGGCCGCCGAGGAGATTTTGCGTCCGGGTGAGTCACTTTCTGCCTTTGTTGAAGATTCGCTACGCCGCAATGTGGCGCTACGCCGCAATCAACAAGAATTCATTGCACGTGGCCTTGCTTCGCTGAATGCTGCCCAAGAGAACGGGAAATATGTTTCTGCGAAAAAAGTGTTGAGCAAGCTCAGTGCGAAGTTGGAAAAAGCCCGCAGCAAAAAATCTGAAAAATGAGTTATCGCATTCGCTTCACGCTTGAGGCAGAAGATGATTTGATGCGCTTGTTTGATTTTCTGCTGGAACAGGATGTTGGCGCTGCTGAAAAGGCTGAGACCGCCATTTACAAGGCGATAGAGCTTCTGGAATTCTTTCCTTTTTCATGCCGAAAGGCGGATGACGAAGAGTACCACTCTCTGCTGCGTGAACTGTTGATTCCTTTTGGTGGCGCAGGCTATGTTGCGTTGTTCAAGATTGAAAGCAATGAAACCGTCACTATCATTGCGATACGTCATCAGCGTGAAGAGGATTATCACTAGTGCCACTTCTGCAATCTTGATTTTTCTGACAGGAGTCCGGTTGTGAGCAATTTACCCAAATGTCCGAAATGTGATTCGGTATTCACCTACGAAGACGGGAGCAACTATGTCTGCCCCGAGTGCGCGCATGAGTGGCCGAAAGACGCGCCCGCCGAGAGCGGGGAGCAGCAGCGCGTGTACAAGGATGCCTTCGGCAACGTGCTGGCCGACGGCGACACGGTTACGGTGATCAAGGACTTGAAGGTCAAGGGATCGTCTGCGGTCGTCAAGGTGGGAACCAGGGTGAAGAACATCCGTCTGACCGAGGGCGACCATGACATCGACTGCAAGATCGACGGCATCGGCGCGATGCAATTGAAAACCGGGTTCGTGAAAAAAGCTTGATGGAGTTCTAGTATGGGTGGCTGGGGTTGTCCGCACGAGGTTGACGGCAAATGCCAGAAGGTGAATAACTTGCCTTGCGATCCGGCGATGAAGGGCTGCGTGCTGTTCGGCCGTTTCGTCTGGGGGGATCCGAACAAGAACCGTCCCGCCGGGGGATGGGGCGGCGGTGAGTCGGAAACGCCGCCAGAAATAAACGGTAAACGTCCCGGGTCATCCGAGGCCGAGTGATTCGAAATAACTGCCATTAGCCACGGATGCACACGGATGAACAAGGCACGATGAGAATTTGTCATTCCCTCAGATGATGCTCCGCACCAGAAATACAACCCATAGATAATCCGTGTGCATCCGTGTTTATCCGTGGCTAAACTGCTTATCCCAAATTGAAACATATCCACTCTCCTCCGACCGGCCTCGACCTGATCTACCGGGATGACTCACTCATCGTGGTGAACAAGCCCGCCGGGCTGCTTGCCGTGCCGGGGCGCGGGGTGGACAAGCAGGACTGCCTTGCGAGCCGTGTGCAGGCCGAATTTCCCGACGCGCTGGTGGTGCACCGCCTGGACATGGCGACTTCCGGCCTGTTGCTGTTCGCGCGCGGCGCGGAGATGCAGCGCCGTTTGTCGCATCTGTTCCGCGAACGCGAAATTCAAAAACGTTATGTGGCGGTGGTGGCGGGCAGGGTGGAGCTGTCATCCGGCGAGATCGATCTGCCGCTGGTCGGCGATTGGCAGAACCGCCCGTTGCAGAAGGTGGATTTTGCAACCGGTAAGCCCTCGCTTACGCGCTATAGTTTGCTGGCGCATGATGCGGCCACTGACACCAGCCGCGTGCAACTGGAGCCGGCCACTGGTCGCACCCACCAGTTGCGCGTGCATATGGCGGCCAGCGGGCATCCGATCCTGGGCGATGCGTTGTACGGAAAACATGCGAAGTGCATGGCGGAGCGGCTGCTGCTGCATGCCAGCGCGCTGAGCTTTGCCCATCCGCTCAGCGGCGAACCGTTGATGCTGGCAAGCGAGCCGCCGTTTTAGCCAGTGTAGTGCTGCATTTTGGAGAAGCATATTTTGATCCGACAGCTTCAATATGCTGCATTTCGTTTTGAACGGGAGCGCCGACGTCCTCGTCGGCAATTAATGGCAGATGCCGACGAGGACGTCGGCGCTCCCAATAGCCAATCTTAAGGCGCAAATCGCCTCACCGCTTATACTCCAAGTAGCTTGCCACACTATGCTAAAGGTTGAGCCGCCGGTACTGTACCGCTTCGGCAATATGCTGGGTCGCGATGTCGTTTACCCCTTCGAGATCGGCGATGCTGCGCGCGACTTTGAGCACGCGGTGATAGGCGCGTGCGGAGAGGTTGAGGCGGCTGATGGCTTGTTGCAACAGCGCGGCGCCCTGTTCATCGGGCACGCATAACGCGTCGATCTCGGTCACCGAGAGTTGCGCGTTGGCCTTGTCCTGGCGTGCGAGCTGGCGTTGCCGTGCTATCTCGACGCGCACCTGCAAGTCGGCGCTGGCCTCGCCATCCGCCTTGTTGAGCAGGTCGTCATGCGCCACGGCAGGCACTTCGATCTGGATGTCGATGCGGTCCAGCAGCGGGCCGGAAATCTTGCTGCGGTAGCGCGAAATTTGATCCGGCGTGCAGCGGCATTTGCCGTTGTAGTGGCCGAGATAGCCGCACGGACACGGGTTCATCGCGGCGATGAGCTGGAACTGTGCCGGGAAATCGGCGCGTTTTGCGGCGCGCGAGATGGTGATGCGCCCCGACTCCATCGGTTCGCGCAACACCTCCAGCACGCTACGATCGAACTCCGGCAGCTCGTCGAGGAACAGCACGCCATGCAGCGCCATCGAGATTTCGCCGGGGCGCGGATTGCTGCCGCCGCCGACCAGCGCCACGCCCGATGCGGTGTGATGCGGTGCGCGATACGGGCGAGTCTTCCATTTCGCCACATCGAAGTGCCCATCCAGCGATTGCAGCGCCGCGCTTTGCAACGCTTCTTCTTCGGACATCTGCGGCAGAATGCCGGGAAAGCGCGCCGCCAGCATGGATTTGCCGGTGCCCGGCGGACCGACCATCAGCACGCTGTGCCCGCCGGCGGCGGCGATTTCCAGCGCGCGCTTGACCTGCGCCTGCCCTTTTACTTCGCGCATGTCCGGGTAGTGCGGCACGATCCTCTGCGGCTGACTGATATATGGTGCGAGCGCTTCGCGCCCGGCGAGATGCGCGGCGACTTGCAGCAGCGATTGCGCCGGGTACACGGTCGCCTCCTCCACCAGCGCGGCTTCGGCGGCATTCGCCTGCGGCAGGATGAAGGCGCG
>CAYGIF010000097.1:0-7882 GCA_964349865.1 uncultured Gallionella sp. | reverse complement strand
TGGGCGAGGTCGTCGCGTTCAACGACATCGGCGAAAGCTGGCGGCTGGTGGTGCGCGCGCCGCACGGGCTGGCGAAGTACATTGCGACCAAGGGTTCCATCACCATCAACGGCGTGAGCCTCACCGTGAACCATGTCGCGGGTTCGGAGTTCGAAGTGAACCTGATCCCGCATACGCTGGAGGTGACGACGCTGAATGAATTGAAGACGGGCACGAAAGTGAATCTGGAGATCGACCTGATTGCGCGCTATGTCGAGCGCATGATGCATAGTGAAAAAGAAGAATCGAAATGACCGATATCGCTCCAATCCAAGAGATTGTCGAAGAAATACGCGCCGGGCGCATGGTCGTGCTGGTGGACGAGGAAGACCGCGAAAACGAGGGCGATCTGCTGTTCGCCGCCGAGTTCGTTACGCCGGAGAAGGTCAACTTCATGGCCAAGCATGGCCGCGGCCTGATTTGCCTGACGCTGACCGAGGCGCATTGCAAACAGCTCGATTTGCCCTTGATGGTGCGCGATAACGGTTCGCCGCTCGGCACCAACTTCACGCTGTCCATCGAGGCGGCGAGCGGCGTGACCACCGGCATTTCGGCGGCCGACCGCGCGCGCACCATCCAGGCGGCGGCCAACCGCAACGCGCGACCCTCCGACATCGTGCAGCCCGGCCATATCTTCCCGCTGATGGCGCAGCCTGGCGGGGTGCTGGTGCGCGCCGGACACACCGAGGCGGGCTGCGACCTGGCGCAACTGGCCGGGCTGATGCCGGCAGCGGTGATCTGTGAAATTCTCAAGGATGACGGCGAGATGGCGCGGCTGCCGGATCTGATCGAGTTTGCCAAACAGCACCAGCTCAAGATCGGCACGATCGCCGGCCTGATCGAGTACCGCAGCCATAACGAAAAACTGGTCGAACGCGTGGCGCAGCGCAGCGTGCAGACGGCCTATGGCATGCTCGATTTGTTCACCTATGTGGACAAGACCACGCAACGCGCCCATCTGGCGTTGCGCATGGGTGAGATTCGCCCCGATGTCGAGACCCTGGTGCGCGTGCATGAGCCGCTGTCGGTGATGGATTTTCTCGAGCAGGTCGACTATTCGCACTCCACCAGCGTGCATGATGCGCTGAATAAAATCAGCCAGTCCCCTTGCGGCGTGCTGGTGCTGATGCACCACGGGGAAACTTCGCAGGATCTGCTGACGCGCGCCGCCGCGACGCAGGAGGCGCATCCGGTGTTGCGCTGGGATCCGCGCAGTTACGGCATCGGCGCGCAAATACTGCGCGATCTCGGCGTGGGCAAGATGCGCCTGCTGGGCACGCCGCGCAAACTGCCCAGCATGACCGGCTTCGGCCTGGAAGTGGTAGGTTATTGTCAGGCCAAGGAAAATAAATGAAAGAAATCGAACAAAACCTGAATGGCTCTGGCCTGCGCATCGGCATCGTGCAAAGCCGTTTCAACACCGAAGTATGCGAAGGCCTGCTCGGCGCGTGCCGCGCGCAACTGGCGCAACAGGGTGTCGCAGAGGCCGATATTACGCTGGCCACGGTGCCGGGCGCGCTGGAAATTCCGCTGGCGCTGCTGCATATGGCGGAAAGCGAGAAGTTTGACGCGCTGATCGCGCTGGGCGCGGTGATACGCGGCGATACCTATCATTTCGAGGTGGTGTCGAACGAATCGGCGCGCTGCGTGAATGAAGTCCAGTTGGCGTGCGGCGTGCCGGTGGCCAATGCGATCCTCACCACCGATACCGACGAACAGGCCATCGAGCGCATGCATATCAAGGGCAGCGAGGCCGCGCTGGTGGCCATCGAGATGGCCAATCTGTTGCGTGACCTGACATGAGCAATTTGGACATGAGCAACCCGGCTGCCGACCGTGAAGTAAAAAAAGCGCCAAACAGAAGCCCGCGCCATCGCGCGCGCGAACTGGCTTTGCAGGGCGTTTATCAATGGCGCGTCACCGGGGGCGATGAGGCGCAGATCGAAAAGCAGATACTGAATGAAAAGAATCTGGGTCGCTATGACAAGGAGTTGTTCTTCAGGCTGCTGCGCGGCACACTGGATCAGCACGCCTCCCTCGAGGCGCTGCTCGCCCCGCATCTCGACAGGCCGCTTGCCGAACTCAGCCCGGTGGAATTTTCCGTGCTGCTGCTGGGGGCGTTTGAATTATCGCAGCACCCCGAAGTGCCCTATAAGGTCGCCATCAACGAGGCGGTCGAGCTGGCCAAAACCTTCGGCGGCACCGACGGCCACAAGTACGTCAACGGCGTGCTCGACAAGCTCGCGCCGCAGGTGCGTGCAGCAGAAGCAGGCGCTAGTCGTTAGCCGCTAGTCGCTAGCGGTGTAGGTCGGGTTAGCGGCTTTATCGCGTAACCCGACGATGCGCAGTGAATGTCGGGTTACAGCGCAAAAAACTGCGCTTAACCCGACCTACAGACTACAGACTCTCATGACTGAATTCGATCTCATCCGGCGTTTCTTCACCCGCACCACGCCCGGCGCGCTGCTCGGGGTGGGCGACGATGCGGCGCTGCTGCAAGCGAGCGCGGGCAATGTGCTGGCGGTGTCCAGCGACATGCTGGTATGCGGCACGCACTTCCTTCCCGATGCCGCCCCGTTTTTGCTGGGCCACAAGACCCTCGCGGTGAACCTGTCCGACATGGCGGCGATGGGCGCCGCGCCGCGTTGGGCGGTGCTGGCCATCGCGCTGCCCCAGGCGGATGAAGCGTGGCTGGCGCAATTCAGCGCGGGGTTTTTCGCGCTGGCAGATCAGCACGGCGTGGAGCTGGTCGGCGGCGACACCACGCGCGGGGCGCTCAATTTATGCGTGACCATCTTCGGCGAAGTGCCCGCGCAACAGGCATTGCGCCGCAGCGGCGCACAGGTCGGCGATGGAGTCTGGGTGTCCGGTTATCTGGGTGATGCGGCGCTGGCGCTGGCGCACCTGCAAGGCCGTATCGCATTGTCCGAAGCCGGGCTCGCCGCCTGTCTGCCCGCCCTGCACCAGCCGCAGCCGCGCGTGGCGCTGGGGCTGGCGTTGCGCGGCATCGCCAGCAGCGCGATCGATATTTCAGACGGACTGCTCGCCGATCTCGGACATATTCTGGATGCATCACAGATTGGGGCGGAGATTGAGTTTGCGGCGCTGCCGGTATCTGCATCCTTGCAGGGCTATATGTCGCTGCCGCTGGCAAGACAATGCATCCTGTCCGGAGGCGATGATTACGAGCTGTGCTTTACCGCTTCCGCCGCGCGCCACGCGGAATTGGCGGATATTGCCGCGCGGCTCGGCCTGCCGCTGACCCGCATCGGGAAAATTGTTGCAGGATGCGGCTGTATCGTGCAGGATGCGGCAGGCAATCCACTCAACGTCGAGGCTGGCGGTTATGACCACTTCCGGTGAACTGTTCGTTAAACCCGGCTGGCAATTCTTGCTGAGCCATCCGGCGCATCTGCTGTCGTTCGGTTTCGGCAGCGGGCTGGCGCGCAAGGCGCCCGGCACGTTCGGCACGCTGGCCGCTTTCCCGATGTACTGGTATCTCGCGCCGCGCCTGTCGGATGCGATGTTTATGCTTGTGCTGGTTTGCGCATTCGCCCTCGGCGTGTGGGTGTGCGGCATCACCGGCAAAGCCCTGGGGGCCGCCGATTACGGCGGCATCGTGTGGGACGAGATCGTGGCGTTCCTGCTGGTGCTGTTCTTCACCCCGCCCGGATGGGACTGGGCGTTGCTGGCCTTCGCGCTGTTCCGCCTGTTCGATATCATCAAGCCGCAGCCGATCCGTTATTTCGACAGCAACTGGCACGGCGGGCTGGGCGTGATGTTCGACGATCTGCTCGCCGCCGGCTACACCCTGCTGTGTCTGGCCGTCATCAAGAGTGTGCTGTCATGACGGGCCGTTTGCGCTGTCTGATATGCGCCCTGCTGCTTCTTATCGGCGGTTTCGCGGAAGCGGCAGATTTCTGCGAGTTGCCGCCTTGCGGCGGCATCACTGCCAGAACCTTTTCCGGCAAGGTGATCGCCGTGCTGGATGGCGATACCTTGCTGGTGCTGCGGGGCGGTAACCCGGTGAAGGTGCGGCTCGCCGAAGTGGATGCGCCGGAGAAAGCGCAGTCTTATGGCACCGCATCGCAGAAATCATTGGCCGAACTGGTGATGGGCAAACAGATAAAAGTGGCCGTTCGCGCGGCGGATGATTACGGGAGGCTGGTCGCAACGGTGCATGCCGGCGGGCTCAATGTGAATCACGAACAGGTGCGGCGCGGCATGGCGTGGGAATATTCGCGCTTCCACAGCAACCGCGAGTTGATGGCGTTGCAGCGCGACGCGCAACAGGCCAGGCGCGGGCTATGGGCGGGAGATGGGGCGGTCGAGCCCTCGCAATGGCGCAAGCAGCATCCGGCTGCCGCGCAACCTCAGGCGGCGGTTTCTGCACCCGCCGCTGCAACCACGCCCGGCGTCGCCTGCGGCAGCAAGAAACATTGTTCGCAGATGGCTTCGTGTGAAGAAGCCAGGCATTACCTGACGCAGTGCGGCATCAAGACGCTGGACGGCAATGGCGACGGCGTGCCGTGCGAGACGCTGTGTTCTCCGAAGGAATCAAAAACCGATTGAGCGGCATCCCTGCGCGTCGCAGCGCAGCGCCGAACCCTGTTGATGCCAGTCGCCCAACACCCAGCGTTCGCAAGTATGCCCGTCGACAACATGTTCATGGCGATCCGGGCGGTGGGTGTGGCCGTGGATCAGGCGCGGATAGCCATGTTCGCGCAGCAGCGCGGCGACCGCTTCATCGCTCACATCCATGATCGCGCTGTCCTTGCCTTGTTTTTCGGCGATGCTGCGTTCGCGCAGTCGGGCGATATGGGCTTTGCGTTCGGCCAGCGGCCTGGCGAGAAACTGCCGCCGGAAATCTGCGTCATTCACCTGGGCGCGGTAGCGCTGATATTCGGCATCATTGGTGCATAGCGTATCGCCGTGGCTGAGCAGCGTCGGCGTGCCGTATAAATCGATCGGCGCCGGATCGTCCAGCAGCGTGGCGTCGCAGGCGGTCGCCAGCGCCTCGCCCATCAACAGGTCGCGGTTGCCGCGCAGCAGATAAACCGGGGTACCGCGCCGCGCGAGGCCGCGCAATGCGGCAACCACCTCGGCGTGAAAGGCGTCCTCCAGATCATCGTCGCCCGCCCAGTAATCGAACAGGTCGCCGAGGATGTAAATAGCTTCGGCTTGCGGCGCGATCCCGGCGATGAAGCGCCGGAACGCCGCCATGCTGTGCGGCTGGCCGGCGCCGAGATGCAGATCGGAGATGAATAAAGAATGGGGCATGACAGGATTGGTGATCGGGGGTCGAGTTAAAAGCGGTGCAGTGGTTTCACCTCGATCCCCGATCCTCGCCCCTGATTTACTTCACCACTTCCGCTTTGGTGATGATGACATCTTCCTCGGGTACATCCTGATGTCCGGCGCGGAAGCCAGTTTTGACATTACCTATCTTGTCCACCACTTCGGCGCCTTCCACTACCTTGCCGAATACGCAATAGCCCCAGCCGTCCTGCCCCGGGTTGTTCAGGAAGTGGTTGTCTTTCGTGTTGATGAAAAATTGCGCAGAAGCGGAATGCGGGTCGGAAGTGCGCGCCATCGCGATGGTGTAAGTGTCGTTGGTCAAGCCGTTCGCCGCTTCGTTTTGGATCGGCGCGTTGGCCTTTTTTTGCTTCATGCCGGACTCAAAGCCGCCGCCCTGGATCATGAAGTTGGGGATTACGCGATGGAAAATGGTGTTGTCGTAGAAGCCGCTGTTCACATACTCGAGAAAATTCTTGACGGTGAGCGGGGCATTTACGGCATCCAGTTGTAGCGTGATGGTGCCGAGATTAGTGTGCAGTTTGACCATGGGTTTTTTGCCTTGAGTTGATGAGTGGGAAGATTGCATTGCGCAGCACAGCAGCAGCGCGAACAGGGCGGTGAACAGGTGTTTCATTTTATGCGGCTCCTTCGTAAACGATCTGCCAGCGGTTGTTGTGCTTGATCCAGTATTGGCGCTTTTTCATCCGGTTGGACAGGTTGCTGCTGGTGTAGTCCTGCTCGAAGTTGACCACCACCATGTTGGGTTGTTCCGGGTAGGTGAACACGCTGACATTCGAGAGATTGACCTTGATCCACGATTTTGCGCTGTTCACCAGTTGTTTCTGTTTCGCCCATGCCTCGTAATCCGCGCTGTCGCTGGAGAAATCGCGCGAGTAATGCCTGAGGTAGGCGCCGGTATCGAGGCTGGCCCAATCCTTGCGCCATTGCTCGATTTCTTGCAGCAGCGCATCGCGCTCGCCTTGATCCTGTTCGTCGCTCCAGTCCATGCGGTTGGTGATGATGACCGGCGTGATGCCGACTTGTAGATAGGGGGCAAGTTTGTTCAGGTCGTCGTTCGCCAGCACCACGCAACCGTCGCTGGCGCGCGGCGGTCGGCTATACGTATCGCTGGGCGTGCCGTGCAGCCAGATGCCGCTGCCGGTGCGCTTGTTCTTGTGATCCCATTCGTTCGGGTAGCTGAGCGGGTAGGCTCCGCTGCCATACATATCGGCAAGCTTGCTCTTCGGCAGATCGGCCTTGACGAAATACACGCCGATGGGGGTGCGCTTGTCGCCTTCGGAAAATTTTTCGGTGCCGAGCTTGCCGATGGTGATGTAGAAGTCGGTGACATAGCGCGGCTCGCCATTCACGTTCTCATAAACGAACAGCGTGGCGCGGCTGGTATCCACCACCAGCGCATATTTTTGCTGCGCATCCAGCTTCCACAAGAAGCGCGGCATGAGCTTGGTGTCCGATTGGGACAGGACGCGTTGCAGGCGTACCCGCGCCTCGTCGCGCAGGTCCTCAATCTTGTCGCGCGGCGCATGTGCCGCGCTGCCGAAGTTATCAATCGCACCGGCGCGCGCCATCAGCAAGTCGCCCTTGACCAGGTGCGCCAGCTTGAAATTGGGGTTGATGCGCAGCAGGCTGTCCACCTCGTTGAGCGCGATATCGAGGCGATTGTTCTTGATGGCTTGCAGGCTTTTCGCCAGATGCGCTTCGGTGTTGTGCGGGGCTTCGGTATTGCGCAAGCCCGGCGCGGCGTGCGCAATGCCTGTCAGCAAGCCGCACAGCAACGAAAAAATCAGTGTCCGGGGCAGCATGGCTTACTTGGCGCGCTCTTCCTGGATCAGCCAGTTGCCGCCGGATTTCACCATCAGCAAGGTCTTGTTGCCCGAGCTTTTCAGGTGGCTGGCGCGATAGGACTGGCGGAACTTCACGGTGGCATGATTGCCGTCGCTGAAGCTCACCGTCGCGCCGCTGATGCCGACCTGGATGGATTTAGGTTTGCTGATGCGCTCTTGGCGAGCCGCTTCCCAGGCTGCGCGGCTTTCGCCGTCCGGTGCCTTGAAATCGGCGGCATAGAACGACAGGTATTTAGGCACGTCCTTGGCCGACCATGCGGCAGCCCAAGCGTTGACGGCTTTCAATACTTCGCCGCTGTCATTTTTCGCGGGAGGAGGCTCGGTGTTCTTGGTCGCGGCGGGCACAACAGGCTCGGGTTTGGCGGTTACGGGTTTGCCTGCCGCCTCATTGGCTGGTGCCGCTGCTTCGGCTTTGTCCGGGACAGATCCTTCGACTTTGCTCAGGACAGGGTTGTTGCGCCCCGGAGCCGCCTTGCCGCGCGTGCTGCCGGCAAACAAATCCTGAATCATGGACAGCTTGGTTTGCGTCGCGGTGTTGCTGCGATCCAGTTGCAGGGCGCGGTCATAAGCCTGGCTGGCCATCTTGGCATAGATATCGCCGAGGTTCTCGTGCGCGGTGGCATAGCTGGGGTGGGTGCGTATCGCCATTTCCAGCGCCAGCTTGGCCTTGTCGTACTGGC
>CAYGIF010000096.1:0-7908 GCA_964349865.1 uncultured Gallionella sp. | reverse complement strand
GCACCGTGGAACCCGCCGAACGGCTGGAAGCCAGCGGATAAAGATTGCGCACCGGAAACTTGCGCTGCTCCAGAATGGACAGCATCGCCTCACCCACCGCGCCGGTCGCGCCCAATATGCATACGTCGTATTGCTTGCTCATTAGTTTTTCTCTCTCAAAAAATTCAGCCAGTAGCTGGTAGCAAAACCCGCTTGGCTACCTGCTACAGGCTCTTAACAACCGCGTCGCCCATCGCCGTGCAGCCGATCTTCTGCATTCCTGTTTCGTAAATATCGCCCGTGCGCAATCCCTGCTGCAACACCTTGCGCACCGCCGTCTCGATGCGTTGCGCGATGTCTTCGCGCGCGAAGGTGTAGCGCATCATCATCGCCACCGACAGAATGGTCGCCAGCGGGTTGGCGATGTCCGCCCCCGCGATGTCCGGAGCCGAGCCGTGGCACGGTTCGTACAGGCCCTTGTTATTCGCATCCAGCGACGCGGACGGCAGCATCCCGATCGAGCCGGTCAGCATCGAGGCCTCGTCCGAAAGAATGTCGCCGAAGATATTACCAGTCAGGATCACGTCGAACTGCTTCGGCGCGCGCACCAGTTGCATCGCGGCGTTGTCCACGTACATATGCGACAGCGCGACTTCGGGATATTCCTTCGCCACCTCGGTGACGACTTCGCGCCAGAACATGCTGGTATCCAGCACGTTGGCCTTGTCCACCGAGCACAGCTTCTTGCCGCGCTTCAGCGCGATCCGGAAACCGACATGCGCCACGCGGCGGATCTCCGATTCGCTGTACAGCATCGTGTCGAAGCCCTGCTGCTCGCCGTTGTCCAAGGTGCGGATGCCGCGCGGCTGGCCGAAATAGATGTCGCCCGTCAGCTCGCGCAGGATCATGATATCCAACCCCGACACCAGCTCCGGCTTCAGGCTGGAAGCGTTGACCAGCTCGGGGTACACCAGCGCCGGGCGCAGGTTGGCGAACAGCCCCAAACCTTTACGAATGCGCAGCAGACCCTGCTCCGGACGCAATGGGCGCGGCAGGTTGTCGTACTGGTAACCGCCCACCGCGCCGAGCAGCACCGCGTCTGCGGCATGCGCCAGTTTTTCGGTCGCGGGCGGAAACGGATCGCCCGCCGCGTCATACCCAGCGCCGCCGAGGTGCGCGTATTCCATCTCGATCTTCAGGCCGTCGCCGCGCAACGCTTCCAGCACCTTGGCTGCCTGCGCGACTATTTCGGGGCCGATCCCGTCACCGGGCAATACTGCGATTTTCATTTACGCTTCCCTTCTTAAACTTGGCGTAGGTTGGGTTAGCGGTTTCATCGCGTAACCCAACATTACAAACGTCGGGTTACGCGCTGCGCGCTAACCCGACCTACCTATTTTTTCAGGCAAACAACCACGGCTGCGCCGCGCGATGCTTCGCCTCGAATGCCTTGATCTCATCCACATGTTGCAGGGTCAGGCCGATGTCGTCCAGCCCGTTCAGCAGGCAATGCTTGCGGAACGCCTCCACCTCAAACTGGTACACCGTGCCATCCGGTGCGGTGATGCTCTGCTGTTCCAGATCAATCTTCAGTTTATAGCCAACGTTCGCTTCCACCGCCTTGAACAGCGCATCCACTTTTCCTGCATCGAGACGGATCGGCAGCAGGCCGTTCTTGAAGCAATTGTTGAAGAAGATGTCGGCGAAACTCGGCGCGATGATAGCGCGGAAGCCGTAGTCTTCCAGCGCCCAGGGCGCGTGTTCGCGCGAACTGCCGCAGCCGAAATTTTCGCGCGCCAGCAGTATCTGCGCGCCCCGATAGCGCGGCTGGTTCAGCACGAAGTCCGGATTGAGTATCCTCTTGCTGTTGTCCATGCCCGGCTCGCCGTGATCCAGATAACGCCATTCGTCGAACGCATTCGGGCCGAAGCCGGAACGCTTGATCGACTTCAGGAACTGCTTGGGAATGATCGCATCGGTATCCACGTTGGCGCGATCCAGCGGCACGACCAGGCCATCGAGCAAAGTAAATTTCTGCATTACTTGTTCGCCGCCTTTTCCAACTTTTCGCCGCCCTTCTGGATGTCCTTGCCCAGGCCTTCCATGGTTTGGCAACCCGCCAACATCAGCACCGCCAAAAACAATGCCACTGCTTTCATCGTCATCTCCTTTTTAACCAACACTCACATCGACAAAATGCCCGGCAATCGCCGCTGCCGCCGCCATCTCCGGGCTCACCAGATGGGTGCGCCCGCCCGGCCCCTGACGCCCCTCGAAATTGCGGTTGGAAGTCGAGGCGCAACGCTCGCCCGGCGAGAGCCGGTCGTCGTTCATCGCCAGGCACATCGAGCAACCCGGATCGCGCCACTCGAAACCCGCCGCGACGAATATCCTGTCCAGACCTTCCCGCTCGGCCTGCTGTTTCACCAGACCGGAGCCGGGCACCACCATCGCCATCCTCACGTTCGGCGCAATGTGCTTGCCGCGCGCCACCGCCGCCGCGGCGCGTAAATCCTCGATGCGCGCGTTGGTGCATGAACCGATAAATACCTTGTCGATGCTGATCTCCGTGATCGGCGTGTTCGCCGCCAGCCCCATGTAGTGCAACGCGCGCTCGGCATCATGGCGTTTTACCGGATCGGCCATGGCTGCCGGATCGGGCACCCGCCCATCCACCGCCGCCACCATTTCCGGCGAAGTACCCCAGGTCACTTGCGGCTTGATCTGCGCGGCATCCAGCCTGACTGTCGCATCGAACTGCGCGCCGTCATCGCTGTGCAGCGTGCGCCAGTAGGCCGCGGCCTTATCCCACAACTCGCCCTGCGGCGCAAACGGTCGCCCCTTGAGATAGTTGATGGTGGTGTCATCCGCCGCGATCATGCCGGCGCGCGCGCCCGCCTCTATCGCCATGTTGCACAGCGTCATGCGCCCTTCCATCGACAGCGCGCGTATCGCGCTGCCGGCGAACTCGATCGCGTAGCCGGTGCCGCCCGCCGTGCCGATCCTGCCGACCACCGCCAGCGCGATGTCCTTGGCGGTCACGCCTTTGCCCAATGCGCCCTCGACCGCCACCCGCATGGCCTTGGATTTCTTCATCAGCAGGCATTGCGTCGCCATCACATGCTCGACTTCCGAAGTGCCGATGCCAAACGCCAATGCCGCAAACGCGCCGTGCGTGCTGGTATGCGAATCGCCGCATACCACCGTCATGCCCGGCAAGGTCGCGCCCTGCTCCGGCCCGATCACATGCACGATGCCCTGGCGCACGTCATACATCCTGAATTCGTTAATGCCGTACTCGGCGCAATTGCTGTCCAGCGTCTCCACCTGCAAACGCGCAATCGGGTCGGAGATGCCCTGCGCGCGCCCGGTGGTCGGTACATTGTGGTCGGCCACCGCGAGGATCGAAGCCGTGCGCCACGGCTTGCGCCCGGCCAACTTCAGCCCCTCGAACGCCTGCGGGCTGGTCACTTCATGCACCAGATGACGGTCGATATAAATCAACGCGGTGCCGTCGGCTTCCTGCCGCACTACGTGAGCATTCCAGAGTTTGTCGTAAAGAGTTTGCGCGCCCATAATTGTTTAACTATTCAAGAGCGCGCGATTATGCCACAGCAGCCCTGCTCTCCGCCATGTTGCGCAGCTTCCACCACATCAACAGCATGCCGATCAACGCCATGCCCGCGCTGCACGAATACAGCACGCTGGCGCCGTAGTGCTGCCAGATCGGGCCGCTCGCCAGCCCGCCCAACATACCGCCCGCGCCGTAGGTGAGGCTGCCGAACAGCGCTTGGCCTTTGGACTGGTGCCGCCCCTGGAAGAACTCATGCACCAGCCCGACCGAGGCGGCGTGATACGCGCCGAAGGTGGCGGCATGCAGCACCTGGGCGACGAGCAGCAGCAACAGGAAATCCACGCCCCAGCCGATCAGCATGAAGCGCAGCACGGCCAGGCCGAGGCTGGCGATCAGAATGCGCGTAAAACCGTAGCGCCGCGCCAGCCACGGCATCAGGAAAAACACGCCGATCTCGCAGATCACGCCGAGCGCCCATAGCCCGCCGACCGCGCTCTTGGCGTAACCGTGCTCGACCAGGTAGATCGAGAAGAAGGTGTAATAAGGCCCGTGCGCGACGGACATCAGGAAACACGCGCCGAACAGCGCCAGCACGCGCGGCTGCAGCACGATGTTGCGGATCGACTGGCTGTCGGTATGGTGCGCCAGCACCTCAGTGGGCGGGATCTGGCGCGAGAACAGCAGGATGCCCAGCTCGCAGACCAGCCCCGCCCACAGCAGCCAGGCGATGGCGATGTAGTCGAAGGCATAGCCCAGCCCCACCACCGCGACGATGAAGCCTATCGAACCCCACGAGCGGATACGCCCGTAACGGGCGGTATGTTTGCCGAGATAAGTGAGCGTGGTCGCCTCGACCAGCGGCATCGACGCGCTCCAGAAGAAGCTCATCAGCCCCAGCACCAGCAGCATGCCCCAGAAACTGGTGGTGGCGAACACGCCGAGGTAGCACACCGCGCTCAGCGTCGCGGCGATCTGCACCACCAGCAACCGTTTGCCGGTATGGTCGGCCAGCCAGCCCCAGATGTTCGGCGCGATCATGCGCATCACCGGCTGCACCGACATCAGGATGGCGATCTCGATGGCGTCGAAGTGGATGGACTTGAGATACAGGCTCCAGTAAGGCGCGAACATCCCCACGAAGGCGTAATAGAAGAAATAGAAACCGGCGATGCGCCAGTGGTAATTCTTAGTGGTGGACATGACGATGCGGCTTACAAGTAATGCGCATTATCTCACGCCGCAAAAATAATTTTGCTTCCGCTCTTGAAAACAGAAACCCCGCCCCAATTAACCCGCGAGTCGAGACACGGAGATAGCCATGGAACAAAACGAAGCCAACCCGCAAATTGGACAGCAAACAACTCCGGCAAGCGCCGAACCCGCCGCCGCAAGTGCGCCGGAAATCATGCCCAGCCTGGAGGAGATGCTCAAGGAAGCCGAACGCAAGGCGCAGGAACACTACGATGCGTGGATGTACGCCAAGGCCGAGGGCGAGAATATCCGCCGCCGCGCGGTCGAGGATATCGGCAAGGCGCAGAAATTCGCCGTGGAGCGCTTTTCCAATGAGATGCTGGCGGTGAGGGACAGCCTGGAAGCGGGTCTGGCAGTCACCACACAAAACGTAGAGAGCTTCAAAAGCGGCATGGAGCTGACGCTCAAGCAACTATCCGGTGTGTTCGAGAAGTTCAACATCAAGGAGATCAACCCGGTCGGCGAGAAGCTCGACCCGCATAGGCATCAGGCGATTGGCATGGTCGAGAGCGACCAGCCCGCCAATACCGTGATCAGCGTGATGCAGAAGGGCTATGCGCTGAACGACCGCGTATTGCGCCCGGCGCTGGTGATGGTGGCGAAGGGAAAGGAATAAATACCGGGAAGGGTTAAGGGAGAAGGTGAAAGGGTAAAAACCTGTTCTCCGAACAAAGAGCGCCGGGGTTTACCCTTCTCCCTTCCCTCTTCTCCCTTCCCCAAGTCGGCCACTTGAAATATGGATTACCCGCCCCACCTTAGGCAACAACAGATTTACGGATTCAACCTATTCAACTGAAAGGAAAAGCATCATGGGAAAGATTATCGGCATTGACCTGGGCACGACCAACTCCTGCGTGGCCATTATGGAAAACGGCAAGACCAAGGTGATCGAGAACGCCGAGGGCGCGCGCACGACCCCGTCCATCATCGCCTACATGGAAGATGGCGAGATATTGGTCGGCGCGGCGGCGAAACGTCAGGCCGTGACCAACCCGAAGAACACGCTGTACGGCGTGAAGCGCCTGATCGGCCGCCGCTTCGAGGAAAAGATGGTGCAGAAGGATATCGCCATGGTTCCGTACAACATCGTCAAGGCGAAGAACGGCGATGCCTGGATCAAGGTGCGCGACAAGGAAATCTCCGCGCCGGAAATTTCCGCGCAAGTGCTGGCGAAGATGAAGAAGACCGCCGAGGACTATCTCGGCGAACCGGTCACCGAAGCGGTCATCACCGTCCCCGCCTATTTCAACGACTCCCAGCGCCAGGCCACGAAGGATGCCGGCCGCATCGCCGGGCTGGAAGTGAAGCGCATCATCAACGAACCGACCGCAGCCGCGCTGGCTTTCGGCCTGGACAAGCAGGAAGGCGACCGCAAGATCGCGGTATACGACCTGGGCGGCGGCACGTTCGATATTTCCATAATCGACATCGCGGAAATCGAAGGCGAGCACCAGTTCGAGGTGATGTCCACCAACGGCGACACTTTCCTCGGCGGCGAAGACTTCGACATGCGCGTGATCGAGTTCCTGGTGGACGAATTCAAAAAAGAAAGCGGCATCGACCTGAAGAAGGACATGCTGGCGCTGCAACGCCTGAAGGATGCGGCGGAAAAGGCCAAGATCGAGCTGTCCAGCGCGCAGCAGACCGAAGTGAACCTGCCGTACATCACGGCGGACGCGAGCGGCCCGAAACACCTGGCGGTGAAGATCACGCGCGCCAAACTGGAAAGCCTGGTGGATGACCTGATCGCGCGCACCATCGAGCCATGCAAGATCGCGATGAAGGATGCGGGCGTGTCCAACTCCGACATCGCCGACGTGATCCTGGTCGGCGGCCAGACCCGCATGCCGATGGTGCAGGAGAAGGTGAAGGAATTCTTCGGCAAGGAGCCGCGCAAGGACGTGAACCCGGACGAGGCCGTTGCGGTGGGCGCGGCGATCCAGGGCGGCGTGCTGCAAGGCGAAGTTAAGGACGTGCTGCTGCTGGACGTGACCCCGCTGTCGCTGGGCATCGAGACCATGGGCGGCGTGATGACCAAGCTGATCAAGAAGAACACCACGATCCCGACCAAGGCCTCGCAGGTGTTCTCCACTGCCGAAGACAGCCAGAATGCGGTAACCATCCATGTGCTGCAAGGGGAGCGTGAAATATCCTCCGGCAACAAGAGCCTCGGGCAATTCAACCTGACCGACATTCCGCCCGCACCGCGCGGCATGCCGCAAATCGAAGTGACTTTCGACATCGACGCGAACGGCATTCTGCATGTATCGGCGAAGGACAAGGCCACCGGCAAGGAGAACAAGATCAAGATCCAGGCCAGCTCCGGCCTGTCTGAGGCGGAAATTCAGCGCATGGTGAACGATGCCGAAGTCCACGCCGAAGACGACCGCAAGGCGCTGGAACTGGTGACCGCGCGCAATCAACTGGACGCGCTGATCCATTCGACACAGAAGTCGCTGAAGGAATACGGCGAACAACTGTCGGCCGAGGAAAAGGCGGTCATCGAAGCCGCCTTGAAGGAAGCCGAAGAAGCGGTGAAGGCCGACGACAAAGAAGCCATCGAAGCCAAGACCGAAGCGCTGGCGACTGCCGCGCAGAAGCTGGGCGAGAAGATGTACGCCGCCGAACAGGCCAAGGCACAGGAAGGCGGCTGCGGAAGCTGCGGGCCGGGCGAAACCTGCTCCGACCAGAAGAAGGACGAAGGCGACGTGGTGGATGCGGAGTTCACTGAAGTAAAAGATAAGAAGTAGGGCGAGAAGGGTTAAGGGGGAAGGGAGAAGGGTGTGAAGCGCGGGCACCGTAACCTGAAAGCTTGGCAGCAGGTAATGGAGTTGGTAACGGCTATTTACACGGCGACATCTTCCTTCCCCGCCACAGAAAAATCGGATTATCCAGCCAACTGCAACGTGCGGCTGTTTCTGTCCCGGCGAATATCGCTGAAGGCTTTGCACGCAATGGAACAAAAGAACTGCTGCACTTTTTAAGCATCGCGGCTGGTTCGTTATCCGAGTTAGATACGTTGATCGAACTTGCCGCAAGATTGGGCTACCTGAATAACGCAGAGGAGTTGAACGGAAAAGTGGATGAAGTTTCGGGACTGTTGA
>CAYGIF010000095.1:0-8344 GCA_964349865.1 uncultured Gallionella sp. | reverse complement strand
CGCGACAACGGGCTGGACTACACGGCGAAACAGATTCTGGTTTCCTGCGGCGGCAAGCAGAGTTTTTTCAATCTCGCGCTGGCGGTAATAAACCCCGGCGACGAGGTCATCATCCCCGCGCCTTACTGGGTGTCTTATCCCGACATCGTGCTCATCGCCGAAGGCAAGCCGGTGGTCGTTGAGGCGGGCATCGAGCAGGGCTTCAGGATGACCGCCGCGCAACTCGCCGCCGCGATCACCCCGAAAACTAGAATGGTGGTGATCAACAGCCCGAGCAATCCGTCCGGCGCGGTGTACACACTTGAGGAGTTGAAAGCATTGGGCGAAGTGCTGCGCAAGCATCCCAACATCCTGATCGCCACCGACGACATGTACGAGCATATCGCGCTGACCGATGCGAAATTCGCCAATATCCTGAATGCCTGCCCCGACCTGTATCCGCGCACCATGGTGCTGAACGGCGTCTCGAAAGCCTACGCGATGACCGGCTGGCGCATCGGCTACGCGGCGGGGTCGGAGAACATCATCACCGCGATGGAGAACGTGCAGTCGCAAAGCACTTCGAACCCGACTTCAATTTCGCAGGTGGCCGCCGAGGCCGCGCTGAACGGCGACCAGGGCTGCATCGCGCCGATGCTGAAGGCGTTCCGCGAGCGGCATGTGTTCGTGGTGAATGAGCTGAACAAGATTCCCGGCGTGCAGTGCCTCATGGCGGGCGGCGCGTTCTATGCGTTCCCGGATATGCGTGCGGCGATTGCCAGGCTGCATCAACGCGGCACGATCAAGGCGGCGACCGACATCGCGTTTTCCGAATACCTGCTGGAACAAGGCGGCGTCGCCGTGGTGCCCGGCTCGGCCTTCGGCAGCGAAGGCTATGTCCGCCTGTCGTTCGCCACTTCGATGGACAACCTTATGAAGGCTCTGGAGCGTTTAGCGAAAGCGCTTTCGTAAGGTTGCGGCGGAGACTTACCTTTAGGTTAGTCGAAGCCAAAATCCCCCGCGCTGGAGCGAATCGCGAAGGCGCTATCCTGAGATTTCGGTGAAGGCTCTTGTACCCGAAGGGTGAACCTTCAGGTTACGCCAGAGCAAAAACCTCAAAAGTAAGAATTCTGGAGCTACCGCGCCGTCTGCAATGACGGGTTGTCGGTCGTCCCGCCGACTTGCAGCGCAACCGATCCCATTCCCGCCCGCATGGTCAAGTCTGCAACGACGCGCCCGGATATCTGCTGCTTGGAGATGTCCAGCGTGCCCGTTGCGTTCAACACTCCAGTGCTCATCTTGATTTTTCTGAAGTGATAGTCGCCGTTGGCATAATACAAATCGCCGCTCAGTTCATCGAAATGGGTGCGTCCTCCCGGCAGGTTTTCCTTGCTGCGCAAGCGGGCAGTCTCGACGACATCGACACCAGTGATAACACCCTTTTTGACGGCAAAAGCGCCCTCCAGCGTCGCCGCTTCCGTGAGCCCGGACAAGCTTGCCGACTGCATCTGGAAGCGCGCCGTGCCGTTCATATCGCCGCTCAGCGCCTTGCTCATATTCTGCAAGGTGATGGTCTTGGCTGTCAGCGATCCCTGGGCGCGCCAGCCAGAACGCCAGCCGATGCGCGCATCGCCGACCAGCACCCCGCCCATGATGCGGCTGTCCAGATCGGTAATCACCAGGCCATCGCCGGTCAGTTCGCCCTTCGCATCCAGATCGTCGAAAACCCAATTCGGCAGCAACGGCAACGCGCTGCCGCGCACCTTGATCGATACCTGCATTTTGTTTTCCGGCGTGGCGTTAATGTCCAGCGCAAACTTGCCTCCCTCGGCATGCAATTTCGCCTGCGTAAATTTTCCGGCTTGGCTAAAATTTACTTCGCCGCCGATGCCCGACAATTGCACGCCATCCGCTTCCAGCTTGCCCTGGCTTATCCCGATACGGGAAACCGGATACTGGGTGTCGGCGGCAATTTTTTGCAGCCATGCGGATACTTGCGGCAAGGCTGCGCCATTGACCTGCACGCCTTCCAGTTCGATGCCGGTAATCGGCCTGTTCGAGGAAAACAATGCGGACAGCGCGAAATCGACCTGCGCCTGCTGTGCCCGGATCGGCTTTGTTTCGCCGATCGACACATCCTTCAATTCCAGGCGCGGGGTGGGCAGCAATCGTCCCGCCAGATGTCCGACATGCACCGGCTGTTGCAACCTGGCGGTGAGCAGTTGTTCGATGCCGGTTGCATAACCCTGCGTGGGCAACAACGGCGGGACGGCAAACAACGCGACCAGCAGCAGCACGAATAATCCGGCGCCGATCTTGCCCCAAGGCAGACGAGAAATGAGAGAAGATTTTCTGTCTTCTGTCTTCTGTCCTCTATTCTCTGGAAGCGGCTGGGCGGCGCGCTCCGCGCCGGCCTTGGCAGTCTCGGCGCTGCGCCGCTCGGCCTCCGCCCAAGCCTTGGCCTGGGTTTCCGCAAGTTTCGCCACTTCTTCCGCGGAAGGCATGCGCGCTTCTCCGGCAGGCTTGGCCGCCGCTTCGGTGGACGGCGTTTCGGTCACACTTGGCGGGGGCGCTGCCGGTGGCGGCTGTTGCTGCACGGCTTGCACCGCCTCAACCGGTTTCTCCGCTTCTTCCGGAAGCTTGAATTGCTCGATACCGCCCATCAGTTCGGCAGCCCCCAGTTGTGGTTCTTCATGCGCCACTACGGGTGGTGCAGCAGCAGGAATCACGGCCTCGGGCATCGCAAAACTGAACGGTTCCAGCTTTATCGCCACAGCCGGTTCGCCGGCTTGCAGCAACGCAGCTTCCGCAACGGGTGCTGCGGCATCCATCAATTCATAGACCGGATGCTCGCGCCCGTGCTTGTCCTTTTGCAAGCCGCGATACTGGAACAGGCCGGCATATTCATCGCTCAGCCGCGAAACGAAATCATGGTAGGGGCGGGAAATATAAATCTGATCGATGCCGGCAAAGCTCATCACGCGCTGCGCATCATTGATGCCGTCGCCGACCATGTTACTTTGGCCGTTCATGTCCTTGACGACATTGATGGGGCCGAGGTGGATGCCGATGCGCACGTTCAGGTCGGGGTAATCCTGGTGCCGGTTGGCCGTCACCGTCTTGCGGAATTGCATCGCCACTTCCAGCGCATCTTCCGGATGCTGCAAAAAGCCTATTGCCGCGCCATCCCCGGTATCCAGGATGATGCGTTCGCCCTCTCCCAGCGCACTCAGGCAATCGGTGACCAACCGGTTGAATTGTTTTTTGATTTCGATCTGTTTATTGACGGGTTGCTTGGTATAGCCGACCACATCGAAAAACAACACCGTCGCGCTGGTGGAACGTGCCGCCTGGTATGCTCCTGTCTTCGACCTTGGGATTTCTGCTTCCTGCTGCGCCTTTAATTTGGCCGCCTCCGCTTCTTCCCGCGCGCGGCGCTCCGCCTCTTCCCTGGCTTTCGCCTCCGCCTCGGCTTTCGCTTTTGCCGCTTCCAGTTCGGCTCGCACTCGCGCGGCCTCTTGCTCCACCTTCGCTCGCGCTGCTTCCGCTTCTTCCCGCGCACGGCGTTCGGCCTCTTCGCGCGCTTTGGCCTCGGCTGCCGCTTTCTGTTTGGCGAGTTCCGCTTCTGCGCGCGCCTTGGCGGCTTCCTGTTCGGCTTTGAGGCGCGCCGCTTCGGCTTCCTGCTGCGCCTTTAATCTGGCGGCCTCCGCTTCTTCCCGCGCGCGGCGCTCCGCCTCTTCCCTGGCTTTTGCCTCCGCCTCGGCTTTCGCCTTTGCCGCTTCCAGTTCGGCTCTTACTCGTGCGGCCTCTTGTTCCGCTTTCGCTCGCGCGGCTTCCGCTTTTTCCCTGGCACGGCGTTCGGCTTCTTCGCGCTCCTTGGCTTCGACCAACGCTTTCTGTTTGGCGAGCTCGGCTTCTTCGCGCGCCTTGGCGGCTTCCTGTTCGGCCTTGAGGCGGGCTGCTTGCGCTTCCTGTTGCGCCTTGAATTTCGCCGCCTCAATTTCTTGCCTGGCTTTTGCCTCGGCCTCAGCCTTGATACGCGCTGCTTCGGCCTCTTGTCTTGCCTTTGCTTCGGCCAGTGCGCGCGCTTCGGCCTCGGCCTTCGCCGCCTCAAGTTCGGCGCGGACTCGTGCCGCTTCTTGTTCGGCCTTCTGCCGCGCCGCTTCCTGTTGCGCCTTTAATTTCGCCGCTTCGATTTCCCGTTCGGCTTTGGCTTCAGCATCGGCACGCGCCTTGGCCTCAGCCGCTATTTTCAGTTTTGCAGTCTCTGCCTTCTTCGCCTCGGCTTCCAGCGCATCCGCAGAGGGAGCGCGGAACGCGGCGGTAAAATCCAATTCTTCGACGCCTTCATCCGCCGGTTTCTTAAGTGGGGTAGCCATCCTGGTTGGAACGGCCATTCTGGGAATATTGCCGGATTTGGCCTTGTCCTGGATGAAGCCGCCCTTCTCCAGTTCTTTGAACATTTCATCGAGGATGCTGCGCAGGCTGGGCGCGGCGCGCTTGCTGATCTCGCTAAAAGTTGCGGTCCCGTCCACCATCAACAAGGCGCGTCTAATGTCCCCGACAAGATGCGCGCTCTTGTTGCGCATCTCATCTTCGCCTTTGCCGGTTCTGACAAAAATTGTATTACTGTCCATGTCGCATTCTAACTGATAGCGCGCTTAATTTTCGGTGGTAAATCACTTCTTTGCGGGCGGCTTGGGCGCGGCGTCCTTGTTGCTGCTTTTGTCATCGTCTTTCTTGCCGAACAGCTTGTTCAGGAACCCGCCGATCTTGATCCCCACAGCCGTTCCGAGCCCCGGCCCCAGAATCGCCGTACCCACCGCGGCGCCCGCCAATGCCGACCCGCTTGGCCTGACGACCGGGTTGTTTAACGTGCCCGAAACCACCATCGGCATACTGACCAGACCGGCCGTCCCTTTGACATCGGTATCCAGCCTTCCGCCAAGCTGCAATGAAGGGCTGATGTCCAGCTTGCCCTCGGCATTCAATGAGCCGGATGCAATTTTTAATTTCCTGAAATGATAGCCACTCGCATCCACGGTAAGCAAGCCGGTCAAATCATCGAAGCGGGTCACGCCTCCTTTGGCATAAGCCTTACCGGGACTGCTTGCCGCTTGCAGCAAATCCACTTTGGTCAGCACGCCGTTGCGCAGGTGGAAATTCCCGGCCAGTTGCAGGTTTTCCGGAAACCGCTCGAACGCATCCAGACGCATGGAGAATTTTGCCGCACCATCCATGCTGCCGGTAAACAACACCTCATTGGTGAGGGCTTCCACCAGGGATTGCATCGCGATCCCGTTCACGGCAACTTCCGCGGCCAGCATGGCATCCTTGCGATTGAGGCTCATCGCCCCCGATAGCTTGCCGCCATACAGCTTCGCCTCCAATGCATTCAATTCCAGATGCCCCGGCTGTGCCGCAACACGCGCCTTGATTTGATCGAAAACCAGCGGATGCCGCAAATCTGCGGCAATGTGTGCCGTGGCATGACTGACCAGCACTTCACCGGAAAACCGGAAGTTATCCTTCAGCGCGCCCAAGGTGCCCGCCTTGCCACTAAGCGCGCCCTTCGCGGAGATCGCGCCGGTCAACTCGAGCGGCTTTTCCAGCAAGGCCATCACCCGCTCCAGCGGCGCGTCAATTTGGGTCAGTGCTGCCTTCACGCGCCAACCATCCGAGAATTCCACCTTGCCGGAGCCGGCCACGCGAATGCCGCGCGATGCGACGGCAAATTTCTGCGCGACGAAATCCTGTTCGCCCAGCACCCCCTCCAGCAGCAGATCGTCCAGCGGCATTTGCGCAAGTTGCGGCGGAGTCCAGGCACGCGCTAGCACCTTTACGGAGAAATGCCGCCCGGGCAACGGCAACAATACCGCCGTCACCTTTTGTTTGTCCATCGCAAACCACGCGCGCTCCAGCCCCCCCGCCCGAGCGAACTCCAGCTTGCCCTCGATCGGCCCCAACGCCATTCCCGGAATTAACAGGCTCATTCCGGATAACTGCAACTCGCGCACCGCCACGCTTTGTGCCGCCGCAGGAAGGTTGCCGAACAAGTCCGCCAGTTTGCGCACTTGCACAAGGCTTGCTGTTCCATCCTGCACCAGAATACGCCGCACCACCACCTCGCCTGCCAGCAAAGCGGGCAAATCCGGCTCCACATTTACCGACCGTGCGGCGATCCCTTCCTGCCCGCCCAAACGCACCCCCTGCAACTCGAGATGCGGCAAAGGCAGCATGGCAATGCGAAGATGCCGGATACTGACCGGCTCATGCAACTGCTCGCCCAATGCCCGTTCCACCTCCGGCACATAAGTGTCCAGCGGAATCAGATAAGCAGCCGTCGTTGCCAGCATCAGCAAGGCGAGCAAGCCAACCAGCAGACGCTTCAGCCACCTCATAAGAAGCCAAACTTAAGGTTGACCGGGCAGGGCAAAATCTCTATCATGCGCACCTCTTCATTCCCTGATAGCTCAGTCGGTAGAGCGACGGACTGTTAATCCGCAGGTCCCTGGTTCGAGTCCAGGTCGGGGAGCCAGAATTTTTAGCATATAGATTCAACAGCTTAGGCCATCCTTTCAGGGTGGCTTTTTGCTTTCCGGGGAACCTTCCGGGTGATCGGTATTCAGATAGTCCGCAGGTCGGCATTAAAAACTCCGTGGGTCGGCATAAAATTTTCTGGATTAATAAAACTAGAGGCACTGCAATTATGAATGAAATCCTACAGTATCTGAAAAAGAATGGTGAGCAACTCGATACTGAGATTGCTGTTGCTACAGGTATCTCGCTTGCTGCCGTTCGCCGCCATTTGTCAGAGCTTACCTCCAAAAACGAGGTCGTGGCGTGCCATACGATTAGGTTTGTGAAGGGTAAGAAAGTCGAGGGAATGGCTTGCCGTGTAGCTGGATATACCCCTCCGGCAGCACCGGGCAGGAAATCAAAGGCGCAGTTGAATTTGACGTAGTTCCGCCTTCCTGTGAGTCCGTGTCGGGGAGCTAGATATTTTTTGAATCATACAACTGGGTCATCTTTCGGGGTGACCCTTTTTTGTTTTTCCGGGGTGCGTCCCAGTGAACAATATTCCGATAACGCCAATCACAAAGAAGATAAATGTAGATGCAATTGGGTAGGCAGTGGATTTCACTATATCGGCGAGACTCAAATATTCGAGAATGTTTACTTCGAAAGTGGTCCAGTACCCCCAAAGGTAAAGAACTCCAACTGTAACAAAATAGAGCGAGCTGAAATACAGGTAGGTGGAAACCTTTTCTTTTGTCGTTGCTCGTTGACCGTTAGCTGTCATTCTGCAGCACCCTGAACCAAATCCAATGCATCGCGGTACAAAAATGGAACCCAATACGTAGGTGTATTTTTGTCCCCTCGCGGTTCAAAGAATCCTACCTTGACCAGTTCATTTGCCAAACTAGTTGCCTCAACTTGAGAGTTACTCCATATATGGGACAACGATTCGGGAGTTTGCTGCGTCTTTTCACCCTTGAGTTTTTCAATGTATGGCTTTAGAAACGAATTCTCGGCGTATAAGGCATTCCAACTGCCCACTATCATCCCCATCTGTATTATTGCTCGAATCAATCTTTGCCTCTGGGAATATCCCAATTTGATGTAGTCGCTCAAATACTGGGGACAATGCTTCTTTCTTGTTTTGACTCTTATCTCGATAAAAAGCCGAACCACGAATACGAACAAATCGCCAGCCCAATCTTTCTAATAATGCTTGTCTTGCCAAATCTTCTTCTACTTTGTCGTAATGCCACCGGTCACCATCACATTCGATTGCCAGACGTTTAAAGCAGGTTGATCAACAACTCATCTGGCGACGTAAAGAACTTACAGAAAACTGAATCGCCCATAAAGGTAAGCACGCTGAACCTAGCAAATAATCTTGCTCTCATAAGGGGTAACCCGCAGACGTCAACTTGAGCCAAGGTCGGGGAGCCACAGAATTTCCCATTTATTTTCATGTAGTTATCCAGTGACATGCGGACTATTAGACCACCTTTCGGGGTGGTTTTTTGCATTCTGATGGATCGGAATACCGAAAGTCCGAGGGTCGGTATTGGAAAGTCCGCAGGCCAGCATTGTAGCTTGGGGCGCGGTTCTTGGGGGGAGTCAGGCGGGAGTTGCTGCTGGGGTGGATCGAGGGGAGGCAGAAAGGTGGAAACCTGAAAGACTGAAATTCTGGGGTGCGGCTGGGGAGCGCCCTATTTACACAAAATTCGGGACACCCTCATTCGTGGCGTTCTTTATCAGGATGTTTTGTGGGTTCAGGATCAAAAAATCTAATACAAAAAGCGGAACATCAGATCGCCAGTTTTTCAGTTTTCCGCTACCCATCCCCCCACCC
>CAYGIF010000094.1:0-8401 GCA_964349865.1 uncultured Gallionella sp. | reverse complement strand
CGGTTGGCGCGGTGGCCAAGGGCTTGGGGCTGATCGAGCAGACGCTGCGTAACTGAAAAATATTTTATGCCAGATCAATGTCAATTGCCGTAATCTTCATTTTTGGATGCCCCTTTCTATGGTTAGTGGTAGTAAAGCCACCATCACTTTGGCACTCAGATGCCGTTTTAGGAAGTGGGCGTCCATTCCATTACGTTGAAGCGCATGACGCGATAGAACCCTGCAAAGCAGTATTCGACGGTCGGCTCGCCGGCCAACGCCTTGCCGTTCTGTTTGAGCGTGCCGCTTAATTTGGCGGCTATATCTTCCTGCCAGAAAACCGGCAGAAAAGGTTCAAGATGGCCGAGCAACAGACGGAATGGCGCGAAGCGATACAACCAATGCTGGCGCGGGGTTGTGCCGTATTCGGCGACCAGCACCGAGCCGCCCGGCCGCACCACGCGCGCGATTTCTGCATAGGTGTTGTGGCGTGCTTCGGCGGGCATCTCGTGGAACAGGAAGAACACGATCACCTGGTCGAACGCATCGTTGCGGTAGCCGAGGCATTCCGCGTTCATGCGCGCCAGATGGCAGCGGTCCGCGACATGCCGGGTTTTGCGCCGCGCCAATCGCAACTGCCCGGTCGCGGCATCGCACAGGTGGACTTCATTGTCCGTGCTGGACAGCAGCGAGGGCGTGAGCTTGCCGTACACGCAGGTCAGTTGCAGTATCTTCGCGGCAGGCTTGCTCTCGATTTGCGCCAGCGTCTTTTTCAGCAGCCGGGCATATTGGCCGAACAGGATGGCGTTGATGACGGGCTGATGGTCGAAAAACCAGATGCCCCAGCGCCACAGATACGCCCACCAGTAATAGCGCGCCAGATACTCTGGCACGCCGTCGAGAAATTTCCGGTACAGGCGCATACCGGCTAGATAACGTTGCGCGGCTTGCGCGGCGCATGCGCGAACAGACGGTCATACAGCCATCGCGGCGACAGCCTGAGCGCATATCCGGCCATGCCCATTTGCCACGGGATCACGGTGAATGCGGTTTGTCGCTCGATGGCGCGCGCGATGCGCTTCGCCGCCTCATCAGCCTCCAGCATGAACGGCATCGGATAAGGGTTGGTTGCAGTCATCGGGGTCTTGATGTAGCCCGGACAAATCGTGACGACCTTCACGCCGCTGTCGTGCAGTTCGACGCGCAGTGATTCAAGGTAGCTGATAGCGGCGGCCTTGGAGGTGGAGTAGGCCCCCGCCCCCGGCAGGCCGCGGAAGCCGGCCACGCTGGCGATGCCGACCAGGGTGCCTTGCCGTGCCGCACGCATTGCCGCGATGAAAGGCTGAAAGGTTTTCACCATGCCCAGCACATTGATGTCCATCACTTGCTGAAACGCATCCAGGTCTTCGGCATATTCGGTGAGCGTACCGGCGCTTACGCCTGCGTTAGCGATCACGATGTCAGGAACGCCGACGCGGTCGATGAAATCGCTGGCCGCATCCTGCACGGCAGGCGCATCGCGCATATCCAGCGCGTAGCAAAAAACCTGGTCAGGAAATTCTGCGGCAAGGGTTTGCAGCAATTCGCCGCGCCGCGCGAAGGCGGCGACGATGGCGTCGCGCTTGAGATAACGGCGCGCGAGCGCCAGGCCCAAGCCGCCCGACGCGCCGGATATGACAACCTTCATGCGCTAATCAATGTTGGCGTAAAGACAGGAGCGGGGATTGAGGAGCGAGGATTGAGTTGGAACGGAGCCGCTGGTTTTTCCCAATCCCAATCCTCGTTCCTGAATCAACGCTTGGCGGAGCGTTCCTTGTGCGCCATCTCGATCACTTCATTCAGCACGCGAATGGTATCTGCCGGTTGCAGGGCGGTGATGAGATATTTGCCGTCCACAACCAGAGTCGGGGTACCGGTGATGCCATAGCTGCGGATCATTTGCTTGGCGCGCACCACCTTGCTCTGCATCGAAAACGAGTTGTAGGCCGCCGAGAATTTCGCGCGGTCCACGCCGCGCGGCGCAACGAAATCGAGTATCTTGGCTTCATCGCTCAGGTCGGTCTTGTCCACGTTCCACGCCTTATACAGCGCATCGTGCAACTGGTGTAACTGTCCGAGCGATTCGAGCGCGTAGAAAGTGCGCGCCATCGGCTCCCAGGAATCGCGGAAAATGGCCGGCACGTAAATCAGTTCAGTGCCCTTGGGCATGGTCTTTTCCCACGCGCTCAGCGGTTTATGGAGATCGAAACAATGCGAGCAACCGTAAAAGAAGAACCCCAGCACTTCGATTTTCTTGGTGCTGGACGGCTGCGGCGGATTCAATAATTTGTAATCCTTGCCCGGCTCTGCGGCGGCGAATGCTGTGCCGCCTGCCAATAATAGTGCCGCAACAACCAGGTTTTTAAACATTTTTTTCACTTGTCGCTCCTTAAGTTGGTGATGTTGAAAACGCCTACTGCATACGTATTGGAGTGGCATCCACCCCGTTTTGTTTCAGCAAACTGCGCGCATGGTTCATTTCGTCGGCATTTTTATATGGCCCCATGCGTACACGATGCCACACGCCTTTATCGGGAATGGTCGCGGTCTGGGTGCTGGCCTCGATGCCCAATAACGCCAGCCTAGCCTTGAGCTTCTCGGCATCATCTGCATTGGAAAAGGAACCCGCCTGCAAAAAATAGGGTTCATCGGCGGCGGCCGGTTTGCTTTCCGCAGGCTGGGGTTTGGCCGGTTGCGGCTTGTCGGCAGGCTTGGCCGGCGGCGCTGCCGCTGCCGCATCCTGCTTGTCGGTCAGCACCTTGTAGAACTCGAAACGCGGTTTGCCGTCAACCACGCCGGAAGCCGCCATGGCCGGCTGTGCATCGGGCGCTGCGGTTCCGGCCGGCGCCGCCGGCTTGGTAATGTCTGCCGGCGGCTTGGCGATTACCTGCTCTTTCTGCACGAACGGGCTGGGTGATTTCATGATATACCAGGCCAGCCCGGCTGCCATGCCGACGCCGATGACCATGCCGACGAGAATGCCGGTCAATAACGGGCTGCCGCTCTTGCGCGGCGCGGCGGATTTGTTGCCTGTGTTTCTGCTCATGTGTGCTTCCTTTACATTTTTTCCGGCGCGCTCACGCCGAGCAGCGCCAGACCGTTCTTCAATACCTGCGCTACCGCTGCGATCAACGCCAGCCGCGCGCATTTGACCGTCTCGTCCTCGACCAGAAAGCGCGAGGCATTATAGTAGCTGTGGAAATCGGCGGCCAACTCCTTCAGGTAAAAAGCGATCAAATGCGGGGACAAATCATGCGCGGCATTTTCGATCATCCGGGGATAATCGATCAGCCTTTGCAGCAGCGCTATTTCGTAATCGCTGTCCAGCAATTTGGTTTGCGCGTTGAGCAAGTCTGTCCGCTCGCCATCCCATTGCGCCAGCACGCTGTGCACGCGCGCATGCGCATATTGCACGTAATACACCGGGTTTTCATTGCTCTGCGACTTGGCCAGATCCAGGTCGAAATCAAGATGCTGGTCGCTCTTGCGCAGCACATAGAAAAACCGCGTCGCATCGTTGCCGACCTCGTTGCGCAATTCGCGCAGCGTGACGAATTCGCCGCTGCGCGTGGACATCGCCGCCTTTTGCCCGTTGCGGTACAGTACCGCGAATTGCACCAGCGCGATGGTCAGCTTGCCGCTGTCCAGTCCCAGCGCCTCGAGCGCGCCGTTGACGCGCTGAATGTAGCCGTGATGATCCGCGCCCCACACGTTGATGACGCGGTCGAAGCCGCGCTCGAACTTGTTCAGGTGATAGGCGATGTCGGAGGCGAAGTAGGTGTACAGGCCGTTGTCGCGCTGTACCACGCGGTCTTTCTCGTCGCCGAATGCGGTGGAGCGGAACCACCACGCGCCATCCTGCTGATACAGGTGATTGCCGGCTTTGAGCGTTTCCACGGCGCGCGCCACCAGCCCGTTATCGAACAGCGACTGCTCGGAAAACCATTCGTCGAAATGCACGCCGAATTCCGCCAGGTCGTTGCGGCAATCGCCCAGTTGTTCGGTCAGCGCGTGGTTATGGATGTAAGCGTAATCCTCGCCCAGCAGGCGCTTGGCGTTGGCGATCAGCGTGTCCAGATGCGCGTCCGCATCTTCTGCCGCGGACGGGGCGTCCTGCATCACATCGGCGGCTGCGCGCACATAGCGCGCGCCATGCGCCGCCTTGATCTGCTGTGCCATGTCGCGCACATAGCCGCCCTGATAGGCGTTCGGCGGAAACGCCAGTTGCGCGCCATGCAGTTCCAGATAGCGCAGCCAGGTGGACAGCGCGAGAATATCCATCTGCCGCCCGGCATCGTTCACATAAAATTCGCGTTCCACCGCATAGCCCGCCGCATCCAGCACATTCGCCAGGCTCGCACCGTATGCCGCGCCGCGCCCGTGCCCGACATGCAGCGGGCCGGTCGGGTTGGCCGAAACGAACTCCACCTGCACCTTGCGTCCCGCGCCCAGCGCGCCGCGTCCGTAGCCATCGGCCGCCTGCAACACCGCCTTGACCACACCTTGCTTGGCGGCAGTGGTAATGAACACATTGATAAAACCGGCGCCTGCGATTTCCACTTTCTCAACCAGATCGGAGCCGGGCAAGGCCGCGATCAACGCCTGCGCGATGTCGCGCGGAGATTTGCGCAACGGCTTGGCCAGTTGCATCGCCAGATTGCAGGCATAATCGCCATGCGATGCCTGCCTGGAACGCTCGATAATTAGCCCGGAAGTCGGTGCCAAATCGGCCTGCCCGGAATGTTGCTCATCAAGAACAACGTCCAGGGCTTGCATGAACAATTCGTGCAAATGTGATTGAAAATTCAAGGTAACGGACATTGCGCAACACTTTCAGGAAAGGTGCGGATTATAGCACCCCGAAGTTTGGCGGGAGTTTGCGCGCTTTCGTGTACCCCTTTCATACCGCCTCCAAAACCCGCTGAAATGACGGGGATGTCGGCAGGCGGCTTTCCGTATTGTCCCATCTGTGGCATTCTTCGCACTTCGAAGAAGTGCATAACTTAATGATTTCTGACTCTCTTGTGGGAAGATAAACGAGAGGGCGGCCGGGGGATGGCAGTAATGAGATGTGTGGATGATTTCCGCCTGCGCTTTGGCAAGCGCGAGCTGGTGCCGATCATGATCGGCGGGATGGGCGTGGATATTTCCACTGCCGAATTGGCGCTGGAAGCCGCGCGGCTTGGCGGGGTCGGGCATATCTCCGACGCGATGCTGCCGGCCGTGACCGATCGCCGCTATAAAACGAAATTCGTCAGCACCAAGCAAAAGCAATACAAGCTCAACGTCCACAAGGCCGACAAGTCAATCGTGCAATTCGACCTGGCGCAGGTTGAAGAGGCGACGCGCCTGCATGTCGGCAAGACCATGGAAGCCAAGCGCGGCGACGGCATGATTTTCGTCAACTGCATGGAAAAGCTCACCATGAATTCGCCGCGCGAAACGCTGCGCACGCGCCTGTGCAGCGCGCTGGACGCGGGAATCGACGGCATCACGCTGGCGGCCGGCCTGCATCTCGGCTCGTTCGCGCTGATGGAAGGCAACCCGCGCTTCCGCGACGCCAAGCTGGGCATTATCGTCTCTTCGCTGCGCGCCTTGCAGTTGTTCCTGCGCAAAAATGCCAAGCTGAACCGGCTGCCCGATTTTGTGGTGGTGGAAGGGCCGCTGGCGGGCGGCCATCTGGGCTTCGGCATGGACTGGGCGCAATACGACCTGCGCACCATCGTCGCCGAGATCCAGCAACATCTTCAAGCTGAAAAACTGGATATCCCGGTGATACCGGCGGGCGGCATTTTTACCGGCAGCGATGCGGTAAGTTTCCTGGAAACGGGCTCGGCGGCGGTGCAGGTGGCGACGCGCTTTACCACCGCCAAGGAGTGCGGCATTCCCGAAAAAGTGCAGCAGGAATACTTCAAGGCCGGCGAGGAAGACATTGAGGTCAACCTGCTGTCGCCGACCGGCTACCCGATGCGGATGCTGAAAAACTGCCCTGCGATCGGCTCCGGCATCCGCCCCAACTGCGAAGCGTTCGGTTATGTCCTCGACGCCAATGGCAATTGTTCGTATATCGATGCGTATAATCGCGAACGGGCATTGCACCCCCATGCCAAAAGAATTTCCGTCAAAGACAAGATCTGCCTGTGCACCCACATGCGCAACTATGATTGCTGGACTTGCGGGCACTATACCTATCGCCTCAAGGATACGACCCATCGCAATGCTGACGGTACATATCAGATACTGGCCGCCGAGCATATCTTCCGCGACTACCAGTTCAGCACCGATAACAAGATCGCGCTCCCCGCGCAAAAATAATTCTTTTCCGCCCTTGAAATAGTGCAGGCCGCGCTCAATATTGGCACTCGCAGGCTTTGAGTGCTAAACTTCGCCTTCGCATTTTTTCAACCCCAACGTTCTAGGAGAACTCAGTATGAAGAAAATTCGCCCTTTGCACGATCGCGTCATTGTCAAGCGTATGGAAGAAGAGCGTAAAACCGCTTCCGGCATTGTGATTCCCGATGCCGCCACCGAAAAGCCCGATCAAGGCGAAATCATCGCCGTGGGCAACGGCAAGATGAGTGATGACGGCAAATTGCAGCCGATGAATGTGAAGGTAGGCGACCGCGTGCTGTTCGGCAAATATTCCGGTCAGGCGTTCAAGATGGACGGTCAGGAGTATTTGACCATGCGCGAAGATGACATCATCGGCGTGGTTGAAGCGTAATTACCGGCAAACTTAGGAGAATATAGACATGGCAGCTAAAGACGTAAAATTCCACGACGCCGCACGCAACAAGATGGTAATCGGCGTGAACATTCTGGCCGACGCAGTTAAAGTGACACTCGGCCCCAAAGGTCGTAACGTAATATTGGATCGCTCCTATGGTGCGCCAACTATCACTAAAGATGGCGTATCTGTCGCTAAAGAGATCGAATTGAAGGATAAATTCGAAAATATGGGCGCGCAGATGGTCAAGGAAGTCGCTTCCAAGACCTCCGACGTGGCAGGTGATGGCACCACCACCGCGACCGTGCTGGCGCAATCCATCGTCCAGGAAGGCATGAAGTTCGTTGCCGCCGGCATGAACCCGATGGATCTGAAGCGCGGCATCGACAAGGCAGTCATCGCGGCGGTTGCGGAACTGAAGAAAATTTCCAAGCCTTGCACCACCAGCAAGGAAATCGCGCAGGTCGGCAGCATTTCCGCCAACTCCGACACCGTGATCGGCGAGAAGATCGCTGCCGCGATGGAAAAAGTCGGCAAGGAAGGCGTGATCACCATTGAAGACGGCACCGGCCTGGAAGATGAGCTGGACATCGTGGAAGGCATGCAGTTTGATCGCGGCTACCTGTCGCCCTACTTCATCAACAACCAGGATCGCCAACTGGCGTTGATGGAAAACCCCTACATCCTGCTGCACGACAAGAAGGTTTCCAATATCCGCGACCTGTTGCCCTTGCTGGAACAAGTCGCCAAGGCCGGGCGCCCGCTGTTGATCGTGGCTGAAGACGTGGATGGCGAAGCGCTGGCCACGCTGGTGGTGAACAATATTCGCGGCATCCTGAAGACTGTCGCCGTCAAGGCTCCCGGTTTCGGTGATCGTCGCAAGGCCATGCTGGAAGACATCGCTACCTTGACCGGCGGCACTGTCATCGCCGAAGAAGTGGGCCTGTCCCTGGAGAAAGCAACCCTGGCCGAGCTAGGTCAAGCCAAGCGTGTCGAAGTAGGCAAGGACAACACCATCATCATCGATGGCGCAGGCAAGGAAGACGCGATCAAGGCGCGTATCGGCCAGATCAACAAGCAAGCCGAAGAATCTACCAGCGACTACGACAAGGAAAAGCTGCAAGAGCGCAAAGCCAAGCTGGCTGGCGGCGTAGCGGTAATCAAGGTCGGCGCTGCGACGGAAGTTGAAATGAAGGAAAAGAAGGCGCGCGTGGAAGACGCATTGCACGCAACCCGTGCTGCGGTTGAAGAAGGCATCGTTCCCGGCGGCGGCGTAGCGCTGTTGCGCGCCAAGTTGGCGGTGGCTGGCCTGAAGGGCGACAACCACGACCAGGACGCGGGCATCACCATCGTGTTGCGCGCGATGGAATCGCCGTTGCGCGCCATCGTGCATAATGCCGGCGACGAGCCATCCGTAGTGGTTAACAAAGTAATGGAAGGCAAGGGCAGCTTCGGCTACAACGCAGCCAGCGGCGAATATGGCGACCTGCTGAAAATGGGTGTGGTCGATCCGACCAAGGTGACGCGCGTCGCATTGCAAAATGCAGCCTCCATCGCCGGTTTGATGCTGACCACCGCGTGCATGGTGGCCGAACTGCCGGAAGACAAGCCTGCCGGCGGAATGGGTGGTGGCGATATGGGCGGGATGGGTGGCAT
>CAYGIF010000093.1:0-8575 GCA_964349865.1 uncultured Gallionella sp. | reverse complement strand
GCGTGGTGATGGTCGGCGGCGCGACGCGCATGCCGCAGGTGCAGCACGCGGTGGAAGAGTTTTTCGGGCAGACGCCGCTGACCAATCTCGACCCCGACAAGGTCGTCGCGCTGGGCGCGGCGATCCAGGCCAATCTGCTGGCCGGCAACCGCGGCGGCGAGGACTGGCTGCTGCTCGACGTGATTCCGCTCAGCCTGGGCATCGAAACCATGGGTGGCCTCGCGGAAAAAATCATCCCGCGCAACAGCACCATCCCGACCGCGCGCGCGCAGGAATTCACCACTTACAAGGACGGGCAGACCGCGATGAGCATCCATGTGGTGCAGGGCGAGCGCGAGCTGGTGAGCGATTGCCGCTCGCTGGCGAAGTTCGACCTGCGCGGCATCCCGGCGATGGTGGCGGGCGCGGCGCGCATCCGCGTGACCTTCCAGGTGGATGCCGACGGCTTGCTGAACGTATCGGCGCGCGAGATGGGCAGCGGCGTCGAGGCGACGGTTGCCGTCAAGCCTTCTTATGGATTAAGTGACGCCGAGATCGCGCGCATGCTGCAGGAATCCACGCAACACGCGCAGGACGACATGCAGGCGCGCGCGCTGCGCGAGCAGCAGACCGAAGCGGAGCAGTTGCTCGAAGCGGTGCAACATGCGCTGGAGCAGGATGGCAATCTGCTCGAACAGGCCGAGCGCTCCCGGATCGAAAACCTGATGAGCGCATTGCGCGAAACGCTGCAACTGACCGACCGTCTGGTCATCAAACGCGCCGTTACCGCATTGAACGATGCCACCGTCGATTTTGCGCAGGCGCGCATGGACAAAAGCGTGGCGCGTGTCCTGACGGGCAGGAACATTTCCGAACTGGAGGTGAAATAATGCCGCAAATCATCGTGCTGCCGCATGAGGAGCTATGTCCCCAAGGCGCGCTGTTCGAGGCCGAGCCGGGCGTTTCGATTTGCGACGCGCTGTTGCAGCATGGCGTGGAAATCGAGCATGCCTGCGAAAAATCCTGCGCCTGCACTACCTGCCATGTCATCTTGCGCGAGGGCTTCGATTCCCTGAAACCGGCGGAAGAAGACGAAGAGGATATGCTCGACAAGGCGTGGGGGCTGGAACCCAATTCGCGCCTGTCCTGCCAGGCGGCGGTGGCGGATAAAGACCTGGTAGTGGAGATTCCGAAGTACACCATCAACATGGCGAAGGAGGGGCACAAATGAAATGGACCGATGTCAGGCTGATCGCCATCGAGCTGGCGGAAGCGCATCCCGAGGTCGATCCGAAGGCCGTCCGCTTCACCGACCTGCACAACTGGGTGCTGGCGCTGGAAGATTTTCACGACGACCCGAAACACGGCGGCGAGAAAGTTCTCGAAGCGATCCAGGCGGCGTGGATAGAAGAAATCGAATGAACATGCGCAAACTTTGGCTGGGGCTCTCCAACCGCTGGCTGTACCTGTGCGGCGCGCTGTTCGCCGGCGGCCTGATGGGCTTCGGCTTGTTCCTGCAATACATTAAACACCAGGATCCATGCCCGCTGTGCATGGTGCAGCGCGTGATTTTCATCGCCATCCTGGCGGTGTTCGCGCTGGCCGCGCTGCATGGGCCGAAGCGCGGCGGCGAGCGCGTCTATGCCGCATTGATCGGGCTGCTGTCGCTATCCGGTGTGGGCGTCGCGGCGCGTCATATCTGGATACAAAACCTGCCCAAAGACCAGGTTCCCGCCTGTGGCCCCGGACTGGATTACATGCTGGAAACCATGCCGATGGCCGAGGTGCTGAAACAACTGATGCACGGCTCCGGCGAATGCGCGGCAAAGGGCTGGACTTTTCTCGCCCTTGGCATCCCGGAATGGTCGCTGCTGTGCTACCTCGCGCTGGGCGCGCTGGCGGTGCTGATCGCGCTCAGAAAGTAGCGGCGGTTTTGCACGTCTAGGCTGAACGAATTTTAGAAGCGGTTATGCAAAAACAGACAAAATAATTCGGACTTGATCAGGCACGGCTTTAACCCCAGAAAAAGCAGTTAGCCACAGAGAACACAGAGTTCACAGAGTAAAAACAAACGGTTATAGTGAAAAGTCCACCCAACTTTTTTGGCGAGAGCATGAAAGGCGGATAACCCCAGGCATTCTCTGTGAACTCTGTGGCTTGAACTGAGGTTTTAAGGTTAACCGCACGCCCGATCGTCCCGCAACTGGTGCAGAACTCGCAGCCGTCTTTTTTGATCAGCGTGGCGTTGCCGCTATAGCGCTAATAATTCTAATTCTTCAAGGCGAATAGCCATAGCTCCAGTTGATACCCGGAACTGATTTGCAAGTGAAATGAAATGTCGGCCATTGTAATGTTCTGCACTGGCGAGCATTCTTGATAATTGACGAAGGGACGTAACTTTTTCCTTTAGTTCCATAAAGTCACCAAGACCAAGTGCAAAGGTTGTCTCCTCGTTCAGGAAAAATTTGTTAGTAAGAAAAAATTTCTCAAAAGTAGTTTTGACAAGCTTTTGAGGCATCAGGAAAAGCGTGGCGAACTTGTCAGCCTCTAGTTCAACAGGATCACGTGATATGGTTGCTCCATCTAAAGGCCTATCACGATGCAGACCACTTGTCTGATGTAATAAAGCGTGCCCCAGTTCATGGGCTGCAGTAAAGTTTCGAATATTGTTTTTGAACTGTCGAGAGATGCGTACCTTGGCAGAGGATTTGTCAATAGTGCCGGCAACTTCTATTAATTTTCCATCGCTATAAAATTGGCCAAGTGTCTCGTCAAGATTACAATCGTATCCGATGAATTTGAGGGCGATAACGGGGTCAAGCATATCAATTGGGTTAGACGGCGTGGCATTTGACCAAATTTTGTTTCTGTTTTGCCATATTCTCTCATGTAGATTTCTAGCCCGCCGCTCTATCTCGATGTGTGAGTGACGATATTCTTTTGTTATTTTCTGTGGTGCAGCGGTAAAAGTGCCTACCTGTTTGTGGGAATGGTTTGATAACGCGCTGAAGCTGCCAGACTCATTTAGATGTGCATAAGGATTCTGCAGCAGTCGACGACTTTTAACGATTTCTTCACTTAAAGCTTCTTTAAGTTCATCGTGATGTGGCAAAGCACTGTAACCACCCAAATCATCTAAGTAAGCGTATTGGTTTTCCAATAACCGACGGCTTTCCGTAATTCGTTCACTTAATGATCTGATCATTTTGTTGCTCCTAAATAATGAGTTACATATTTTTCAGTGTAGCACACGCTATGCCTTTGTTTCTTATTCCCCTGTGCGCTGCCGAGTAGCGATGTCCCGCAACTGAAATCACCGCAAGGCGCCTGCCTCGCGGTGATTTTTTATGTCCGATGGTTTGCCGCTATGTCCGGGTGATCAACCGCATGCGCCGATCGTCCCGCAACTGGTGCAGAACTCGCAGCCGTCTTTTTTGATCAGCGTGGCGTTGCCGCACTCCTTGCAGACTTTGCCGGTCATCGGCTTGATCCCGGAGGCCTTGCTTTGCGCTTCGGGGACTTCCAGCACGCCCATTTGCTGAACCGGATAACCTTGCTCGTCGAGGATGCCGAGCATCGCGTAGCGGTGAATGATCAGCTTGGCGACATAGGAAACCGTCGACGGGTAGCTTTCCATTTTTTCCCCGCCCGGCACGCGCGCCATGAAATCGCCCAGCGGTTCGCCGAAATTGAGCAGCTTGCGCAGTTTCATGCCGATCCAGGCCGGATCGATGACGCGCATGTCCAGGCTCAATACCTTGCACAGGCCGTCGAGCGCGCGCGGGTAAACTCCGGCCAGCCACATCGAGTAGGGGCGGCGTTGCCCGTCCGGCAGCTTCAGTTCCTTCAGGCCCAGCACGAAATCGTCGCCGGTGCCGGCGTTGGAGATGTCCACCGTCCAGCTCATCGTGCCGTCGGTGCCGGTCTTCGGTTCCTTCTTGGCGAACAGCGCGTCCATCATCGGAGTGGTGGCGCCTTCGCTCACTTCCAGCGCGCCCAATTCCTCGATGCGGTATTTCAGCAAGTATGCAAACGCCGCCACCAGGCTCGGCATGCGCTTTGTTTCGCCGTCAGGCGGCACCGGCATGTCGAAGGCGTCATCGCCGGCGGTCTTCATCAGCATTTCCAGCTTCATGCGCATCCATACCGGATCGCGCGCGCGCATGTCCATCGACAGCGATTTCGCCAGCGCGCCCAGCCCGCGCGGCTGCTCCGCGCCGTTCACCCAGACCTCGAACGGATGATTTTTGCCATTTTTGGTATGCGAAACGAAGGCCACGAAACTGCCGAGCGGATGCTTTACCACCTGGGAAACCCAGCCTTCGCTGCCGCCGGGCAGTTCGGGGCGGCCCGGCCAGCGCAATGACGCGAGCGACGGTTTGGGCGCGGCTTCCAGCATGATGCGTCGATCCTGGTCGAACAACAGGTCTTGCGGCTGCTCTTCCTTCTTGGCCGGCGTGACGGACAGCACGGAGCCCAGCACGCTGTTCGGGCGATAGGTCGCCAGGCCCTTCAATCCGGCCTTCCATGCTTCCGTGTAGAGTTCCTTGAAGTCCTCGTAGGGGTAGTCGGCCGGCACGTTGACCGTCTTGCTGATCGCCGTGTCGATAAACGGCGCGACGGCCGCGACCATGTTCATGTGGTCGATCGCCGAGATTTCCAGCGCGGTCACAAATGCGGGCGGCAGGTTGTCCACATCGCCGCCCTGTTCCTTGTATAAGCGCCACGCATGGTCTTCCACCTGGTAATCCTTGGTGCTGCCGTCCATCATGCGTTTCTTGCGCGTATAGAACCAGGAGAACGGCGGCTCGATGCCGTTGGAGGCATTGTCGGCGAACGCCAGCGAGATGGTGCCGGTGGGCGCAATCGACAACAGGTGGCTGTTGCGGATGCCATGCTTGCGTATCTTGTTCTTGATTTCTTCCGGCAGCCGCGAGGCGAAGCGCGGTGCGGCGAGGTACTGCTCGGCATCCAGCAGCGGGAAGGCGCCGCGCTCGATCGCCAGGTCCACCGAAGCGAGATAAGCCTCGTCGCGCATGACGCGCGTCAGCTCGGCGGCGAACGAGCGCGCCTCCTCGGTGTTATAGGGCAGGCCCAGCATCACCAGCGCGTCGCCCAGCCCGGTGTAACCCAGCCCGATGCGCCGCTTGTTCTGCGCCTCTTTCTGCTGCTCGGGCAGCGGCCAGGAGGTGACGTCCAGCACGTTGTCCAGCATGCGCACGCCGACACGCACCAGTTGCTTGAACTGTTCATAGTTGAAAGCCGCCTGGGCAGTGAAGATGTTTTCCACCATGCGGGTCAGGTTGATCGAACCCAGGCAGCAGCAGCCATAAGCCGGCAACGGCTGCTCTGCGCATGGGTTCGTCGCCTCGATCACTTCGATGTAGCTGAGGTTGTTGTCGCGGTTCATCAGGTCGATGAACAGCACGCCCGGCTCGGCGTGGTCGTAGGTGCTCTCGATGATCTGCTTCCACAGTTCGGCGGCAGGCGCTTTGCGGTACACCCACTTGCCGTCGGCGCGTTGCGTAGCCCCTTGTTCCTTGAGCGCGGCGGCAGGTTCTGCGGCATGCACCAGTTCGAAATCCTCATTGTTTGCCACGGCGTGCATCAAGGCATCCGTGACCCCGACGGAAATGTTGAAATTGCGCAGGTCGCCCTTGTCCTTGGCGTGGATGAATTTTTCGATGTCGGGGTGGTCGCATCGCAGTACGCCCATCTGCGCGCCGCGCCGCGCGCCGGCCGATTCGACGGTTTCGCAGGAACGGTCGAACACGCGCATGTAGGAAATCGGGCCGCTGGCGCGGGAATTCGTGCCCTTGACCATCGCCCCCTCGGGACGGATGGACGAAAAATCATAGCCGACCCCGCCACCGCGCCGCATGGTTTCCGCTGCTTGCTGCAAGGCATCGTAAATGCCCGGTTTGCCGTTGCTGATGCCGGAGATCGCATCGCCCACCGGCTGCACAAAGCAGTTGATCAGGGTCGCCTGAATCTTCAAGCCAGCCGCCGAGTTGATGCGGCCGGCAGGCACCAAACCGTTTTCCTGCCCGAGGAAGAATTCCTCTTCCCATTTGGCTTGCTGTTCCGGTTTTTCGGCCTGCGCCAGGCCGCGCGCCACGCGGCGGCGCACATCCTGAACGGAGGTTTCGCCTGGCTCCGCGTATTTTTCCAGCAATACTTCGGTACTGATTTCCTGCGGCGGATCGCCCTGGTGCTGGCCGGGCGTCATGCCGGTGAAGGCGGGGGCGGAAACATTGCTGACAGATGCTGAAGACAAGATATTCTCGATAACAAGCACAATATAACCCCTCCCGGTCACATGGGCCTTTCCGGCCCGAAAAAACCAAAAACCACTATATCTAGTGGTTAGTGGCCAAATTTTCACTAATTCTAGTGTGCCGGTATTTTTTTGCAAGCATTATATTGAGCCGGATAATTTGACTTATTCGGAGGATTGAACTGGAGCCCATTTCAGCAGGTTTCATCTCCGGAAAGCCGGGGCGGGCGGCTTCAGGCGGGTAATCAGCATGGCGGGTGCCCGCAAATCCGGGTTTCTTCGGTGTCTTGGGTATTCTTTCGGGGTTTTTCTTCGGAGTTCCCCTTCGGGTCGCTTGCATTGAGGCAGCCATTTACGCTTTAATGCGCGACATTTTTTATTGCTGGGAGCACGGCATGGGGTTTCTTGAGAAATTATTCGAAGGGGTGTTGTGGAACAGCCGCTTCGTCATTTTGTCCGCCGTCATAGGCAGCTTGCTGGCGGGGTTCGCAATTTTTTATATGGCTACCGTCGATGTGGTGTATTTGTTCGGGCATGCCATGCACTATGCCGATTCCGGCTTGAGCACCGAGGCGCGCAAGGCGTTGCACGACAGCACGGTGTCGCATATCGTCGAAGTGGTGGACGGTTATTTGCTGGCGACGGTGATGCTGATCTTTTCTCTGGGCATGTACGAACTGTTTATCAGCGACATCGACCAGGCGCACGGCAGCAAGTCTTCCAGCAAGATACTGGTCATCAATAACCTGGATGACCTTAAATCGCGCCTGGCCAAAGTGATCCTGATGATCATGATCGTCACGCTGTTCGAGGAAGCGCTGAACATGAAAATGAGCACGCCGCTGGATCTGGTCTATCTCGGCGCGAGCATTGCGTTGATCGCGCTGGCCTTGTATCTGACCCATGCTGCAGAACCCGGTGCGGGCGGCGATGCGGGGCAAGGCGAAAAAGCGCCGGGAAAGCGCGGCCACTAACTCTTTAACGGATCACGGGATAGGCATGTTACGCAAGTTGCTGATATGGCCGTTGCTGGCCTTGTCGTTTTCAGGTTATGCGGCGGATTTTTCGCTGGAAGATATACAAGGCAAGACACACCGTTTGGCGGATTATCGCGGCAAATGGGTGCTGGTGAATTTCTGGGCGACATGGTGCCCGCCATGCCTGAGCGAGATTCCCGAGTTGAACAGTTTGCACGACGCGCACAAGGGCAGCGACCTGGTGGTGATCGGCATCGCGATTGATTCCGGATCGAGCAGGAAAGTTGCCAATTTTTCGCAGGCGCACGGCATCAGCTATCCGGTGGTGATGGGCAATCGCAAGATTGCGGCGCAAATCGGCGAACTGGGCGTGCTGCCGACCAGTTATCTGTATGCGCCAAACGGCGAGCAAGTGAGTTATCAGGCTGGAGAAGTGACGCGCGAGAGCATCGAGGCTTACATCAAGAACAAGAAGTTCAATTAACCGCCGACGGGCATGGGGCTGCTGTCGGCCGTGCGGCGCGGCAAAGACCAGTTGTTGTGCCAGGCGGCGCGCACCAGATTCGGGTATTCGGGGCGGCCCAGGCTGCCGTTGTAGCGCCCCAGCGCGCGATACAGGTCACCCTTTTCGATGTCTAGGTAATAGCGCAGGATGGTGCAACCGTAGCGCAGATTGATGCGCAGGTGGAACAGGTTGTGTTCCCTGGTGCCGATTTCCTTTATCCAGAACGGCATCACCTGCATGTAGCCGTGCGCGCCCGCGCCGGAAACGGCGTATTTCTTGAAACCGCTCTCCACTTCGATCAAGCCCAGCACCAGTTCGGGTTCAAGCCCGGCGCGCTTGGCTTCGTAATGCACCGTACTCAGGAAATCGAGGCGTGACTCGGCATCGGGGATGCGTTTGCGCAAACGGCGCGACATATCCTTCAGCCACACATCCGCCTCATATTGCGTGCCAAATGCCAATTTGGGCGCGGCCTGATCCGATACGCTGCGTTGCAATACCGCGCGGACACTGGCGGAAAGCGCCTCCTGCTGTTGCGCGCCGGCGAACGCGCCGGAAGCGAACAGCAGTCCGGCCAGGCAGATCAGGATTCTGGATACAGGATTCAGAGGCGAGTTCAAGACGGGGGGGGCGGGCGGTCTTCGCTCCTGATACCTGATCCCAGATTCCTTTTTCATAGCTTGGATTTTACGAGCTCCGGCGCGCTTTGCAAGGGGATGGATTGCGCCTGCGCATCGCGCCGCCCCTGATATTCCACGTTGCCTTCCTTCAGGCTGCGCTCGCCGATGACGATGCGGTGCGGGATGCCGATCAGCTCCATGTCGGCGAACATCACGC
>CAYGIF010000092.1:0-8579 GCA_964349865.1 uncultured Gallionella sp. | reverse complement strand
CCCCACCCCATCCCTCCCCCGCAAGCGGGAGAGGGAGCGAACGAATCGCTACGCGAGTTTCACGTTAACGAAGGAGAAGGTCATGCCTGACGAAACTGCAACCACCGAAGGAGCCATCACCGCCGACGATTGGGGCGCGGCGATGTCCGAACAGACTACGGCTGCCGATGATTGGGGTTCGGCCATGGCCGAACAAACAGCTGCCCCAAGCCAGCCGGCGACCCCCGCCAAACCTCAGGTTCTGGAGCAATTCGGAGCGGGCAGTACTGCGACCGCCACAAACGACCTCGATATGATTCTGGACATCCCGGTACAACTGACCGTTGAACTGGGGCGCACCAAGATGCCGATCAAAAATTTGCTGCAACTGGCACAGGGCTCGGTCGTCGAACTGTCCGGCATGGCCGGTGAACCGTTGGACGTGATGATCAACGGTTTCCTGATCGCGCAAGGCGAAGTCGTGGTGGTAAACGATAAACTCGGCATACGCCTGACGGACATTATCACTCCGTCCGAACGGCTGCGGCGCTTGAACAGATGACAGAGGACAAAAGACAGATGACAGAGGTTTTGTGTGTCGCGCAGCGGCACATTAATACAAACGGCGCGGCACAGTTGCGACAATACCTCTGCCTTCTGACTTCTGTCCTCTGTTATTTGCCTTCCGCATACGCCACAGAGGGAACACGCCCCGCCTATACTCCGCCACCGCCCGCAGTCAGTTCGGGCAGTATCGTGCAAATCATTTTCAGTTTGCTCCTGGTGTTAGCCGCCATCGTGCTGGTGGCATGGCTGCTCAAGCGCATGAATGTGGCGCAGCAGGGTTCGCATCTGCTCAAGGTATTGGGCGGTGTATCGATAGGGCAACGCGAGCGCATCGTGCTGGTCGAAATAAAGGATACCTGGCTGGTGGTCGGGGTGGGTCCCGGGCAGATCCGCACCTTGCACACGCTCCAGAAGGCAGAAAACCCCGTCGCCGATATTCAATCCCCCGAAACCCAGCCACCTGAAAACAAATTTGCCAGCCTTCTGTCGTCAGTGCTCAGCCATCGCAAACAAAGCGCGGGGGACAAATGACCGTGCTTCAGGCATCAGAAGACAGAAAACAGAGGGCAGAGGACAGATGCGTTGTCGCGGCTGCGTCGCGTCATTTATATAAACATGCCCCATCGCGGCACACAAAACCACTATCCACTACCCTCAGTCTTCTGATACCTGCCCTCTGTCTGCTGATAAGCCCGACTGCTTATGCGGAAGTCGGGTTGCCTGCGTTAACCAGCACACCCGCCCCTGGCGGCGGCCAAACCTACAGCCTGAGCCTGCAAACGCTGCTGCTGCTCACCTCGCTGAGCTTCCTGCCGGCGATTCTGCTGATGATGACCGGATTCACGCGCATCATCATCGTGTTAAGCCTGCTGCGCTCCGCGCTCGGCACCCCCTCTTCGCCGCCCAATCAGGTGCTGATCGGCTTGGCACTGTTTCTCACGTTCTTCGTGATGTCGCCGGTGTTCGACAAAATCTATACCGACGCCTATCTGCCCTTCAGCGAAAACAAACTCAATTTCCAGCAAGCCGTAGAGAAAGGCAGCGTGCCGCTGAAAACCTTTATGCTGCGCCAGACCCGCGAGGCGGATCTCGCACTGTTCGTCAAAATCTCCAACAGTGAGCCGCTGCAAAATGCCGACCAGGTGCCGTTGCGCATCCTGGTGCCGGCTTATGTGACCAGCGAATTGAAAACCGCCTTCCAGATCGGTTTCGTGATATTCATCCCGTTTCTCATTATCGACATGGTGGTGGCCAGTGTGCTGATGTCCATGGGTATGATGATGGTATCGCCGGCGATCATTTCGCTGCCCTTCAAGATCATGCTGTTCGTGTTGGCCGACGGCTGGAATTTGATCATCGGCTCTCTGGCGCAAAGCTTTTATACTTGATCCGTTATTTATAGAGGCTACTGGCCATGACTCCCGAGACCGTCATCACCATCGGACAACAAGCCGTCGAAATGACGCTGATGCTCTCCGCCCCGCTGCTGCTCAGCGCGCTGGTCATCGGCCTGGTGGTAAGCATTTTTCAGGCTGCCACCCAGATCAATGAAATGACCCTGTCTTTCATCCCGAAACTGCTGGGAATTTTTCTGGCGCTGATTTTGACCGGCCCATGGATGGTCAACACGATGGTCGATTACATCCGCAGGCTGTTCGGCAACATCCCCTGGATGATCGGCTAATCCCCATGATCAGCTTCACCAGTGCGCAGCTCGATGCCTGGCTCGCCACATTGATTTTCCCGCTGACGCGCATCCTGGCCATGATTGCCAGTTCTCCGGTGCTCGGCAACAAGCAAGTACCGGCGCGCGTCAAAATCGGCTTGTCGGTCCTGCTTGCCATCATCATCGCGCCGACCATCGGCGAGATGCCACCGGTCGCCGTCGGCTCTCCGCAGGGGCTGTTGCTAATGATCCAGCAGGTCATCATCGGCGTGGCGATGGGATTCACCATGCGCCTGATTTTTACCGCTGTTGAAATGGCGGGCGAATTGGCCGGATTGCAGATGGGTTTAGGGTTCGCCAGCTTTTACGATCCGCTGAACTCGTCCTATACCCCTGTCGTTGCCCGCTGGCTCGGGATAATAGCAGCGCTGGCCTTTTTGGCCATGAATGGCCATCTGTACATGCTATCAGCATTGGCCAAGAGCTTCCACACGCTGCCCATCGGCAGCATGATGCCGGCTAAGGGATTTTATGGAGTGGCCAGTTGGGGAGGGAGCATCTTTGCCTACGGCTTGCAGATTTCGTTGCCGCTGCTGGCCGCATTGCTGACAGCCAACATCGCGTTGGGGATACTCACCCGCGCCGCGCCACAGCTTAACCTGTTCGCAATTGGTTTCCCCATCACGCTGGCAATCGGATTTCTTGTGCTGGCGCTATCCATGCCCCACTTCATCACGCTGCTAGACAGGCTCATTCAGGAAGGGTTGAGTACGATGCTTAACCTGGTAAGGCTGCCGCGCTGACAATTTTCCAAGGTCGCAGCGGAAAGCAGCAAAGCGGCTCCTGCCTTCTAACTTTTGAAAATCAAATGTAATTAAACAGCGAAAGCTCTGCGATTTTTATGAAAGACTTTTGAGCGGCCTGCAAACTCATCTGCTGCTGAGTCAGATCGCTTATCGCCTTGTTGTAGTCGACATCCTGCAATTCCGACAGGTTCTGCTTGAATTGCAGACCCAGATCTTCACCTGCCGTCTGCAGCGCATCGATTTCATTAAGGCGCAAACCCAACGAAGACCTAACCGTCAGCACATTATCCAAACCGCGGTCAAAATAACCTATCGCGGTACTCAGACTAGCATTCAATGCCGCTGACTGTGCCGCATTTCCCGCCCCAATCGGTGTATTTAATGAGGTAATCAAGTCTGAAATCGCCTTGAATATACTCACGTTGCTGCTGGGTTGCACGGTAAATTGATCGTTGGGTAACGGGATGCCCTGTATATCAAACTGCATGCCCCCGAAACTAATCGCCTGGCCGCTGACATATTTTTGCGCGGTCGCGACGGTCGCACCCGTTGTGTTGTTGGTCACGGAATAGGTCGGAGCCGTTAAGCGGAACACATCGTTAGGCCCGGGCGCCCCGGGCGCATTGCTGATCGTGAACGAGATACCATCGAACGCGACGGTTTGCGGGTTGGCATATGGCAAATTCGTCATGCCAGCAACCGGCATGTTCGTTGTCAAATCCTGAACACTATAGTTCGCCCCTGTTGCATCGAAAGTGACGCTATAGTCATGGCCCGTCACCGCTGCCGCATTGGTCACCGTTGCAGGTGTGCTGATCGCCCCGGTGCCTGTGTTGCCAGCTGCAGCAAGCGTATCAATAGTGCCAAATGCAACCGTATATCTATCGCCAGTCACCGCCCCCACTACCGAGCCGGCGCTGATCACACCACTACCGGTATTGGCAGTTGCCGGCTGCGTGACGAACGTGCCATTCCCATTTTTCACGCGCATGAAAATATCTGCGCCGCTATTGTTGGAAGCCATTTGCCGCGATGCGCTTACCTGTGCCAAACGCTGGCCGTCATCACCGTTATAACTTATCACACCGGCCACATTTACAAATGGCTCGGTACGGGACTGGAATCCTGAAAACAGATAATTGCCCACTCCATCCGTACTATTTGCCAAACCGATCAACTCCTGCAACCTCCCGCTCAATTCGGCCGCCATAGTCTGGCGATCACTGTTATTAAGCGAACCATTACCCGCGCCTATTGCAGCTGTTTTCACATCCTGCAACAGCGTAGTGACGCTCTGCAATGTGCTTTCTGCAAGCGATACGGTATTACGTGCGGCATTGCGGTTTGCCGCATATTGCGTATTCATCGCATCAGACTGTGATACCTCCAGCGCACGCGCTGCCGCCACCGGATCATCCGAAGCGGTAAGGATGCGGCGCCCGCTGGAGATTTGCTGTTGGGTTTGCAGCAACCGTGTTTGCTGCTGTCCCAGCAATGACACGTTGTTATCGAAAATAGTACTGGAACTGACACGCATCACACACCTGCTTTCCTATTTAATCGCCATGATGGCATCAAACATGGTTTGGGCAACTTGCATCGCCTTGGCTGCCGCTTGATACGCTTTTTGATAACGTATCAAATTCGCCGCTTCCTCATCCAGATTCACGCCCGAAACCGCCTGCTGTGCCGCAACTGTCTGCACCACCATATTGGTTTGAGCCATACTCGTCACGGCCATTTCATTGGTTTTCGAACCGATCTCGCCAACCAGTTGGCTATATGCTCCCTGCAAACTCACCGTTCCATTCGCCATCAAGTTTTGCGTCTGCAAGCCCGCCATCAACAAGCCGTTGCGATTATCGCCGGAAGCGTTGGTATTCGGTGCAAAACTAAAAACATCGCCCGCAGCCGGCGTCCCGGTAACTTGAATCGTCCAGCCGTTGTAGCTAATGTCCTGCCCTGCCGTATAGGGCACCGTTCCAACGACCGCAGGCGTTGAACCCGACACTGTATAAGTAGTCGCGGGATTATTGAAAATAATGGTAAAGGGCTGCGCACTCAACGCTCCGCCGCTGATACTTCCCGATCCGGCATTAGCCGATGCGGGCGTTGCCACCATCGACCCCGCATTGCTGCCTTTGGCTACATTGAAAGCATCCCCTGCGGCTGGCGCGCCGGCAATTTGAACCGTCCAGCCGTTATAGCTGATATTGCTCCCGGCTACATACCCGACACCCGACCCTATTGTCACGGCAGACGGGGGCGTTCCTCTCATCTCAACCACATCATAGGTTGTTGTGCTGGTAAAGCTGATGCTGACCGGATTCAAATTCAATGCGCCACTGTTGACTTTCGCTGCACCGCTATTGGCGGCGACGTTAAGCACATCGCCCGCAACCGGCACACCGGAAACCTGCATCGTCCAGCCGTTATAACTGATATTTGGGGCAGTATAAGTCTGCACTCCGGCCACAGCCGGCACCGCCCCTGTCACGGTGTAAGTGGTCGGACTGGTGAACGTGATGGCAACCGGGTTGGTTAAATTCGCATTGGTCGGGGTACTGACCGTCATATTGGCAACCGTCGCATGGCCCAAGGTGGTGCCCATAAAGCCCGCGCCTGCGGCAGTGAAAGCTGAAATTGCACCCCCCGCACCACCCGAATTGACCTCTGCCAAGGTAATCGCCGTTCCGTTTGTTTTGGTGATCTGCGCGGTGCCTGCGGCAAAAGTACCCGTTAATGTATAGCCGGGATTTGCGGCTGCAAACGCAGGCCAAGCCGCGTCCAGTTGAGCGCCGGTGATCAAGGTGCCGGTTGAGCCTGCCGCGATGGTGTTGGTAAAAAGTGTTTGGCCATCAACCGTGAACGTGCCGACGGCAGCAGTTGTGGTCACGCCGGAGACAACGGTGCCGCTGATTGCACCCGATGCGACTGTCGTAGTAGTTGATGTGGTAGTCGCACTGATTGACGCAACCGCGCGCTGCGACAAAGCGGTTGCGATTTTGGCAGGGTCACTGGTTGCCAGCCTGATGTCTCGCGCGCCGTTCGCCGTGGGGCGTATCAAAAAGCTGTCGCCTACCGTAACTGGAGTTGGCGCAGCGATAGTCATGCCATCCACAGTCTGCGGCAAACTTGAATAAGTTCTCAACACGTTATCCGACAGGCGCAGCAAGGTATAGTTTGTGCCGCCAGTGAACCTCAACTGATAGTCGCTGGTGGTCAAGTCTGCCACGTTTGCAATCGTAACGGACGGGACTCCCGATGCCGAATTATTATTCGCGTTCTTGTCGACACGCGGAGAGGCTGCATTGAAAAGCGGACCGCCCGGCGCACCGTTCAAATCCTGTCCAAACTGATTTTGCTGATTGACGCTGGCGGCCATTCCCAACGCCACCCGGCCAAGCGCATTACGCGCCGGCTCCAGGGTCTGGTCGCGAAAAGCGAGATAGGCGCCCATATTGCCGCCTTGCAAACTGCTCTGTTGCAAGGTAATGGTTCTGCCACTGCTCAGATAGGCAACATCTACTTTGCTCGGGTCGCTTGTTGATTGAACAACCTGCAGCCGCATCGCTTGCTCATCTATCACCAATGCCTGGCCGCTACCGACAAACACGCTTGCCGTCCCATCCGATTGCTGCAGCACGGTTGTTTTAATTTCCTGGTTCAATTTGGTAATCATCTGATCGCGCTGATCAATCAGATCGTTCGGCTGCTGCCCCTGCCCACTGGCGGTAGCCCGTTTAATGTTGCCGTTCAGCACAGCGATTTGCTGGGCATAACTATTAACGGTATTGACGCTATTGGCGATCTGCCCGGTAAGCCCATTGGCTATATCTGACAGACGTTGATCGATGGCTTGAAATCTGTTTACGGCGAACTGCGCATTACCCAGCAAGGTTTGGCGCGCAGGCATTGATTCAGGGTTGTTGGCAACCCCATTCAACGCCTCAAAAAAGCTCTGCATCGCCGGCGACACCCCGGCAACAGGATCGGCAATCAGATTATCGATCTGCTTCATCGCGGAATGGTAAGCAGTCAAATAACTGGCCTGGTTCTGCTCTTGCAAAACCTGGGTATTCAGAAATTGATCGTAGATTCGCCTTACACCCGTTACATCGACCCCCTGCCCAATAAACCCACCGCCGGTCTGCTGCCCGGCACGCGAACCAAGCAGAATTTGCTGCCGCGTAAATCCGGGAGTGCTTGCATTGGCAATATTGTGCTCGGTAGTCGCCAGCCCCAATTGGGCAGCGTTCATACCGCTTAATGCCGAGGTAAACAGGTCTGCCACGATATTTCCTTCAGTCGCCCACACGGGTTCGTTTATATTATCGGCACATCTGAAAAAGTCTTTAGGGACGCCGATTAAATCCATTCACATTGATAAACATCCACTTGACTGGCGTTAACCAATGACTTAGTTGGCGTAGTTTGCCAACTTAGTCAGATGGCTATGCAAAGCTGTTTGGCAACCTAGCGAAATGACCAGTGGTTACATAAACCTGCAAAGCACACTCAATGTGAATTAACAAGTTAACCAAGTTTGACAGGCTCGGCAGAACGAATCAAATAAACCGGCGTTCCGTTACGGCAATTAACCTGTCAAATCGATCTTGCCCATGACGTTCACCAGCTTGTCGGCATATTTCGGGTCTGTCGCATACCCTGCCTTTTGTATGGCCTGCGCCATTCCAGCCACATCGCCGCGCTGCTGCAACACGTCTGCGTAGCGCGGATTATTGCTGATCAAACTGGCATAATCTTGAAATGCTTCGGCGTAAGAAGAATAGGCGCGGAATTTTTCAACCTGCTTGTATGCCACGCCGCTCCTGTACTCGGTGGTCATCACCTCCGCCACCTTGCCGCTCCAGCCCACATTCGCCTTGATGCCAAACAGGTTGAAACTGTTGCTGCCGTCCGCCATGCGGATTTCGCGATTCCCCCAACCGCTTTCCAGCGCAGCCTGCCCAAGCATCAGTTGCAACGGCACGCCGCTTGCTTGGCTGGCCTGCGTGGCAAACGGCAGCATGCGATTTACAAAATCCTGCTGAGCATTTTGCAAGTTGGGCGGCAAGCCGCCCATCCCTGCCAAGCCCGCTTCGCCATACGCAGACGGCAAGGCACTTACTGAGGGCTGAGGGCTGGTGACCGTGGGCGATCCACTCCCAAGTGGATTCCCCATGTTGTGACTTAATTGCTTGACCATGATGTCGGCTAAACCCACGCCGCGGCTGGACATGCTTTGCGCCAACTGTTGATCCAGCATACCGGTGAACATCTTGGTTTGCTCGCTATCGAACATGCCGTCCTGCGGCGTGGCTTCGCGCATGCTCTTCAGCATCATGTTAAGAAACACCGACTCGAACTGCTGTGCCGCCGCCTTGAGCGCCTGGTCCGGCGAATGCTTGGCCTGCGCCCGCAACTGTTCCAGGCTTTGCGTATCGAGAGCCAGCTTGGCGGCGGTGTCCATCCGGTTAACCATCAGATGATCTCCAGTTCGGCGCGCAACGCGCCGGATGATTTCATCGCCTGCAGAATCGCCAGCAAATCCTGCGGGG
>CAYGIF010000091.1:0-8581 GCA_964349865.1 uncultured Gallionella sp. | reverse complement strand
AAAGTAACGTTAATTTTACGTCACCCTTGGAAGACTATTTTTCGGGGGAAGGTCATTCCTCCCCTGAGCGCCGCCGAGCCAAGTAGGGTGGGCACAGGGTGCCCGCGCGGATGTGGGAATTTGAATCTATCGGTGGGCAAAGTTGCCCACCCTACGCCCCCAGCCGCGCGCGCAATTCCTCATACACGTCCTCCCGCGTTGCCACCGACAGGATGGTCAGCAGACGTTCGGCATCGTTGACATGGTAGATCAGACGGTATTGCGGCGTAGTGATTTTTATTTTGTAGCAGTCGGGCAATTCGCGCAGCGCATCTTTTGCCACGCGCGGGTGCTTGAGGCGTTCGTTGGCGAGCTTTTCCTTGAAGCGGCGTTTGATGTTGCCATCCAGTTTCGAGTTTCGCCTATTCCTTTTCGGCGTCCGGATGGATGGCGGGTTCATAACTCATCCAGCTTGACTTTGCGCGCCTTGTTCAGCGTCGCCATGCGGCCTTTCGCGCGGTTCTCGGCGATGGAGTCCAGCATGGCTTCCATCATCCTTGGGGAAACGATGTAACCGGCGGGCTTGTTGTGGTTGAGGATGGCGACTGCCTGATTCTCATCTTCCGCCAGCTTGAGAATGCGCGTCGGCGATTCGCGCAGTTCGGTGACACCTATGGTGATTCCTGCATGAATAGCATTCATGATTCTGTCCTGAAAAATATACGGCTCGAGTGTGTAGATTTGTGGGTTACGAGTCAATTTTTTGTTCGGCTATAGCTAGGGTAAGCTTGCTCGCCTATCATTCAAAAAGCCGTGGCATCATTCGTTTTTGAATAAGGAGAATACAATGCGCCTTCCCGCTATTGGCACTTTCACTTTCTTTCTGCTCCTCGCTGCCAGTGCTGCCTTTGCCCGCGACCTGCCGCTGGACAAGATCAAGCTGCCGCCCGGTTTCACGATCAGCCTCTACGCCGCCGACGTGCCGGGCGCTCGCTCGATGGCGCTGAGCCCGGACGGGACGTTGTTCGTCGGCACGCGCGGTGCCAAAGTTTTTGCGTTGCCCAATCGCAAGTTTGGCAAGCGGGCGGAGCAGGTCATCGTTCTCGCAGACGATCTCGATACGCCGAACGGCGTGGCGTTCCGCGACGGTGCGCTGTATGTGGCGGAGGTGAACCGCATCCTGCGCTTCGACGGCATCGAGTCGCGGCTGCGCAATCCGCCCAGGCCGGTGGTGGTGAATGACCGCTTTCCAACCGATGCGCACCATGGCTGGAAATTCATCCGCTTCGGCCCGGACGGGCTGCTCTACGTTCCGGTGGGCGCGCCGTGCAACATCTGCGAGCCCGACCCGGCGCGCTATGCCGCGATCTTTCGCATGAAGCCGGCCGGCACGGCGCTCGAACAATATGCGCGCGGCGTGCGCAACACGGTGGGTTTCGACTGGAACCCCGATACCAATGAGTTGTGGTTCACCGACAACGGGCGCGACTGGCTGGGCAACAACGCGCCGCCGGATGAACTGAACCATGCGCCGCGTTCCGGCATGAATTTTGGTTATCCCTATTGCCACGGGAAGGCGGTCGCCGACGACGAATTCGGCAGCAGGCGCGCTTGCGGCGAATTCACCCCGGCCGCGCTGGAACTTGGCCCGCATGTGGCGTCGCTGGGGATGCGCTTCTATACCGGCAGGATGTTCCCGGAAAGCTACCGCAAGCAGATATTCATCGCCGAACACGGTTCGTGGAACCGCATCCCGCCCATCGGCTACCGCATCACGCTGGTGCGGCTGAAGAACGGGCAGGCGGCGAGCTACGAGGTGTTCGCGGAAGGCTGGCTGGGGGGCATCACCGCGTGGGGCCGCCCGGTGGACTTGCAGGAGATGCCGGACGGAGCGCTGCTGGTGTCGGACGATAAGGCGGGCGCAATTTACCGCATCGGCTACGGCGAATAGCCGTGCAGCCCTTTTTCAGGAGGCCTTCAGCCGGATCATTTCCCCGTCGCGGTTGAATGCGAGGTAGTTGCCGATGCTGCCGACCTGGATGGACTTGACCATTTCTTTCAGCGGCTCTTCCGCTTCTTCGCTTTCTGTGGCATCCGCAGATTTTCCGGTCATGCAGGCCACAAACGCGATATCCCAGTCCTTGCCCGTATGGCGCGACTCCTCGACCAAACTTGCGAAGCTTGCCCGCGCGCTTGCCAGTTTATCGACGCACATCACCGGCATCAATGCGCCGCCTTTGCGCGCCTGGTATTGCTCTTGCTGGTCTTTGGTGTGGTCGCCCGGCAGCTCGGCCTTGGTAAATACAAACAGCATGCGCTGCGGCTTGGTCTGCGTATTTGCGGCATTCAATAAATCTTCGTAACTCGATATGTTCACAGCGTACAGGCCTTTTAATAACAAACATTTGCAGATTATATTTCACTATCGCCGCATAACCCAGCAGCAAATGCCGTTTGTTCCTGCTGGCGCGCTATCCCTCCATTATTTGCAGGCTCACATTCAGGGTTTTCCATTGCTTTACTTCTTCCTGCAGCGCGGTTTCGGTCAGGGGGTTTTGTGCCAGCCAGCCGGCGCCTATCGAGAGGTGGAATTTGGTGCCGCTGAAACTTCCGCGCAACGCGGGCAAGCCGTTGTCGCTGCGGTTGCGGTAGAACAGCACGGCAAGGCGCAGGCTCATCGCCAGCACACAGTCCTCGGTGTTTTTCAGTTGCCCTTGCAGCTTGTCCAGGTTGCCGCGCTGTGCCAACGCCAGCAGGCTCAGGCGCGCCTGTTCTTTTTTCGAGAAGCCGGGCATGTCGGCGTTGGCGAGGATGTAGGCGGTGTGTTTGTGATAGCCGCTGTGCGCGACGCTGATGCCGATTTCGTGCAGCTTGGCCGCCCAGCCGAGCATGTGCAGCGCGGCCTCGCCGGCTTCGTCGCCGAGAAATTGTTGCGCAAACAGGTGCGCCAGTTGCGCCACGCGCCCGGCCTGTCTGGCATCGACGCGGTAGCGCTGCTTGAATTGCCGCACCGTGACATCGCGCATGTCGTTGTCGTGAAAACGCCCCAACAGGTCATACAGCACGCCTTCGCGCAACGCGCCGAGCGCGGGTTGCATCTGTTCGATTTCCAGTTCGCAAAAAGCGGCATACATGATCGCAAAACCGCCGGGCAGGACCGGCATGCGCTCCGCGCGCAGCCCGGCCATCGCGAGCTTGCGCATATCGCCGGCCTTGACCAGATCGGCGCGCAGTTTTTCCAGGCCGTCGCGCGTGATGCCGCATTTGCTGTAGCCGTTCTGCTCCAGTATGTCGCACAATACCCGGGCCGTACCGGATGAGCCGAGCGCGTGTTGCCATTGCCCCCGGTAATCAATGGCGATGGTCTGCAATTCAATGCGTGCGGCAAGTTCCGCCTGTTTGAGGTTTTGTTTGGTGATTTTTCCGTCGGGAAAAAAACGCAGGCTGTAGCTGACGCAGCCCATGTACAGGCTTTCCAGTTTGAGCGGCTTAAACCCGTTGCCGACGATGAATTCGGTGGAGCCGCCGCCGATGTCGATCACCAGCCGGTTGTCCGGCGCTTGCGGCAAGCCATGCGCGACGCCGAGGTAAATCAGGCGCGCTTCCTCGCGCCCGGCGATGACTTCTATCGGGAACCCCAGAGCATGCTCGGCCTGCGGAATGAAATCGGCGGCATTCTTGGCCACGCGCAGCGAGTTGGTGCCCACCGCGCGCACCGCTTCGTGCGGCAGATCGCGCAGGCGTTCGGCAAATCGTCCCAGCGCGGCGAGTGCGCGCTGTTGCGCTGCGGCATCGAGATATTTGTCGGCGGTGAGTCCTGCGGCGAGGTGTACCGGTTCGCGCAGCCCGTCCAGCATGTAGAGCTGGTCGCCCTCGACCCGCGCAATCTGCAACCGGAAACTGTTCGACCCGAGGTCTACTGCGGCGAGGATGGGTTGCTGTTGCATAAGAGTTCGTTAATGGATTAAGGGAGAAGGGGAAAGGGAGAAGGGTAAAACCCTCGCTCGCTTTACTTTGAGAGGCGGTCTTCACCCTTCCCTCTTCACCCTTCCCCATGTCCCTACTGCTGGATTTCGCGGTCGATCTCGTCCACGGTCACATGGCGCACATCGCGCCCCTTGACCATGTAGATAACGTACTCGGACATGTTTTTCGCATGGTCTCCGATGCGCTCGATGGCCTTGGCCACGAACAGGATTTCCAGCGAAGTGGAAATGGTGCGAGGGTCTTCCATCATGAAGGTAATGAGGTAGCGCATGATGGCGCGGAACTCTTCGTCCACCTGCTCGTCCAGGCGCACCACTTGCGCGGCCATCGCCACGTCCAGCCGCGCAAAGGCATCGAGCGATTTGCGCAGCATGTCCAGCGCCAGGTCGGACGCATGCTTGATCTCGTGGTAGCGCGGCAGGTTGAGCGCGTTTTTCTGCGACAGCAGCTTGGCCATGCGCGCGATTTTCTCGGCCTCGTCGCCGATGCGTTCCAGGTCGGTGATGGTCTTGACCACGGCCATCACCAGGCGCAAGTCGCCCGCCGTCGGCTGGCGGCGCGCGATCACCTGGCTGCACGCCTCGTCGATCTTCACTTCCATCGCGTTGACGCGATGATCGTCATCGATCACGCGGGACATCAATGCCACGTCGCCGCCCACCAGCGATTCCACCGCGCTCTTGATCTGGCTTTCCACCAGGCCGCCCATTTGCAGCACGTTGGCGCGGATGGCCTCGAGCTCGGCATCGAACTGGCGGGAAATATGATAACCGTGACCCATGCTGTCATTCCTCGAAATAATTGTAGTGTAAGCGGCAAATGTGAAGGATAGATGACACCACTCCTCACCTCAACATTTGCACCGTCATCGTCTTCACGCCTTCCGCCGTGCCGAGCAGCAGCACATCGGCGCCGCGCCGCGCAAACAGGCCGTTGGTGACCACGCCGGCGATGTGGTCCAGCGCCGATTCCAGCTCCACCGGATTCATGATTTGCAGCCCGTGCACATCGAGAATCACGTTGCCGTTGTCGGTGATGAAACCCTCGCGCAACTTCGGCTGCCCGCCCAAGGCGACCAGTTGGCGCGCCACGGAACTGCGCGCCATCGGAATCACCTCGATGGGCAGCGGGAACTTGCCGAGCACATCCACCAGCTTGCCGGCATCGCATACGCAGACGAATTTCCGGCTCGCCGCCGCGACGATCTTCTCGCGCGTCAACGCGCCGCCGCCGCCCTTGATCATGTGCAGGTGGCGGGTGATTTCGTCCGCGCCGTCCACATACAGCGGCAGGTCGCCCGCGTCGTTCAGCGGCAGCACCTCGATGCCATGCCCGCGCAAACGCTGCGCCGAAGCCTCGGAGCTGGCGACCGCGCCGCGTATCTTATGCTTGATTTTGGCCAATTCATCGATGAAAAAATTGGCGGTCGAACCGGTGCCCACACCGACGATGCTGTCGAACGGCACATATGCAATCGCGGCCTGCGCGACCGCGCGCTTCAAATCGTCCTGGCTCATCATGCTGTGCGCCCTCTCATCAAATTCATTCATGTCCGCGATTATTGCAGGAATCGGGGGCTTTGGGGGAAGCAGCCGGGCAAGTTGCGCCGTTACGCCAGTAATGCCGGGGCGTTCCGGTGGTAAGATGCCGGAAGGAAACGCAGCAAACGGGAGGAAGACAATGCAAGTCCGTATGGTCGCTACCACACCCTTCGCCGATCAGAAACCCGGCACCTCCGGTCTGCGCAAGCGCGTGCAGGCTTTCCGGCAGCCGCATTATCTGGAAAATTTCGTCCAGTCTATTTTCGACACCATCGCCGCGCCCAAGGGGTCGACCCTGGCGCTGGGCGGCGACGGCCGCCATTACAACCGCGAGGCGATCCAGGTCATTCTCAGGATGGCGGCCGCCAACGGTTTCGGGCGCGTGCTGGTCGGCAAGGGCGGCATCCTTTCCACGCCGGCGGCCTCCTGCGTGATCCGCAAATACCAGACTTACGGCGGCATCATCCTGTCCGCCAGCCACAACCCAGGTGGGCCGGACGGCGATTTCGGCATCAAATACAACACCGCCAACGGCGGCCCGGCGCCGGAAAAAATCACCGAAGCGATTTATGCCGCGAGCAGGAAAATCGCGCAGTACCGCATCGCCGATGTGCCCGATGTAGACTTGGATACCCTAGGCGACAGCAGGCTCGGCGACATGGCGGTGTCGGTGATCGATCCGGTCGGTGACTATGCGGAACTGATGGAAGCGCTGTTCGATTTTGGCGCGATCCGCACATTGCTTTCGGGAGGCTTCCGCATCAGGTTCGATGCCATGCACGCCGTCACCGGGCCTTATGCGCGCGAGATTTTTGTCAATCGTCTGGGCGCGTCGCCGGACAGCGTGATCAACGCCGAACCGCTGGAAGATTTCGGCGGCGGCCATCCCGACCCGAACCTCACTTACGCGCATGAACTGGTCGATATTCTGTATGGCGGCAACGCGCCGGATTTCGGCGCGGCCTCGGACGGCGACGGCGACCGCAACATGATCCTCGGCAAGCATTTCTTCGTCACGCCTTCCGACAGCCTCGCCATCCTCGCCGCCAACGCGCATCTGGTGCCGGGCTACAAGCAAGGCCTGGCGGGCATCGCGCGCTCGATGCCGACCAGCGCGGCGGCGGATCGCGTGGCCGCAGCGCTCGACATCCCCTGCTATGAAACGCCGACTGGCTGGAAATTTTTCGGCAACCTGATGGATGCGGGCAAGGTGACGTTATGCGGCGAAGAAAGTTTCGGCACCGGCTCGGATCACATCCGCGAGAAGGACGGGTTGTGGGCGGTGCTGTTCTGGCTGAACATCCTCGCGGCGCGCGGGCAATCCGTGGAAACTGTCGTGCGCGAACACTGGGCGCGCTTCGGGCGCAACGTCTATTCGCGCCACGACTATGAAGGCATCCCCGTTGACGCGGCCAACGGCGTGATGAAGCTGCTGCACGACAGTTTTGGTGATTTGCAGGGTGCGCAATTCGGCACTTGCAAGGTGCTGTTCTGCGACGACTTCAGCTACACCGATCCGGTCGACGGCAGCGTCAGCACCGGGCAGGGCGTGCGCATCGGCTTCACCTGTGGCTCGCGCATCGTGTTCCGCCTGTCCGGCACCGGCACCGAGGGCGCGACGCTGCGCATCTACCTGGAATCGTATGAACCGGACGTTGCCAGACATCACCTCGATGCGCAGCAGGCGCTTGCGGAACTGATCGGCATCGCGTTGCAGATTTCCGAACTCAGGCAACGCACCGGGCGGGAATGCCCTACCGTTATTACCTGAACGGCTATAATCGCATTTTGGTTTTCGACGGAGCAAATCATGGCAAACAGGCAATTCATCCAGACCCCCGACGCGCCGGCGGCGATCGGCACCTATTCGCAGGCCATCCGCGTCGGCGACACGGTATACCTGTCCGGGCAGATCGGCCTCGATCCGACCACGATGCAGATGGTGGAGGGCATCGAGGCGCAGGTTCATCGCGTGTTCCGGAACCTGCGCGCGGTGGCCATTGCCGCCGACAGCAGTTTCGACGATCTGGTCAAGCTGAACGTGTATCTCACCGACCTCGCACACTTCGCCAAGGTCAACGAAATCATGGCGGAATATTTCCGCCCGCCGTATCCGGCGCGCGCCGCAGTGGGCGTGGCGGCGTTGCCGCGCGCCGCTTTGGTGGAAATGGATGGCGTGCTGGTCGTCCAGGATTAGGCGCATCGCCAGGCCGTGCAACCGACCAAAATTCCGCCTGCCACACTAAGCAAGCTCGCCAAACTCGGCATCCATCATCGGGCCGACCTGCTGCTGCATCTGCCGTTGCGCTATGAGGATGAAACCCATCTTGCGCCGATCGCCACGGTGCAGCCCGGCATGAACGCGCAGGTGCAGGGCGTCATCACGCACAGCGAAGTGGCTTTCCGCCCGCGCCGCACACTGGTTTGCCGCTTGCGGGACAACGGCGGCGAACTGTATTTGCGCTTCCTGAATTTTTACCCCAGCCAGCAGAAGCAGCTTGCGGAAGGCAGGCAGATACGCGCCGTCGGCGAGGCGCGCATGGGCTACTACGGGCTGGAGATGGTGCACCCGAAGTGCCGCGCGGTGGATGACGATACGCCGCTGCAACAAAGCCTCACGCCGGTTTACCCGACCACTGCCGGGCTGTCGCAGGCCGTGTTGCGCAAGCTGATCGCCAACGCGCTGGATACGCTGCCGCTGGCCGATACGCTGCCGGACGCGCTGCTGCAGAAGCTGCATCTGGCGAGCTTTGCCGACAGCGTCCGCTTGCTGCACAACCCGCCACCGGACGTTTCGGCAGCCAGCCTGGAACAGCGCCACCATGCGGCGTGGCGGCGCATCAAGTTCGACGAGCTGCTGGCGCAGCAACTGTCGATGCGCGTACATCACCGCGAACGCGGCAAGCGCACAGCGCCCAAACTTGCACCGCAGCACCGGCTCGCTGCGCGGTTGATAAAAGATTTGCCGTTCGCGCTGACCAACGCGCAACAAAAGGTGTACGGCGAAATCAGCCGCAACCTCGCGCGCCCGCACCCGATGCAGCGCCTGCTGCTCGGCGACGTCGGCAGCGGCA
>CAYGIF010000090.1:0-8635 GCA_964349865.1 uncultured Gallionella sp. | reverse complement strand
TCGAAGTGCATCTTTCCAACGTGTTCGCGCGCGAGGCGTTCCGCAAGGAATCGTTCTTTTCCGACCTTGCAGTCGGCGTGATCAGCGGCCTGGGTGCGGCGGGTTATGAATACGCAGTGCAATACGCATTAAACAACAAAAACTAGAATCTCAAGGAGGGCGTCATGGATTTACGTAAACTAAAGACACTGATCGACTTGGTGGAAGGTTCCGGCATTGCCGAACTGGAAATCAGCGAAGGCGAAGAACGCGTGCGTATCACGCGCACCGTGGTCGCCGCCCCGCAGCAGGCTTATGCACCCGCTCCTCAACCCGTTGCCGCACCTGCCGCGCCAGCGCCCGCTGCGCCGGCAGCGGAACCCGCCAAACCCGCCGCACCCGAAGGCCATGTGGTGAAATCGCCGATGGTCGGCACTTTCTACCGCTCCGCCTCGCCCGGTTCCAAGGCATTTGTCGATGTCGGTCAATCCGTGAACAGCGGCGACACTCTGTGCATCATCGAGGCGATGAAGCTGCTGAACGAAATCGACGCCGACCAGGCCGGGGTCATCAAGGCTATTCTGGTGGAGAACGGCCAGCCGGTGGAGTTCGGCCAACCGTTGTTCGTGATCGGTTAATCGTAATCCGGCAATTCGTAGGGCGGATAACGCCTGCGGCTCATCCGTCCTGCTAGCTAAACCCAAGTTCGGAGCATTCGAATGTTTGAAAAGATATTGATCGCGAATCGCGGTGAAATAGCGTTGCGCATCCAGCGCGCCTGCCGCGAACTGGGCATCAAAACCGTGGTGGTGCATTCCGAAGCGGATGCCGACGCCAAGTATGTGAAGCTGGCCGACGAATCGGTGTGCATCGGCCCGGCGCCTTCCAATCTGAGCTACCTGAACATCCCCGCCATCATCAGCGCGGCGGAAGTCACCGATGCGCAGGCCATCCATCCCGGCTACGGCTTCCTGTCGGAAAACGCCGACTTTTCCGAGCGCGTCGAAAAATGCGGCTTCGTGTTCATCGGCCCGCGCGCCGAAACCATCCGCATGATGGGCGACAAAGTCAGCGCCAAGATCGCGATGAAAAAGGCCGGTGTGCCGTGCGTCCCGGGCGTGGACGGCGCGTTACCGGACAACCCGGCCGAGATCATCAAGACCGCGCGCAGCATCGGCTACCCGGTCATCATCAAGGCATCCGGCGGCGGCGGCGGGCGCGGCATGCGCGTGGTACATACCGAGGCGGCGCTGCTCAACGCGGTGACGATGACCAAAACCGAAGCGCAGGCCGCCTTCAACAACCCGATGGTGTACATGGAAAAATTCCTGGAGAACCCGCGCCATATCGAATTCCAGGTGCTGGCCGACCAGCACGGCAACGCGGTTTATCTGGGCGAGCGCGACTGTTCGATGCAGCGCCGCCATCAGAAGATTATCGAGGAAGCGCCCGCCCCGTCGCTCAATCTGCGCCTGCGCAACAAGATCGGCGAGCGCTGCGCCGAAGCCTGCCGCAAAATCGGCTACCGCGGCGCGGGGACGTTTGAATTCCTGTATGAGAACGGCGAATTCTTCTTCATCGAGATGAACACCCGCATCCAGGTGGAGCATCCCGTCACCGAGATGATTACCAGCATCGACATCGTGCAGCAGCAGATCCGCATCGCCGCCGGGGAAAAACTGCCGTTCAAGCAGCGCGACATCCAGTTCAGGGGGCATGCCATCGAATGCCGCATCAACGCCGAACACCCGTACAAATTCACCCCTTCGCCGGGGCGCATCACCTCCTGGCACGCCCCGGGCGGCCCCGGCATCCGCGTGGATTCGCATGCCTACAACAACTATTTCGTGCCGCCGCATTACGACTCGATGATCGGCAAGATCATTGCCTACGGCGACACGCGCGATCAGGCCATGGCGCGGATGCGCACCGCCTTGTCCGAGATGTGGGTGGAAGGCATCGACACCAATATTGCGCTGCATCGCGAGTTGTTGCAGGACGCCGCCTTCATGCGCGGCGCCACCAGCATTCATTATCTGGAAGAGCGGCTGGCCGAACGCTCCAAAAGCAAGTAATTCCATTTTCCAATCAATAGTAAAATGCTGCCGGGGCGTGATCTATCGCGCCCTTCATCAGATACATGAATAAACCATGGTGCGAGACATCCCGCCCCTTTTGTTTATTTGACCTTTGAAACAGAATTGGAATAAAAAAGACAATGGATATGCCATACACCGGCAATGCCGATGCAAACAATTTATTTTTGCTCGCCATTAACCTGACAAAACGTTGCAACCTCGCCTGCACCCATTGCTACATGGACGCAGAAACTATGAAGTATGGGGGTGAGAATGAGCTCGCCACGGAAGAGGTGCGCGGTTTGCTGGATGATATCGCGGGCCGCAGCACTGAAACCATGGTCGTACTCACTGGCGGCGAGCCGCTGATGCGCGGCGATCTGGAAGAACTGGTGGCCCATGGCACCGAACGCGGCCTTGCCATGGTGGTCGGGACAAACGGAGTGGCGCTCACCGATAAACGCGTGCAATCGCTGAAGGCCGCCGGTGTAATGGGCGCCGGCATCAGCGTCGATTCTCTCGATCCCGAAAAACATGATGCCTTCCGGGGGCTTCCCGGCGCGTGGGAGAAAACCATGCAGGGCATCGAGGCTTGCAAGCGCCATGATTTATCTTTCCAGATCCATTTTTCCGTCACCGAATCCAATGCCGACGAAGTCCCGCCCATGATCGACTTTGCCCGTGCCTCGGGCGCACGGGTGCTGAACGTGTTTTTTCTGGTATGCACCGGTCGCGGCGAATCAATGTCGGACATCAGTCCCATCACCTATGAGCGGGTGCTTAACCAACTGGTGGCAGCCCAGGAGCAAAGCCGTGACCTGCTGATCCGCGCCCGCTGTGCGCCCCATTACAAGCGCATCGCCTATCAGCGCGACCCCGGATCGACGCTCACCCGGGCTGCCGGCTACGAGGGCGGCGGCTGCCTAGCGGGCATCCATTATTGCCGCATCACACCGGAAGGAGCTGTGACGGCCTGCCCTTATATTCCCAAGGAAGAAGGCAGTATCCGCGACAAAAAATTCTGGGACATCTGGGATCAATCGCCCACCTTTAAATCCCTGCGCAATCCCAGGCTGCAAGGTAAATGCGGCAGCTGCGAGTTCCGGAAATTGTGCGGCGGCTGCCGGGCGCGGCCTCTCGCGATGGGCGACAGCCTGATGGATACCGACCCTTGGTGCGTCCATGCGCCCGATGGGTCTGCTGTCATCGAACCATTGGTTGAGCAGCCAAAGAAACTCGCCTGGAGCGAGGAGGCGGAGAAACGCCTGTCGCGGGTTCCATCCTTCCTGCGCAAAATGGTCAGGAGCCGCGCCGAAAGTTATGTGCATGAACTGGGCCTGCATCTGGTGACGGAAGAACATCTGGCTATCCTGTCTGCAAAACGCTTCGGAAGCGGTGGGCCGCCCCGTCCGGGGGCGCAACCTGATGGAGCTGGGGAAGCAACCCAACAGGCGGCAGGACAAACTCCCGGCGACACTCTGCCATGGAGTGAGCAGGCCAGGGAACGCCTCACATCCCTGCCATCCTTTTTACAGGAAGGCGTGCGCGCGATTGCCGAGGATGTTGCACGTTCCGAGGGCAGACTGGAGGTCAACATCAAGCTATTGGACAGGCTGGAATCGGAACAGCAGCCCGGCCGCAGCTTTTCATGGACTGAGGAATCGGACCAGTTGCTTACCGAGTTTCTTGCCGGTAAAGCGCCTCAGGTGCGCATGTTCGTCGCGCCCGCGCTGGAAAGCGCCGCAGAAAACTTTACCGGGAAACGGCGCGCCACAACCGTGGAGCGCGCCGATGCCGAGGCAGCCATCGCCCAGTTGACCGGCGGCGTGGAATGGGACGAAGATGCGCTTGCGCGCGTGTTGTCAGCTCCTGATTTCAACCGGGCAGGCATCAAGAAGGCCGCCGAATTCAATGCGCGCAAGGAAGGTCTGGCGCGCATCACTTCCAGCGACCTGACACGCTTTCGCAACAACGCCATGATGCGCGCGGTGCAACGCATGAAGGGGTTCGGGATGCAGGAATTGAGCTTCGATGCCTATGAGATCGCGCGTGATCGCGTACCGCGCCTCAAGGATAATCCAGAAGCCGACAAACGTTTCGATACCATCAAAAATTTCGTTGCGGCGCGGGGAAATCCCGGCGATTTGCTGGGTCAGGATCTGCTCGAGAAAATGAAGGCGCAACTCAAGGCAAACAAGTAAAATTTAGCCAATTGAATAAAACAGAAGCCAGCGGCATAGCGATGGATAAAATTGATGTACTCATTATCGGCGGTGGCATCTCGGGGCTGGCTTCTGCCTGGTGGCTGGCGCGCAGCGGCCTGTCCGTCGAAGTATGGGAGGCAAACAAGCAGCCGGGCGGCAAGATCATGAGCACGAGGCAGGACGGTTATCTCACCGAACGGGCCGCGTCCATGGTATTGAATTTCCGCCCCGAAGTAGCGGAACTGGTGCGCGAGGCCGGGCTGGAACCGGCAAAGACGGCCCGATTGCCTGCCGCCGAGGCACGGCGTTACCTGTTGCATCAGGGTCGCCTGAAGGCGTTGCCCATGCGCCTGGGTGCCATGGTGGCGTCGCCCTTGTGGAGCCTGCGCGGCAAATTGCGCCTGCTGGCCGAACCCTTTATCTTTTCCAGTGGGCGGGCTGACGAGTCGGTCAGCGAATTTATCACCCGCCGGTTAGGCCATGAAATACTGGAAAAGGCCATGGAGCCCTTCATTGCCGGGACGCTGGCGGCGGATGCGGAGCAGGCCAGCGCCGCCGCCGTCATGCCGCGCCTTGCCGAACTGGAGCGGCGCTATGGCAGCATCGGAGCCGGGATCCTGGTTAACCGTGTATTGCGCCGGCGCACGGCCTGCTCTACCGAAACCTTTTCTTTCCGTGGCGGCATGGGTACGCTGGTAGAGGCACTGGCCAAATTCCCCGGGATCAACATGCGCACCGGCCATTCCGCTGAAGAGATGGTTCGCGAAGCGGATGGTTGGCAGGTCGCGGCGGCAACGCCGCGCGGACAGCGCACCGTGTCCGCGCGCCATGTGATCGTGGCGACACCCGCACCTGCGGCTGCTGCACTGGTCGCTTCATCGGACAAAGAACTGGCGGAGTTGCTGCGCGGGATCAGCTATGCACGCTTGGCTGTTGTGCATGCAGGATTATCTCGCGACGCCGTGGGCCACCCGCTTGATGGCACAGGATTCCTGGCGCCGAGGGGGGGGAGCGCAATACTGACGGGTAACATGTGGATGAGCACCCTGTTTCCGGATCGTGCGCCGCCTGGAAAAGTCCTGCTGACATCATATCTTGGCGGCGCACGAGCACCTCAGGTGGCGGACTGGGATGACGAGCGTCTCGTGGATGAGGCGCTCAGAACCTTGCGCCCGCTAATAGATTTAAAAGCCGATCCGGAGATGGTGCGTATCGACAGGCATCAGGAGGCGCTACCGCTGTATCACGGCGCTTACCAGGCGCGGATGCAGGACATCACTTCCCGCTTGCAACATATTCCCGGACTCCACCTGGAGGCCAGCTACAGGGGAGGAGTGTCAGTCCGCGACCGCCTAGCCCGTGGACATGCTGTGGCGGTCCATATCCTGGGCGCGCAGCGATGGCCATCTGTCGAACGGAAGCGGCGCGAAGAAGCTGAGAAATCAGGCGGGAAGGCTATACACTCCCTTGATTCAATGAATCCTGCCATCGAGTGAAATTTCTCGATAAACGCCAGGAAAACCAGCCGCTTTTTATCGCCAGAAAACGGGAGTGCATTATGAAAAGATATCGTGTGGGAGCGATTTCCATCGTGCTAGGTTTGAGCATGTTGATTTTTGCCGAGGCGGGATTTGCAAAAGAACCGCTGCCGAAAGAAAGAAATCGCTCTCACATAGAGCTTGACCCTGATAATACTGGAACATACACCGGAGAAGCAGACAAGGATAACTACATCGGGAATTGTTCTCCTTGCCACGGGCTGGCCGGGAAAGGTGATGGCCCTCTTGCGGATACTCTCGGGGAAGGGTTAAAAGCACGTAATTTGAGCGATGCCGAACTGCTGTCAACTCGAACAGATGAGTTCCTTTTCAAGGTTATCAAATCCGGCGGAGTTGCGGTGGGGCTATCCGAATCAATGCCGAGCTGGAAGGAAACCTTTACCGATGCAGAGATAAAACAAATTGTTCGATATGTCAGGAACAGCATCTGTAAGTGTAAATACAAAGACAAATAATGAGTGGGGCGGAAGTATTGAGGGCGTGATCAGGGAACGATTTTTCTATCCTCTTTATGGGAACCCGGTGCTTGCTTATTCTTCAGCGCCATCTCTATGGGTCTTTTCTCTATTGGCGTTTCAGCCAAACGAATCAGCGCCTGATCGCCTTGCAGGAGCTTCTTGATGCCCTTCGAGCCCCAATCAGGCTCCCAATTGCCGACCAAGCCGTTCCAAACCTGCGTAATTGCAATTGTCTCCGCATCAGAAAACGGCTTAAAGTTTCCGCCTTTCTGGTTCATCAATTCCGTATATTTTTTCATGGAATGGGAAACGACAATGAAGGGGGGGCCGCATCGGGAGCAGTATTTGAGCATCTTTTCTGCAGAATGACAGGCAGTGCATCGGGTATAGGCAAGGGTAACGGCCTCGTCAGGGGTATAGGGGAGATGGCCCCGGTACTTGGCTTCTGCCAGTATCTGCGCACCTAGCGGGTTGGGAATGGCCACTGCGGCAATTGCCGCAACAATTACAATAATGAATAGACCAGCCGCCCATAAGTATTTTTTCATATTCCACCCACCTTTGATGACAAGGCACCGATCAATTCCCAGTACCCTGCCGGCTTTATTTTATCCACAGTTTTGACACCATACCCGCATCCAGCTTGACCAGGGCATTCTTATCCGTATCGGCGAACCAAATATCCCCTTTTGAATCAGCGTCAACGCCATTAGGTTTGCTCTTGCCGACGCCCACATCGAGTTCCAAGAACGCGCCGGTTGCCGGGTTGAACACGGCTATCTTGCTGCTCGTCAGAAGGGTGCAATATATTTTTCCGTCAATCCCTGCGGTCAGGCTTTCAATTGCACCGCCACTGGGCATGAGAAAGGATTTGAATTTTTTCGTCACTGGGTTGAATGTCATCAAGTTGCGCCCTATGTGGCCACCAAACCAGAGCGCCCCCGACCTGTCTATGGCAAGATCCCTCGGGGACTCATGGGCTTTCGGCAATTCGAACTCTTGAATCGCACCATCCTTGGGGTTTAACCGGGCCAGCTTGTTACCCTCGGTTTCCAGGAACCACACTACGCCCTTCTTATCCACGACAATACCCGACGGACGGCTGCCTGGGGTGGGGACCGGGTACTCCCGGAATACCTCTTTCCGAGGATCGAACATGCCGACTTTATTGCCATAAAATTCGGTAAACCAGATGTTCCCGCTGAGATCAGAAGCAATCCTTCCGGGGTGGCTCGCTATCGTGGGAATATCGTATTCCTTGAATGCCAGCGAGACAGGATCGAGAACCCCGATCTGGTTTGAATCCGACTCGGTAAGCCATAGCTTGCCGCTATTGCTGATCGTTATATCCGAAGGAGCGCTTTTTGGCGTGGGGATATTGTGCTCGGAAAAAACACCCTTAGCAGGCTGAAACCGCCCAATTTTATGAAAATTCGACTCGATATACCAAACGGCGCCTGTTTTGTCGATAGCAATCCTTGTTGGCAGGGTAAATTCAGTGGGTATTTTGAAGGACTTGAAGGCCTCGGCGCCCCATGATGGGGAGCATAGGAAGCCGCCGAGAATTATCCAGAAAATAGATGCTTTTTTCACTGCATTATCCTTGTCTGAAATAGGGTGAAAGGCACGGTACGCCAAAACCAGAAAGTTTCATCAAGTGGAGTTGATGTCTTTAATTTACGGAAAACTTGTGTGTCAAATAGCCAGCAAGGGTTTGGTTTATGAATGTCCGCCTTTGCGAGATCTTCTGGCTAACCATACACCCAGCGTTGCGATGCCTATGATCACCACGAGTGAAGCGATCCATTTGAACATGCCCTCATTGGAGGTTTTTTCCACAGCGGCAGGTGGCGGGATATTATTTTGCTTGTTGCTTTCTGCCAGCGCTTCGTTGATGGAAATCATCCCCAGCTTCTTTGCCTCAGTGGCGCTTTGAGTGAACCAGAGCAGGGATCGCTTGCGATCTATCGCAATGTTTGCCGGCAAACTGCCGAAGCTGGGAATGTCGTATTCATGAAATATCGCCGTCTCAGGATTAAACACACCAATTTTGTTCCCTTTGTATTCTAAAAACCAGACATTCCCGTTGTCATCGTTCACAAGCGCGACAGGCGAGCTGCTTGGGGTGGGGATGATGACTTCGTCAAACCGTTTCTGTTCGGGGGAAAACACCCCGATCCTGTTTGCCGTCACTTCCACAAACCATACTCTTCCGTGCTTATCAATGGAGAGCTTCCCCAGGTTCGCAAATTGAGTAAGCACTTCATGTTCATGAAATACCTCCAGCTCTGGATTAAATTCCCCAATTTTATTGGCATTGGATTCGACAAACCAGATATGGCCTTTTTGATCGGCAG
>CAYGIF010000089.1:0-8895 GCA_964349865.1 uncultured Gallionella sp. | reverse complement strand
TCGGCTCGAAATCGGTGGATGCGGAAGTGTCGCGCAGCGCGATGGAGATGAAGATACTCATCGAGCAGATGCGCGAACAGATCCAGAATTTGGAGTAAATTATGTCGGGAAACCTGTTCGTCGTCAGCGCGCCTTCCGGCGCGGGCAAGACCAGCCTGGTGCATGCCCTGCTGAACATCAATCCGCAGATCGATTTGTCGATTTCCTACACCACGCGCAATCCGCGCCCCGGGGAGCGCGACGGCAAGGATTATCATTTTGTCAGCCGCGAGACTTTTGCCGGAATGGCGGAGCGCGGCGAGTTCCTGGAAAGCGCGGAAGTTTACGGCAACCTGTACGGCACCTCGCAAACCTGGATCAGCCAGGAAAACGCCAAGGGGCGCGACATCCTGCTGGAAATCGACTGGCAGGGCGCTGCGCAAGTGCGCCGGCTGTTTCCCGAATGCATCAGCATTTTCATCCTGCCGCCTTCCATGGAGGCGCTGGAACAACGCCTGAAAGGGCGCGGCAAGGACAATGACGAGGTCATCGCCAGGCGCATGGCGGCGGTGCGCGAGGATGTCGCCCATGTCGCCGAATTCGATTATGTTATTATCAATGACATCCTGAATGAAGCATTGCGCGAACTCAATGCCGTGGCGCTTTCCGCCAGGCTGAGATGCGCAACGCAATTGGCGCGTCATCAGGCATTAATCAACCAGTTACAGAATCCGGAGTAAATCATGGCACGCATCACCGTCGAAGAATGTCTCGCACAAATCCCGAACCGCTTTGAACTGACGCTGGCTGCCGCCTACCGCGCGCGCCAACTGGCCAACGGTGCAAACCACCTGGTCGAAGAGAGCAATGACAAACCCACCGTCGTCGCGCTGCGTGAAATCAGCGAAGGCAAGGTGGGCAAGGAAATCCTCAACCGCGGCCAGGCGTAACCCCGTGATTAGAGCCTATTTCAGCAGGTTTCATGCCCCGCGTTGGGCCTGGGCGTGGATGGATGCAAGGCGCAGCGCGCAGCCAATGGTGGCTCCATTGGCAAGCGCTGCAACGCCGCAGACGCTGCGCCCAGACCCAACCCAAAGGGCCGCTTGCCTGCGGGCGCATTGCGGCGCGGGGCATGAAACCTGCTGAAATAGGCTCTCTTCATGGCCGACACAGATCTGCTTATCGGGGAAGTCTCCGCCTACCTTAAACCGCAGGACGTCGGCTACGTCCGCGAGGCGATCGAGTTCAGCCAGGCCGCGCACCAGGGCCAGAAGCGCCAGTCCGGCGATCCGTATATTTCCCATCCGATTGCCGTCGCGCGCATCCTCACCACATTGCATCTCGACGCCCAGGCGATCATCGCCGCGTTGCTGCACGATGTGGTGGAAGACACCGAGATCACCGCCGAACAAGTCGCCGTAAAATTCGGCAAGCCGGTCGCGGAACTGGTCGATGGGCTGAGCAAGCTGGACCGGATCCAGTTCGAGACCCGCGAAGATGCGGAGGCGGAAAATTTCCGCAAGATGCTGCTGGCGATGGCGCGCGACGTGCGCGTCATTCTCATCAAGCTGGCCGACCGCCTGCACAACATGCGCACGCTGGGATCCATGCCGCACGACAAATGCGAGCGCATCGCCCGCGAGACCATGGAAATCTACGCGCCGATCGCCAACCGCCTCGGCCTGAACGACATTTACCGCGAGTTGCAGGATTTAAGCTTCAAATACCTCCACCCGAACCGCTACGCGGTACTGGCCAAGGCGCTCAAGGTGGCGCGCGGCAACCGCCGCGAAGTGGTCAACAAGATCCTCGATGCGATACGGCAGCGGCTGGCCGAGTTCAACATCCAGGCCGATGTGACCGGCAGGGAAAAAAACATCTACAGCATCTACAAAAAGATGCAGAGCAAGTCGCTGGCCTTTGCCGAGGTGCTGGATATCTACGGTTTCCGCGTGCTGGTCAACGATTTCGCTGCCTGCTATGTGGCGCTGGGCGCGCTGCACGGCTTGTATAAGCCGATTCCCGGCAAGTTCAAGGATTACATCTCCATCCCCAAGGTCAACGGTTACCAGTCGCTGCATACAACGCTGTTCGGTCCGTTCGGCACGCCTATCGAAATCCAGATCCGCACCCACGAGATGCACAAGATCGCCGATGCCGGCGTGGCCTCGCACTGGCTGTACAAGAGCGGCCATGTTTCAATCAAAAACCTGCACAAGCAGACCCACCAATGGTTGCAGGACCTGCTTGAGAGCCTGAGCCAGAGCAGCGATTCCTCGGAATTCCTGGAGCACCTCAAGGTAGACCTGTTCCCCGACGAGGTGTATGTGTTCACGCCGAAAGGCAAAATCCTCTCGCTGCCGCGCGGCGCGACTGCGGTGGACTTCGCTTACAGCGTGCATACCGACATCGGCAACCACTGCATCGCCGTCAAGGTCAACCATGAACTGGTGCCGCTGCGCACCGAACTCAGGAACGGCGACCGCGTGGAAATCGTCACCGCGCCACAGGCCAAACCGAATCCGGCCTGGTTGGGATATGTGACCACCAGCAAGGCACGCAGCCACATCCGCCACTTCCTCAAGACCATGCAGTCCGGCGAATCCGCGCAATTCGGCGAACGCCTGCTCAACCAGGCGCTGCATACGCTGGGTGTCAAGCCGCAAGACATGGACGAAACGCACTGGAGCAAGCTGCTCAAGGATGCCGGCATAAAAACGCGCCAGGAAATTCTGGCCGACATCGGCCTGGGCCGCCGCCTCAACATGGTGGTGGCGCGGCAACTTGCCTGCATCGGCGAAACCCTGCCGAATGAAGCGGCAGCCAGCTCGGCTATCACGATACAGGGCACGGAAGGCATGGCGGTGCAGTTCGCCAAGTGCTGCCATCCGGTTCCGGGCGACCCGATCATCGGCGTGCTCAAGAGCGGCCAGGGCTTGACGGTGCACACCCGCGACTGCCAGGCATTGCACAAGGGACGCGGCGGCGAACAATGGCTGGATGTGGTGTGGGGCAAGGATATCCACCGCCCCTTCGATGTCGGCCTCAAACTGGTGGTCGCCAACCAGCGCGGCGTGCTGGCGAAGGTGGCGGCCGCGATTGCCGAAGCGGAATCCAACATCGAGAACGTCAACTTCTCCAACGAAGGCGAATATACCGCGCTGCACTTCACGCTGGAAGTGAATAACCGACTGCATCTCGCCAACATCATGCGCAGCCTGCGCAGGATACCGGAAGTGAAACGGATCATCCGGTAGCATTTGGCTCGCATCGGTTTGACGGTGAGCCATTGGCGCAATATGCTGCGCTATCGCGCCCGTAAAGTGTTGGCGTTAATGGACGAAAAAACCGCAACCTGCCGACCACATGCCGATGAGCCGGTGATGCGTAAACTGGAGACCCTATGAACCTGATGTTCTGGAAGAAAAAAACCGGCGCCGGAGCAGAAGCGGAAAATACCCGGGAAAATCTTGCCGCGAACCCAAAACCTCGGGAATCGCTGGATTTCGTTGCGGCAAAACAGGGCGGCGCCGAGCATGGCACGGAACCATCCGACCCGGAGGCAATCGACCAGGCAAAGCTTGGGTTGGTCGCGCGGTTGAAATTGCGGCTCACAGCCTTGACTGTGCATTTCAGGAAAGCACCGGCATTTTGCGCAGATGAGGAGCAGGTTCCGGATGCGCCCGTCGGTTCGGGAAGACCGGATGACGCAGCGGCCGCAGAGCCCGATATGGAAGCGCCGGCCAAGCCGGGGCTGGCCGTGCGGATGAAATTGCGGCTCATTGCCCTAGCCCGGCGCTTCAAGAAAGCGCCCGCACCGGAAGCCGAGGAAGATGAAGATCGCGCTGGCCGGGACGACGAATCGCCTGCGCCGGAAACGCCCGCGAAGCCCGGGTTGTTCATGAGGATTAAAGCCGGGTTCGCCGCCTTTGTCCGGGAGTTCAAGGGATCAGCCGCGCCTGCCGCAAGCGAAGATCGGGACGCAGATTCGCATGGCCGTTCCGGAGCCGAGCCGGAGGGCGAGCCCCCGGAGGAGGTATCAGCCACCGAACCGGTGCGCTCCAGAAAATGGCTGGTCATCGGCGGCTCAATCGTCATAGTGGTTTTGTTGCTGGTCGATATCGCCATGACCTTTTGGATGACTTACGAGCCGCGGCAAAAACGATGGGGCACCAGGCATGACATCACCTCCATTACTTCCCGCACCATCCGGCCAGAGTCCGAACCCGAAAAACCTCAAACTGAAGTCGAGGCGCTCATGAAAGAGAACGCTGAATTACAGGCGCGAATCGAGGTGCTTAATAAGGAGCCGCCGCAACAGCGGCCTTATGTCACGCCGACCCGGCAAACCGGGGAAAGCGCCCCTTCATCCTCGGTCAGCGGCGAACTGATGATCGGCAACAATGATCCCAAGGCCGCCGCGATGTCGCTGAAGGAAGCCATTGAGGCCATGAACGCCGACCCGGGCGAGTCCGCCAAAAAGCTCGCCAAATGAGCAAGCGGCATAAAATTTATCTTGTCCGATAGGGCGGGTTTAACGCGCTATACTGCCGGCGGATTTTTAAACTCATTGCCTGCCATCCATTTGCCATTTATCGGAAAAAAGGCGCAACAACACGGATATTCATATCATGGATAAAAACAAAGAAACGGCTCCCGACATATCGGCTTTTCTCGCGTCGGCAATACACGACATGAAAAATTCCATCGGCATCCTGATCAATTTTCTGGAAACCAACATCCCCGAACTTGGGTCGGATACTCGGGAAAAGGCAGCGCCGATGCTATACGAGGTCAAGCGGGTCAATGATAATTTGATCCAGATGCTGGCGATTTACAAGATCGGCAACCAATTTTATCCGTTTGACCTGACCGAGAATTCCATCAACGACTTTATCCGGGAAATTGTCGAGCAAAACAAAACCCTGCTGGACTATTCCGGCATCGCCCTGGACGTGGATTTCGATGAGGAGTTGAGTTGGTATTTCGACTACGAGCTGATTTCCGGCGTGATCTCCCATGCATTGAACAATGCAACGCACTACACCAAAGACAAGTTGAGGCTTTCCGTAAAAGAAGAGGGCGGAGAATTGGTAATACGGGTCGAAGATAACGGCAGCGGTTACCCGAATAGCGTGCTTGAGGCCGGGGATGCTGTCAACAAGGGGGTGAATTTCGCCTCCGGCAGCACGGGGCTCGGGCTGTATTTTTCGTCCATGGTCGCCAAACTCCACAAAAACTGCGGCAAGACCGGCGGCGTATTCCTGGAGAACGGCGGTCAATTTGGCGGCAGCTGTTTTATCCTGCGCCTTCCATAAGAGGCAAGCTTATGTATATACCATCAGATACCACCTCACTGTTTGTCGGCAAATCTTTTTTGATTATTGACGATTTCCCGGGCATGCGCACGTTGCTGCGCGAAATGCTCAAGACGTTCGGCACCAAGAATATCGACACGGTTACCAACGGAAAAGAGGCCATCGCTTTTCTGGAGAAAAACAAATACGACGTCGTGATATGCGACTACAACCTGGGCAGCGGCAAGAACGGCCAGCATATCCTCGAAGAGGCAAAACATCGCGGCTTGATCGGCCTTGCGACGGCCTGGATTATCATCACCGCCGAAAAAACCGCCGATCTGGTTTTTGGCGCAGCCGAGTATATGCCGGACGATTACATCATCAAACCGGTCAACGAGGCCACGATGAAAAGCCGACTGGAAAAAGCGCTCGCCAGGAAAGAAATGCTGGTCGATATAGAAAAAGCGGTGCGCGATAAGAATTATGGCCACACCATCGCTCTTTGCGACAAGGCGCTTGCCTCGAGCAAGACCAACGCCACTGAATTGCAGCGCATCAAGACCGGCACGCTGCTGGACATGGGCAGATATGACCGCGCCCAGCTTGAATTCGAGCAGATACTGTCCAAGCGCGACCTTCCTTGGGCAAAGACCGGCTTGGGCAAGACTGCTTATTACAAAGGCGAGTTGGCGAGGGCGCAGCAATTATTCCGCGAAGTCATCGGCGAGAACCCGGCCTATCTGGAGGCGCACGACTGGCTCGCTAAAAGCTGCGAAACGGCCGGCGAGCTGGATGAAGCGCAGCGTGCGCTGACGCGATGCACGGAACTGTCGCCGAATTCGGTCATTCGCCAGAAAAACCTTGGGGAGCTTGCGCACAAACGGGGCGATCTGGAAACCGCCGAAAAGGCTTTCCGCAGAACCATCAAACTGGGCGAATTATCCGTTTACAAAACCCCGGTTGCCTACCTCGGCTTGGCCAAGATATGTTCTGAAAACGACAACCCCGCCGAGGCGTTGCAGATTTTGAAAGATGTCAACAAGGAATTTGAAAGCGCCGAAACCAGTTTGCACGCCAAGGTGGTGGAAGGGATGGTTTACAAGAAATCCGGCGACTTGGTCAACGCAGCCAAAATCTCCAAGGAAGTGGCCGAACTGGTCAAGACGGATGATAGCCATCGCACCGCCAGCGTCATGCTCGAGGCTGCCCAACTGTTTCTGGCAACCGGCAATAAGGATGCTGCCGAAAATATAGCACAGACCATTGTCAAAAATAATCACGAAAATACCGGACTGCTGGCGCAGGTCAATGACTTATACAGCCAGGCCGGCATATCGGACAAGGGCGAAGAACTTGTCAACAAATCCCGTCAGGAAGTTATTGCGATCAACGACCTCGGGGTGACGCTGGCCAAGGAAGGCAAGCTGGATGAAGCGATCCGGCTGCTTGGCGACGCGCGCATCATGCTTCCGAACAACAAGCGGATCATGATCAACCTGGCCAATATGGCCGTTATGTCCATGCGGAAGAATGGCAGGAACAGCGACCTGATGCAGATGACGGACGAATGCCTGAAACAGGTTGCCAAACTCGACCCGCAGGAAAAATGGTGCGCCCAATTGCAGGTTGCGCTGGATGCCCTTCCCGCGTAACGGGTCAAGAAACCGCTAGCCTGGCATGATTTTCCAGAACAGCAGATTCTTATTACCCTACCTGGCGCTGCGCATGGTTGGAGGTCACCGAAAATTCGACAAGCTCACCGGGATTTTCGGAGTAAGGCTGCCCCAGGCTGATGGAGCCTGACCCCCGCAGGATCATTTCCTCGCGGGCGAGACGCACCACATTCCCGTCGCTGAAACGGATATAGGTACCGTTGGTGCTCTGGTCCGCAATGACAAATTTGCCGAAACGCAGTTCGATGCGGATATGCTGGCGCGACGCAAAGCCGTTCTGCACGATGATATCGCAGGTGTCTCCGCGCCCCAGAACCACACTCCGGCGTTCTTTGTTAATTTTGAGCGCCTCTTCCCGGTAACGCAAGGACATCTCGTCGATATTGTCCGGGGATTTGCGGAATGCGGGGGTGCCGATGCGGGTGCTCAGCATGTCGTCCATTTCCCAGATAACGATGGAAATATCGAGTTGCTCCTGCTTGCCCTTGAACTCGGCGCGCATGATCTGGCGCGTCTTCTCCCGCAGCTCGGGCGGCAACGCGCTAACCGCGGCCTGGGTCGTCATGATCTGGCTTGCCCTGGTTATCGCGGCAACGCGCGCGGCGACGTTGACGGTATCGCCAAACACATCGCCGGCCTCGCGGATTACCTCGCCATAATTGAAACCGATGCGGATATGCATCGGATGGTTTCCTTCATAGCTGCCGCTTTCCACCGCGCGCTGCATTGCGCAAGCGGCATGCAGGGCGGCTTCGGCGCTGGGGAAGGTGCACATGGCTTCATCGCCGATGGTCTTGACCAGCGTGCCATGATAGGCGGAGATTTCACCGATCATCGTCGCGACGCACTGCGCTATCAGGCGGCGCGCCAGATTGTCTCCCAGCTTATCGTAGAGCGCGGTGCTGCCGCAGATGTCGGCAAACAGGACCGCAAGTTTTTCTATATGTTGCGGCATGACCAACAATCAGGAAGGGTGCCGGGAAAGCCATGTTTGTTATTCATGAAACCGCCCGGATCAGCCTCATATAAAACAAAACCAAAATTTATCTCCTTGATATATCGCGGCAATGCCACAGGCCATTTCGGGCTATTCTACTTTTTCTGGCATATCCTCTGCCATCTTTTTTTGATTCCTCCTGTCCGGAACGCAAGCAGGCTCTGCCTCAGCACGACAAAAAAGCAGCCTCGGCTGCTTTTTTGTATTTATTGTTTGAGTTTAATGCCCGGCTTGTTTGCGCAGTTGCTGGATCGCGCGCAACTGGGCTATGGCTTCCGCCAATTCGGCCTGCGCCTGGGCGTAGTCGATGTCGGAAGCGCGATTCTTGATCGCCTCTTCCGCTGCCTGTTTCGCCTCCAAGGCTCGCGCCTCATCCAGATCGGCGCCGCGTATCGCGGTGTCGGCCAGGATGGTCACCACGCCGGGCTGCACTTCCAGCATACCGCCCGAGACATAGATGAGAACTTCCTGCTCCGGCTCCGGCCGTTTGATCCTGACCGAGCCGGGTTTGATGCGCGTCATCAGCGCGGTATGGCGCGGATAAATGCCGAGCTCGCCCATTTCACCGGGAACCACCACCATTTCTGCCAGGCCGGAATAAATGGATTCTTCCGCGCTAACCACATCAACATGTACCGTCATTGCCATGAGCTTCCCTCTTTATTGGAGTGTCTTGGCTTTTTCAATCGCTTCTTCGATGGCGCCCACCATGTAGAACGCCTGTTCCGGCAGATGGTCGTAATCACCGTTAACGATGCCCTTGAAGCCCTTGATGGTGTCTTTCAGGGTCACGTATTTGCCAGGCGCACCGGTAAACACTTCGGCCACATGGAAAGGCTGCGACAGGAAGCGCTGGATCTTGCGCGCGCGCGCGACCGCCAGCTTGTCTTCCGGCGCCAGTTCGTCCATGCCCAGGATCGCGATGATGTCGCGCAGTTCCTTGTAG
>CAYGIF010000088.1:0-8902 GCA_964349865.1 uncultured Gallionella sp. | reverse complement strand
TCGAGCGCTGCGATCTGGCCGTGCAGAAGCATTCCGAAATGCTGATCGCGATGGTTGACGACCTGCTGCAAGCTACAGGCTACAAGCTACAGGCTATGGACGGCATCGCGTTCGGCATGGGGCCTGGCTCTTTCACCGGGGTGCGCATCGCGTGCGGCGCGGCGCAGGGACTGGCGTTCGGCGCGGGTCTGCCGGTGGCTGGCATCTGCACCCTGCAAGCGCTGGCCGAGGCTTCGGGAAAAGAGAAAGTCATCGCGGCGCTGGATGCGCGCATGGGCGAGATTTACCATGCCGCGTATGAAAAGTGTGATGATTCCTGGGTTGCGGCGAGCGAGCCGCGCCTGTGCAAACCGGAAGAGGCGCCGCCGCTGCCGGGCGATGGCTGGTTTGGCGCGGGCAGCGGTTTTGCCATGCATGGCGAGGTGTTGGGCAAGCGGTACGCCGGACAGTTGCAGGGTGCGGATGGTGTCGCCGTACCGCAGGCCGCCGCGATTGCCGCGCTTGGCGCGGCGCAATTTTTGCAGGGTCTCGGCAAGGATGCGGCGGAAGCCTTGCCGCTATACCTGCGCGACAAGGTGGCGCTTAAAATTTCGGAACGCGAATGCGTCCGATGACCCAAGCGGATGTAGATGCGGTGTTCGCCATCGAACAGGCGGTGCAACGCTTTCCGTGGACGCGCGGCAATTTTAGCGATGCGCTGAACAGCGGTTATCTATGCCGCGTGGATGAAGCGGAAAGCGGCGGGATTCGCGGCTATGCGATATTGATGCCGGCGGCGGACGAGGCGGAACTGCTCAATATCGGCGTAGCGGCGGCGCAGCAGCGCAAAGGATTGGGGCGCGCGATATTGTCGGAAATATTGAACCTGGCGCATGCAAAACAGTTGCGCCGCGTGTTTCTCGAAGTGCGCCGATCCAATGTCGCCGCGATTGCCTTGTACCGCAGCGCGGGCTTCAGCGAAATCGGCGTGCGGCACGGCTATTATCGGAGTGCGGACGGCAGCGAGGATGCTCTGGTGATGGCGTGTGAGTTGATGGATGATCCTTCGTAGGGCGGATGAGCCGCAGGCGTTATCCGCCGGATGAAAGCATTATGGCGGAAGGCGCTACGCTTTTCCGCCCTACGGTCTCCGATAATGGGTGAGTCAAATGGATAGAAACGAAGCGGTGTTGCGCGAGTTGAACCTGTATCCGCTGTGGCAGCGGCGCGGCACGCCTGCGCCGGTTGCGGCGCAGGAGCCAATGGCCGTGACCGAAGCGGGTAGGTTGGGTGGAGGCGAAGCCGATACCCAACAATCGGCGATGGGTATCGCTGTGCTCAACCCATCCTACGTAGACTATGTAAGCTCAAAGCCCCTCACTCCCGCCGGCGGGGGAGGGGAGTTGAGCAACCTCGGCTGGCCCGAACTAAAACAACGGGTGCGCGACTGCACCGCCTGCAAGCTGCGCGCCGGTTGCACGCAGACGGTGTTCGGCGCGGGCGACGAGCGGGCCGAGTGGCTGTTCGTCGGCGAAGGGCCGGGCGCGGATGAGGACGCGCAGGGCGAGCCGTTCGTCGGACAGGCGGGCAAGTTGCTCGACAACATGCTGCTGGCGATCAAACTCAGGCGCGGGAAAAATGTGTACATCACCAACATCGTCAAATGCCGCCCGCCCAACAACCGCAATCCTGATGCCGAGGAAATCGCGCAATGCCTGCCGTACCTGCAACGCCAGATCGAATTGATAAAACCCAAGCTCATCGTCGCGCTGGGCAAGACCGCCGCCACCGCGTTGCTGGGGCGCGATGCGGCGCTGGGCTCGTTGCGTGGCACATTGCACGACTACTGCGGCATTCCGCTGGTCGTCACCTATCACCCGGCCTATCTGTTGCGCAGCCCGATGGAAAAGGCCAAGGCATGGCAGGATTTGTGTTTTGCGGTGCGGGCGCGACACGGTGAGGCGTAGCCTTTGGTGCGGGAGCGCCCGCATCGCACCTCCTCCCGCAATCGGCTGGCTGCGCCATAACCAGCGACTTGGCGAGTGTAGTTGGCTCGCCTAGTCGAATGGCTAGTAGTTCTATCAGTAACGTGCCGGAGGTGCGGGTGATGCAAAAGGCATAGAGTGCGTTCTACGGAGTGGCACGCTTTCGTTTTAACCCGCTGTTGGTTGACGTACGTCATGGTTTATTTGCCTGGATTTCATTAGACTGCAACATGTCAGAGAATCACAGCGCGCAAAATATGGCTGTGTTATACCGCCCACTTTAAGGGATATGGTGATGGCAGACAGCAGCGGCGGCAATAAATTAATGCAGGCATTCTTTTCTCCTGCCGCAGCCCTGATGAGCCGTCTGGATGTCACCAGGAAATTTGTGCTGCTGGGGTTGATGTCGCTGGCCGCGATGGCGGTGGTGGCATACAGCCTGTTTGCCAGCCTTGATCGGGTCATCAGCTTCTCGCAACGCGAACTGCAAGGCCTCGAACTGATCAAGCCTTTCCCCCGAGCTGTGCAGATTCTCCAGCAACACCGCGGGCTTTCGGCCGGGCTTCTCGGCGGCGACGAGACCATGCGGGACAGTCGTGCCGGCACGGAAAAGGAAGCGGCCGAAATCTTGGACGAGATGTGGGGCAGATCGTTTCCCGGCATGACTTCCGGCGAAGGTTTGCAGCATATCAGGACAGACTGGGAGCGCTTGCGCAAAGAGGGCCTCAATTGGACGGCGGCCGAGAATTTTGCCGCGCATACCCATCTGATCAACCAGATACAGGCATTCGAGGGGATGGTTGCCGATGAATACGCGCTGACTCTGGATCATGAACTCGGCACGTTCTACCTGATCGACACCATTGTTAACAAGCTGCCGCAGGCGCTTGAACATCTTGGGCAGTTACGCGCATACGGCACCGGTATTCTGGCCAAAAAACAGGCCACCGCACAGCAGAAGATTGAAATGAACATCCTGGTTGCCGAACTCGATGATGCGATCGGGATGCTCAAGACCAACCTCGACAAGACCGGCCGCCATAACCCGGCGCTACAGGGTGTAATCTCGGCAGCATACGGAGGCATTACCGGTTCGGCGCAGCAGATTACCGGCCTCGTGTCATCGGACATTCTCACCGGTCATTTGGCTACGCTCCCCGATGATTTTTTTGGGACGGCCACTGCGGCGATCGACGGGGGTTATACGCAACTATACGAAGCGCTGCTGCCGACGGCTGAAACTCTCATCAAGGCGCGTATCGCAAAGGCGGAAAATACGTTGCGCTTCAGCATCGGCATCGCCATTCTGCTGTTTCTGATGGTGGCCTATTTCTCGATCGGCATCTGCCGCGCCATTATCCTCAATATCAGGTCGCTCGCCCGTTCGGCGCACGCCTTTGCCGGCGGCGATCTGAGTGAAAGAGTCAATCTCGGCGCACGCGACGAACTCGGACGGGTGGGCGATAGTTTCAACGAAATGGCCGAGGGGTTCAGCGCGTTACTGAAAGTGTCCCGTGAAAATGAAGCGCGCCTGCAAGATCTGTCGGCGCACCTCGAAGATCGGGTGAAGGAGCGCACCATTGAACTGGAACTGGCCCGGCAGTTGGCCGAATCGCTGCTGCGGCGCAACCAGGCGCTGATGATGACCTCCATGGATGGCATTCATGTGATGGACATGCAGGGCAACCTATTGTCGGCCAACGATGCCTTCTGCCGCATGCTGGGCTATACCCTAAAAGAGGTGTCCGGCCTTAACGTGGCCGACTGGGATGCGCAATGGCCGGTTGAGGAGTTGCGGGCGAAATTCAGGGAACTTGTCGGCAAGAGCGCCAGGTTCGAGACCTTATACCGCCGCAAGGATGGCGCGCTGATCAATGCCGAGATCAGCGCCTCCGGCGTGGAACTGGAAGGGGAGAGCTTCATTTTTGCTTCAAGCCGCGACATCACCCAGCGCAAGAAGATCGAGGAGACGTTGCGCGTTGCGGCGGCGGCCTTCGAGACACACGAGGCCATCCTGATCACCGATGCCAGCGCGAACATCATCCGCGTCAATCAGGCGTTTACCGATATCACCGGTTATAGCCCGGAAGAGGTGTTGGGCAAGAACCCGCGCATAATGAATTCCGGGCGGCAGGACAAGGCTTTTTACGTCGAGATGTGGCAACAGTTGCTCCACACCGGCGCATGGTCGGGCGAGATTTGGGACAAGCGCAAAAACGGCCAGATTTACCCGAAGTGGATGACGGTGACCGCGGTAAAAAATGAACGGCAGGAAACCACACGCTATGTCGCCATTTTCAGCGACATCACCGCGCGCAAGCAGGCCGAGGAGGATATCCGCAATCTGGCGTTTTACGATGCGCTGACCAAATTGCCCAACCGGCGTTTGTTTATCGACCGCTTCCACGCGGCCTTGCCTGTTTCCGCGCGCCACAATAACTACGGCGCGATATTGTTCATCGACCTGGACAAGTTCAAGGCGCTTAACGACACGCTCGGGCATGATTACGGGGATTTGCTGCTGGTTGAAGTGGCTGCCCGAACCAAGTCCTGCGTGCGCGAAATGGATACCGTGGCAAGATTTGGCGGGGACGAATTCGTGGTGCTGATCGAGGAAATCAGCGATGACCGGGACGAGGCATCGCGCAAGGTCGGGCTGGTTGCCGAAAAAATCCGCGAGGCATTGACACGCCCCTACCAGCTTAAAGAGCACGAGCACCATAGCTCGCCCAGTATCGGCATCAGCTTGTATCACGGCAACGAAGAGACGGTGGATACCTTGCTTCAACACGCCGATATGGCGATGTACCAGGCCAAGAGTTCCGGGCGCAATGCGGTATGCTTTTTCGATACTGACATGCAGCATAGCGTGGCAGCGCATGCCGAACTGGTGAATGATTTGCGCCGTGCCATAGAGCTGCGGCAACTGCACTTGTATTACCAAATACAAGTGGATGACGAAAATCGCCCGCTGGGAGCGGAGGCGTTGCTGCGCTGGATACATCCGCAGCGCGGCATGGTCATGCCGGATCAGTTTATCCCGATCGCCGAAGAGAGCGCGCTGATCATCGAGATCGATGATTGGGTGCTGGAAACGGCCTGCCGGCAGCTCGCCTTGTGGGGCGGGAATGCGCAAACGCGCGATTTGCCGCTGACCGTCAATGTCAGCGCCAAGCAGTTCGCCATGCCGGATTTTGCGGATAAGGTGGCCGGCATGTTGAAGGCGCACCGGGTCAACCCTGCGCGCCTGAAGCTGGAGCTGACCGAACGCATGGTGCTGGACGACCTGGCCGGCGCAGTGAAAAAAATGCATGCGCTCAAGGCGCACGGCGTCAGCCTGTCGATGGACGATTTTGGCACCCGCTATTCGTCGCTGTCCTACCTGAAACAACTTCCAATCGATCAGCTCAAGATAGACAAGGGCTTCGTGCAGGCCATTACCCAAGGCAGCGATGACGCGCTGCTGGTGCAGAGCATCATCGATCTGGTGAACAACTTCAACTTGAGCGTGATCGCCGAAGGAGTGGAAACCGAGGCGCAACTGGCTTCGCTCAAACAGCGCGACTGCATAACCTATCAGGGTTTCCTGTTCGGCAAAGCCGTGCCGATTGAGGAGTTCGAGAAGCTGCTGGGGTTGTAGCGGCAGGCGCCGCGCCCCTGCGTCACGCTGGAATTCGCACCTGCCACCCCGCCAACTGCCGGTTGATCGTTCCCACGCTCCGCGTGGGAATGCATATACCACCGCTCTGCGGTGAGTATCGCTTCAACACGACACGGCATCAATCGCGACGCGGAGCGTGGGAACGATAAGGCTCATACCACGTTGGAAATACAGCCATCGTTCAGGCTCATACCACATTGGGCAAGGCTGGTAGTTCTGCTAACCGGCGCGCTGCTGTATAGTCAATAGGAGCGCGCCCGGCATGAATATCGGCGTGCTGCGTCCGTTCAACGCTAAGCGCAAGGAAGCGAATTGTTGATCGTCTGGAATATCCCGCTGGTGTTGTTGTCCGTGCTGGTCGCGATGCTCGGCTCGTTCACGGCGCTCGCGCATGCGCAGCGCATGCGCGAGAGCAGCGGCCGCTCGGCGCGGATATGGATGGTTACCGGCGGCCTCACTCTGGGTTTGGCGATCTGGTCGATGCACTTCATCGGCATGTTGGCCTTTCATTTGCCGGTTCCTCTCGGCTACGACCTGCCGTTGACCCTGCTGTCTGCCTTGCCCGCGATTGCCGCAGCCCTGCTCGGGTTTTACGTGCTGCGCGAACCGGACATCAGCGCCCCGCGCATTATCGTGAGCGGCCTGTTGATGGGTTTGGGCATCAGCGTCATGCACTACACCGGCATGGCAGCCCTCAGGATGTCGCCGCCGATCAGCTATGACCCGCCGATTTTTATCCTGTCCGTGGCCATTGCTGTCATCGCTTCATGGGGCGCGCTGCTGATGATGTATCGGGGCGAGTGCGTCAAACTGCCGCCGATGCTTCGTTTTGTGTTGGGCGGGGCCATCATGGGCATGGCGATTTCCGGCATGCACTACACCGCCATGCTGGGAGCGAACATCGCGCCCGGCAGCATGTGCATGGCCGGCGCGATGGAGGTCGCGCCGGATATTCTCGCCATGCTGGTAACGCTGATCTCCTCGTTCTGGTTTGGCGGCGGCATCCTCGCCGCGTTGTTCGACCGGCGCATGGCGCGGCGGAACGCGCAGGCCTTGGCTGCACTCGAACAAACCCACAGGCAGGTCTTGAGGGAGTTGGAGTATCAAAAATACGCGCTGGATCAGCACTCGATTGTGTCGATTACCGATGTGCGCGGCACGATCACTTACGTCAACGATAAATTCTGCGCCATCAGCCAGTATTCGCGCGATGAACTGCTCGGGCAGAATCATCGTCTGCTCAATTCCGGCACGCACTCGAGAGAATTTTTTCGCGGCATGTATCGCATCATTGCTGTGGGGAAGGTGTGGCATGGGGAAATTTGCAATCGCGCCAAGGACGGCAGCCTGCATTGGGTGGCAACCACCATCGTGCCGTTTTTGGGCGCCAACGGCAAACCCTTCCAATACATTACGATACGCACCGACATCACCGGGCTCAAAAAATCCGAGGAGGCGTTGCGCGTGGCGGCGGCGACCTTCGAGACCCATGAAGCCATCCTGATTACCGATGCCAACGTGAATATCATCCGCGTCAACCGGGCGTTCCAGGATACGACCGGCTACAGCGCCGAAGAGGTGCTGGGCAAGAACCCGCGCATCCTCAGTTCCGGCCACCAGGACAAGGCATTTTATGCGGCAATGTGGCAGCAGTTGCTGAATAACGGTTCGTGGACCGGCGAGTTGTGGGACAAGCGCAAGGACGGCCAAATCTATCCGAAGTGGCTGACCATCACCGCGATAAAAAACGAACAGGGGCAAACGACCGAGTATGTCGCCATCTTCAGCGACATCACCGCGCGCAAGCAGGCCGAGGAGGAAATCTACAATCTGGCGTTCTATGACGCATTGACCAAACTGCCCAACCGGCGCCTGCTGCTGGACCGTTTCCGGCTGGCGCTGTCGGTGTCGGCGCGCAGCCATCATTACGGCGCGGTGCTGTTCCTCGACATGGACAGGTTCAAGACGCTCAACGATACGCTGGGGCACGATTACGGCGACCTGCTGCTGGTCGAGGTGGCCGGGCGCATCCGGCTCTGCGTGCGCGAAGTGGATACCGTGGCGCGGCTGGGCGGCGACGAGTTCGTGGTGTTGATCGAAGAAGTCGATGCGATCGCGCAAGAGGCTTCGCAAAGGGTCGCGCAGATCGCCGAGAAGATACGCGCGGCGCTGGCCGTGCCCTATCAGGTCAAGGAGCATGAGTATCACAGTTCGCCGAGCATCGGCGTGTGCCTGTATCGCGGCAACGAGGAATCAGTGGATACCTTGCTCAAACATGCCGATCTGGCGATGTATCAGGCCAAGGATGCGGGGCGGAACGCGGTGCGCTTCTTCGATCCCGCGATGCAGCTTGCGGTGGAAATACATGCCGCGCTGGAGGCGGATTTGCGCCACGCCATATCCAACCAGGAATTGCACCTGCATTACCAGATCCAGGTGGACAACGAGCATCGCCCGTTGGGCGCGGAGGCGCTGTTGCGCTGGAACCATCCAAAGCGCGGCATGGTTTCCCCCGCGCATTTCATTCCCGTCGCCGAGGAAAGTTCGCTGATTCTCGACATCGGGCATTGGGTGCTCGAAACCGCCTGCCGGCAGCTCGCCTTGTGGGGCGGAAATGAGCAAACGCGCGAGTTGACGCTGGCGGTTAACGTCAGCGCGCAACAGTTCCGCCTGCATGACTTTGCGGACAGGATCGCGGCAGTATTGCGCGAGCACCAGGTTGACCCGTCGCGCCTGAAACTGGAATTGACCGAGAGTGTGGTGCTGGACGATGTCACCGACGTGGCGACCAAGATGCACGCATTGAAAGCGCTCGGCGTAAAATTGTCACTGGACGATTTCGGCACCGGCTATTCGTCGTTGTCCTACCTGAAGCAACTGCCGCTCGATCAACTCAAAATCGACCAGAGCTTCGTGCGCGATATCGCGACCGATCCGAACGATGCGGTGATGGTGAAAACCATCATCGACATGGCGCAAAACTTCCGCCTGAACGTGATCGCCGAAGGGGTGGAAACCAAGGCGCAACTGGGCTTCCTCAAACAAAACGGCTGCATGGCGTATCAGGGCTATCTGTTCAGCAAACCGGTGCCGGTCGAGGAGTTTGAAGCGTTGTTTGGGAAATTGCAGGGCAATTGAATCCCCTATCTTTGCCCCTTGTCCTGGTCATGCCCATGGCGCTTGTACAGCGCGGTCATGATGCCGGACAGCAGCAGGCCGAATACCAGGATGATGAAGTAGATGCTGAAATCCAGTTTCTGCATCACGGCATACAGCC
>CAYGIF010000087.1:0-8944 GCA_964349865.1 uncultured Gallionella sp. | reverse complement strand
TCGCCTTGGACACGAAAGGCACGGTGCGCGAGGCGCGCGGATTCACTTCCAGCACATACACGGTGCCGGCCTGGATCGCGAACTGCACGTTCATCAAACCGACCACGTTGAGCGCCCTGGCCATCGCCACGGTCTGGCGACGCAATTCGTCTTGCATCTCTTTCGACAGGCTGAACGGCGGCAAAGAACAGGCCGAATCGCCCGAATGTACGCCGGCCTGTTCGATATGTTCCATGATGCCGCCGATGATGACATCCTTGCCGTCCGACACCGCGTCCACATCCACCTCGATCGCATCGTTCAGGAAGCGATCCAGCAAAATCGGCATACGCTCGGGGAAAGTCTTCGACATCTCCTCGGCAGCGCGCATGTAGCGCTCCAGATCGGCTTGGGCGTGGATGATTTCCATCGCGCGCCCGCCCAGCACATTGGATGGGCGCACCACCAGCGGATAACCGATTTCTGCGGCGCCCGCGATGGCGTCTGGCATGTTGCTGGCGATGCGGTTGGGCGGCTGTTTCAAATCCAGCCGATGCAGCATTTGCTGGAAGCGCGCACGGTCTTCCGCGCAGTCGATCATGTCCGGCGTGGTGCCGATGATCGGCACGCCGTTCTTTTCCAGGCCATGCGCCAGCTTGAGCGGCGTCTGTCCGCCAAACTGCACGATCACGCCGACCGGTTTTTCCACCGCCACGATTTCCAGCACATCTTCCAGCGTCAGCGGTTCGAAATACAGGCGATCCGAAGTGTCGTAATCGGTGGACACGGTTTCCGGGTTGCAGTTGACCATGATGGTCTCAAAGCCATCCTCGCGCATCGCCAGCGCGGCATGCACGCAGCAGTAGTCGAACTCGATGCCCTGCCCGATGCGGTTCGGCCCGCCGCCCAGCACCATGATTTTCTTGTTGTTGGTCGTCTGAGCTTCGCACTCTTCCTCGTAAGTGGAATACATGTAGGCGGTATTGGTGGCGAATTCGGCGGCGCAGGTATCCACGCGTTTGAATACCGGGCGCACGCCGAGCGCATGGCGGTAGGCGCGCAACGCAGCCTCATCGGTGTCCAGTAAAACCGCCAGGCGCGCATCGGCAAAACCGTTACGTTTCAGTGTGCGCAACTCGTCCGCGCCCAAGCCTTCCAAAGTACGGCCAGCCAGCGCCCGCTCCTGACGGATCAGGTCGGAGATTTGCACCAGAAACCACGGGTCGATCTTGCTGACGGCGAATACCTCAGCCACGCTCATGCCGAGGCGGAACGCGTCGGACACCGCCCAGATGCGCTCCGGCCCGGGACTGCCGAGTTCGGCGCAGATCGCTTCGCGGTCGTTGTATTTCTGATCCAGCCCGTTCACGCCGACTTCCAGGCCGCGCAACGCCTTCTGGAACGATTCCTGAAAGGTGCGGCCGATCGCCATCACTTCGCCGACCGATTTCATCTGCGTGGTCAGGCGGTCGTTGGCCTGTGGGAATTTCTCGAACGCGAAGCGCGGGATCTTGGTCACCACATAATCGATGCTCGGCTCGAACGAGGCCGGCGTCGCGCCGCCGGTGATGTCGTTCTTCAGTTCGTCGAGCGTATAACCCACCGCCAGCTTGGCTGCGACCTTCGCAATCGGGAAACCGGTCGCCTTGGAAGCCAGCGCGCTTGATCGCGACACGCGCGGGTTCATCTCGATCACCACCATGCGCCCGTCGTCCGGGTTGATCGCGAACTGCACGTTGGAGCCGCCGGTATCCACGCCGATCTCGCGCAGCACCGCGATGGAGGCGTCGCGCATGATCTGGTATTCCTTGTCGGTCAGCGTCTGCGCCGGCGCGACGGTAATCGAATCGCCGGTATGCACCCCCATCGGGTCGAGGTTCTCGATCGAGCAGATGATGATGCAGTTGTCGGCGCGGTCACGCACCACTTCCATTTCGAACTCTTTCCAGCCGAGCAGCGATTCCTCGATCAGCAGCTCGCGCGTCGGCGAGGCTTCCAGCCCGCGTTCGCATATTTCGACGAATTCCTCGCGGTTGTAGGCGATGCCGCCGCCCGAACCGCCCATCGTGAAGGAGGGACGGATGACCGTCGGGAAGCCCATCACCTGCTGAACCTGCAAGGCTTCTTCCATGCTGTGCGCGATTGCGGATCGTGCAGATGCCAGGCCGATGCGCGTCATCGCCTGCTTGAATTTTTCGCGGTCTTCGGCCATGTCGATGGCCTCGCGCGACGCGCCGATCATTTCCACATGGTATTTTTCCAGCACGCCGTGTTTCGCCAGATCGAGCGCGCAATTCAGCGCAGTCTGCCCGCCCATGGTCGGCAGGATCGCGTCAGGCTTTTCCCTGGCGATGATCTTCTCCACCATTTTCCAGGTGATCGGCTCGATATAAGTCGCGTCCGCCATGTCCGGGTCGGTCATGATGGTGGCTGGGTTCGAGTTCACCAGGACGACGCGATAGCCTTCCTCGCGCAACGCCTTGCAGGCCTGCGCGCCGGAATAGTCGAACTCGCACGCCTGCCCGATGACGATGGGGCCGGCGCCGATGATCAGGATGGATTTTAGGTCAGTACGTTTTGCCATAAGTTCAGCTTGTAGCTGGTAGCGGGTGGTTTGTAGCGCTTTGTCGCGCCCGAAGGACGCGGGTTAGGCTACCAGCTACTGGCTACGGGCTCTTTTCCATCAAATCAATAAACTTGTCGAACAAATAATCCACATCATGCGGCCCCGGGCTGGCTTCGGGATGCCCCTGGAAACAAAACGCCGGCTTGTCGGTCAGCTCGAAACCCTGCAACGTGCCGTCGAACAGCGAGACATGCGTGACGCGCGCATTTGCGGGCAACGTCGCCGCATCCACCGCGAAGCCGTGGTTCTGGCTGGTAATCATCACGCGGCGATTGTCCAAATCCTGCACCGGATGGTTCGCGCCGCGATGGCCAAACTTCATCTTCACTGTTTTCGCGCCGACCGCCAGCCCCATCAACTGGTGCCCGAGGCAGATGCCGAACAGCGGTATTCCCGCATCGATGAACTCGCGCGTCGCGTCGATCGCGTAATCGCATGGCTCCGGATCGCCGGGGCCGTTGGACAGCAATACGCCGTCCGGTTCCATCGCTATCACCTCCGCAGCCGGGGTCTGCGCCAGCACCACGGTGATGCGGCAGCCGCGCTCGGCGAGCATTCTCAAAATATTGCGCTTCACGCCGAAGTCGTAAGCCACCACATGAAATCTGGAATGCGCCAGATCGGGGTAGCCCACGCCCAACTCCCACTCGCGCTGCGTCCACGAGCAGGGTTCGGCGCATGAAACCTCTTTGGCCAGATCCATCCCGGCCAGCCCCGCAAAACCGCGCGCCGCCGCGAGCGCCGCAGCCTCGTCCGTGCCGGTGGCGATGCAGCCGTTCTGCGCGCCCTTGGAGCGCAGGATGCGCGTCAGCTTGCGCGTATCGATGCCGGCGATCGCCACCACGTTGTTGGCCCTGAGATAGTCCGGCAGCGACTGCGTGCTGCGGAAGTTGCTCACCGTCAGGGAAAGATCGCGGATCACCAGCCCGCTGGCGAACACCCGGCGCGACTCCACGTCTTCGGTATTCACGCCGACGTTGCCGATATGCGGATAGGTAAGCGTGACGATTTGCTTGCAGTAGGAAGGGTCGGTGAGGATTTCCTGGTAGCCGGTCATCGAGGTATTGAACACCACCTCGCCGATACTGCTGCCGGAAGCCCCGATGGCAACGCCCCGAAATACCGTGCCATCGGCAAGCACAAGAATGGCAGGGTTCGTTTGCGGCACCGGAATACTCCCGAAGATATACATAAAGAAGCGGAACGGACCATGTGTCCATCCCGCTTTGAATTGGTGCGCATTATAGCGGATTGGCGGGGGGGCATCAAATGGGCATCTCTAAAAATCCAGATTTCATCCCAACTGCGGCGTTGCGGAAAAATTTCTTGCTTACATATCATCCATATGCGGCGCGGCGAAATTATTTCCGCGCCTTGCATTTGGGCGAACTCTGGATTTTTAGAGACACCCAAATGCCGGAACCTATTTCGGGGGTTCGCCTGGCCGGGTACAGGCCGCGCTGTCATGTTCATCGAGGAAATCCCCCAATGCCTTGACCCAGGATTCGCGCATGAAAATGAAGCCGTCGTTGTGGCCGCCGGCCAGTTCGAGAAATTGCTTGGGCGGATTGGCAGCTGCAAAGAGCGCGCGCCCATGTTCGAAGGGTATGATTTCATCTTCCGGGCTGTGGGCGATCAGCACCGGCGCGGCAACAGCCCGCAGACTTTCCGCGGTATCGTAGCGGATGCGCGCCAGCCAGCGCACCGGCAGGTACGGATAGAAATGCCGCGCCAGGTCGGGCACGGAAGTGAAGCCGGAAGCGATCACCAGCGCCGCCGGTTTTTGCCTTGCGGCCAGCCACGCGCCGACGGCGCCGCCCAGCGATTCGCCGAACAGCACGATGCGGCAGGAGGGGATGCGCCGCTGCTCGGCCAGGTAGCGCCAGGCGGCCTCGGCATCCCGGTAGGTGCCTTGCTCGGAAGGTGTGCCGCCGCTGTTGCCGTAGCCGCGGTAATCGAAAATCAGCGTGCTGTAACCCAGGCGATGGAACATCTGCAACGAATCGATGCGGTGGGAAATGTTGCCCGCGTTGCCGTGCAAAAACAGCACCGTGCCGCGCGGCTGAGGGGCCGGGATATACCAGCCATGCAAATTGAGGTCGTCGGATGTTTTTAGCCGGATGTCCTCGTAAGGCAAGCCGGCCTGGGCGGGAGTGGCGATGATCTCGCGCCCGGTTTCCGGATAAAACACCATGCGCGCCTGGAAAAAATACAGCACCAGCGCGAGCCCGCCGTAGGCCGCGGCCAGAATGCCCAGCATGTGCCAGATCACGCGCACCGGGCCTCCGGGTTATTGGTCTGCGCATTCCGGCGCGCGGACGGATCCTGGCGGTAAAAAGCGGCCAGTTGCCGGTACACGTCCGGATATTCCTGCAGCAGGGTATGGGGTGTTTCGAAAAACGCCTCGCTGGTCACGGCGAAAAATTCGGCCGGGCTTTCGGCACCATAAGGGTCAATTGCCGTTTCCATGTCCATTTCCGCCTTGGCGCAGAAGTCGGCGAAGGCCGCGCTGAAGGCTTGCGCCCATTGCTCGGGGGACATCTCCCGGTGCAGCGGCGGGAAGCCGTTCATCGCGCCGTTCAGCATATCCAGCTTATGGGCGAATTCGTGGATCACCACGTTGACGCCGTCGTGCCCGCCGCAGCGCATGGCGTCGGCGCCGGACAGCACCACCGGCCCGCGCTCCCAGGATTCTCCCATCGTCGCGTCGCGGACAACATGCACCACGCCGGCCTCATCCATGAATTCATGTTCCGGCACGAATTCGCCGGGATAGACGATCACCGACACCCAGCCCGCATAATAATCCAGCCCGAGATTGAGAATCGGCAGGCAAGCCTGGGCGGCAATTTTGATCCGCGTGTCGTCGTCCAGCGAAAATCCGCCGGCTGCGATCACCTGCTTTTCATTCAGGAATAAAGTGGCAAGCTCGCGCAGATGCTCCAGCTCATCTCCCGACAGTCCGCGCAACAGGGGCAGCCCGGAAACGGCGCTGTGCCATGCCTCTTGCGGTAATGCTGTGCGCCGCAGAACATGCCGCCTGCGCCAATTTTTTAAGCTCCAGTTCATATTCTTCCAAACAACAATGTTCGAATGGCAAGCAAGGTGCTTTGTTAACCATTAATAATTGGCTTGGAAGCACCATGCAATTTTTGTGTTTTAATAATCGAAAGAAGCAAGCGGTAGCGTAGCACGATGATGTCTCGTGTCAGCGGAATTTGCCGGGAAAATGGATTTGTAGGAGTTTGTCAGAGTTATTTCTTAAGGGGGTTTTTATGAAGGCTCAGTGGGCCGGTATCGCGGCAGTTGCAGCGGCGTTGATGTTTGCCGGGCAGGCGGAGGCGGCGGATGCGGCAGCGTTCAAGGCGTTGGCCAAGAAAAAAGGCTGCTTCAATTGTCATGGTATGGACAGGCCGATTCTGGGCCCGTCGCTGAGGGATATCGGCAGGAAATACGGCGGTGATGCCGGCGCGCAAGGCAGGTTGGCCGGGATAATCAAGAACGGCAGCAAAGGCGGCGTTTGGGGTAAAGATGCCATGCCGGCCTATGCGAGGCTCGGCGATGACGACATCAAAACCCTGGTGCAGTTTATTTTGTCCCTCAAATAATCGCGGAAAGGGCAGGCTTGGCCGATCCTCTCGCTATAACAACGCTATGGGCGGCCAGCGGGTAATTTACCTGCCGGAGGGTTGTTTTGCCTGCTCGCCGGTTTTTTTCGGGGCGGCGCGAGTTAACCTGACGCTGAGTGCTTCGCTCTTTTCCGTGACGTAATCGCTGCCATAATCGAAGCGCCATACCCAGGCGCTGGCGCGGCGGGTTTTGAACGTCGTGTCAGTCCAGTATTTTCCGGGCAGGGATTCGGGGAAAAAAGCCTTGGGAAGAGTGGGGCCGGGGAAGAAAACATTGGTATCCACGATGGTGTTCAATTCATAACGGCTCGGCAGATACCAGTCGGTGAAGCCGCAAAGTTTTTCCGCGTTAACCGCCTTGAGGTAAGACTCGGTATCGCAATTGCTGCCGGCGCATGTTCCGGCGTTGGCTTTGCCTGCCCAACCGCCGTTGCTATCCTGATTCGGGTCGTACCAGCTGTAAGTGTTGTTGATGTTATGCAGGCCGGGGTCGGATTTTTTTACTTCCCAGATCAAACCCGATTTGTTGTCCTGCACGCATGCCCATGGTTGTTTGGCATAGTCCTGGCCGTCATTCACGCTGCCGTCCTGATTGAGGCGCGTCATGTCAAATACGATCGGTTTGAGGGCGGGGATGTCGCCGCAACCTGCGATTGCCAAAGGGCACAACAGCATCAGCGCCATGCGGCGGCAGAAAGAGGCGGAGTTCCTTGATGCCATGTTTGCGTTGATCGGTTCTTTCATTTGGAGCGCCCGGAAATTAAACATGGAATTACCTGTTCGGCAAAGGGCGGGCATTATCGTGGAATTGCGCGGGTTGTTCAAGGCAACCTTAGAGTGGCAGCTTGCTTCACAAAAAACCATATGCCAGCATGTCTATATTTTCTGGCCTATTGATTGGCCGCAGTATTGGCGGACTTCGAGGTGTGCGCCGCCATGAGGCAAGGTGAGCAGGGTAGTTTTTTCGCTGTGCGCCCTGTCGGTGCATGGGATAATCATCCCGATCTGCCAGATTATTCGCGTTAATCTGTGCAATCTATAAACAATGGATTTACCGCAGATTGATTAAACAAACGCCCGTTCTGGGTATTACGGAACAAATATGAAAACAGATGTGATTATTATCGGCTCCGGTGCGGCGGGCATGATGTGCGCCATACAAGCCGGGCAGCGCGGGCGTTCCGTGGTGCTGCTCGACCATGCCAAAAAACTTGCGGAGAAAATCCGCATCTCCGGCGGCGGGCATTGCAACTTCACCAATCTCAGCAGCGGGCCGGAAAACTTCATTTCCGCCAACCCGGATTTCTGCCGCTCGGCGCTGGCGCGCTACACGCCGCGGGATTTCATCGCGCTGCTGCAAAAGCACGGTATCGGCTATCACGAAAAAACGCTCGGGCAATTGTTCTGCGACGACGAATCGGATGTCCTCATCGCGATGCTCAGGGAAGAATGCGATGCGGCGGGCGTGAAACGCTTCATGTCCTGCGAGATCGGCGAAATTCAGAAAGATAAAGAATTCCATGTCAGCACCTCGCGCGGCGAATTCGAGGCGAAGTCGCTGGTGATCGCAACCGGCGGCTTGTCCATTCCCAAGACCGGCGCATCGCCGTTCGGCTATCACGTCGCCGAGCAGTTCGGCATTCCCATCGCCAAACTCAAACCCGGTTTGGTGCCGCTGAGTTTCGCCCCGGGCGACTGGAAACCTTATGCCGACCTGACCGGCGTTTCGCTCGATGTCACGGTAAGTTTCGGCAAGCAGTTGTTCCGCGAAAACATGCTGGTAACGCATCGCGGCCTGAGCGGCCCGGCGATATTGCAAATTTCCTCCTATTGGCAGCATGGCGAGCCGTTGCATATCAACCTGCTGCCGGATTGCGATATGGCGACCCTGCTGGACGAACAAAAGGGCAGCAAGAAGTTGCTCAGCAATTACCTGGCGCAATGGTTTCCCAGGAATTTTTCGGATGTGTGGTGCGCGCAGTTGCCCGGGATCGAAAACAAGCCGCTCAACCAGTACAACGACAAGCAGCGCAAGCAAATCGCAGCAGCCCTGCACGACTGGCAGATCACCCCATCCGGCACTTTGGGCTACACCAAGGCCGAGGTGACCTGCGGCGGAATCGATACGCGCGCGCTGTCGTCGAAGACCATGGAATGCAACGACGTGCCCGGCCTGTATTTCATCGGCGAAGTGGTGGATGTCACCGGGCAGCTCGGCGGCCACAATTTCCAGTGGGCGTGGGCTTCCGGTTATGCCGCCGGGCAGGCAGTTTAGTGCTATAGTTTTCGCGTGTTTTTTGACATCCAACCCGGAGGAACCAACGATGCGTACCTTATGGATTGTTTTACTGGCGTTGCTGTTGAGCGGCTGCGGTTACAACACCTTGCAGAGCACAGACGAACAGATCAAGGCGGGCTGGTCGGAGGTGCTGAACCAGTATCAGCGGCGCGCCGACCTGATTCCCAACCTGGTGAATACCGTCAAGGGCTTCGCCGCGCAGGAGCAGGCAGTGCTGCTGGGCGTCACCGAGGCGCGCGCCAGGGTCGGCAGCATCCAGGCCACGCCCGAACTGATCAACGACGCGCAGGCCTTCGCCAAATTCCAGTCCGCGCAGGGCCAGCTGTCTTCGGCATTGAGCCGCCTGCTGGTCGTGGCGGAGAATTACCCGCAATTGAAATCCGACGCGAATTTCCGCGACTTGCAGGCGCA
>CAYGIF010000086.1:0-9050 GCA_964349865.1 uncultured Gallionella sp. | reverse complement strand
TCTTCTGCGTGGCGGTGGCGGCATGCACCGTGGTCATCAGGCCGCGCTTGATGCCCCAGTTATCGTTCAGCACCTTGGCGACGGGCGCCAGGCAGTTGGTGGTGCACGAAGCGTTGGAGACGATGGCCTGGCCCGCATAGGTCTTGTCGTTCACGCCGTATACGAACATCGGCGTGTCGTCCTTGCTCGGCGCGGACATGATGACCTTCCTCGCGCCTGCGGCGATATGCTTCTCGCAGGTTTCCTTGGTGAGGAACAGGCCGGTGGACTCGACGACGATATCGGCGCCCACTTCGCTCCATTTCAGTTCGGCGGGATCCTTGACGGCGGTCAGGCGGATCTTCTTGCCGTTGACCACCAGCGTGTTGCCCTCGACGGAAACGCTGCCCTTGAAACGGCCATGCACGGAATCGTAGCGCAGCATGTAGGCCAGGTAATCCGGCTCGAGCAGATCGTTGATGCCGACAATCTCGATGTCAGCGAAATCCTGCACCGCTGCGCGGAACACCATGCGCCCGATGCGGCCAAATCCGTTAATACCGACACGAATTGTCATTTTTTTCTCCTGTTTAGTCATTAGAAATTCTTTCCGGCGCAATAGGCTCGCGTCATTTCATGCGCCGATAACCTGCTTCACCGTCGCCGCCACGTTGGCGGCGGTAAAGCCGAAGTGCTTGAACAGCTCCGGCGCCGGAGCGGATTCGCCGAAGCGATCCATGCCGATCACGGCACCATCCAGCCCGACGTACTTGTACCAGCCGCCGGTTACGCCCGCCTCGACCGCCACGCGCTTCACGCCCTCGAGCAACACGCTGTCCCGGTAGGCCTGTTCCTGCTTGTCGAACACATTGGTGGACGGCATCGACACCACGCGCACGTTGATGCCTTCGGCAGCCAGCATCTTTTGTGCTTCCAATGCCAGCGACACTTCCGAGCCGGTGGCGATGATGATTGCGTGCGGCTTGCCACCCGGCGCTTCGGACAACACGTAGGCACCCCTGCGGATGTTGATAATTTGCAGATTATCTCGCTTCTGGAATGCCAGGTTCTGGCGGCTGAAAATCAGGCTGGTCGGGCCGTCCCTGCGCTCGACGGCGGCAGCCCATGCGACGACGGATTCGACCGTGTCGCACGGACGCCATACTTCCATGTTGGGGATATAGCGCAGCGTCGCGGTCTGCTCGACAGGCTGGTGCGTCGGGCCGTCCTCGCCTAATCCAATGGAATCGTGAGTGAACACATAGATCACGCGCTGCTTCATCAAGGCGGACATGCGCAACGCATTGCGCGCGTATTCGGAAAACATCAGGAACGTGCCGCCGAACGGCAGGAAGCCGCCGTGCAACGCCATGCCGTTCATGATATGCGCCATGCCGAATTCGCGCACGCCGTAGCTGATATAGTTGCCGTTGCTCTTGCCGCGGATGTGCTTGCAGCCGGTCCAGTTGGTCAGGTTGGAACCGGTCAGGTCGGCCGAACCGCCGAGGAATTCCGGCAACGCCGGGGCCAGCGCGTTGATGGCGTTCTGCGAAGCCTTGCGGGTGGCGATGGTCTCGGCCTTTTCGTCGATTGCCGCGATGACCCCGTCAATATGCGACGGCCAGTTGAAAGGCAAATCTCCCTTGATGCGGCGCACAAATTCGGCAGCCTCTTTCGGGAACGCGGTGCGGTACTCGACAAACTTGTTGTTCCACAGCTTTTCTAGGCCTTCTCCCTTGGTGCGCGCATCCCAGGCTTCATACACATGCTTGGGAATTTCGAACGGCGGGTATTTCCAGCCGATATGTTCGCGCGTCGCGGCCACTTCGGCATCGCCCAGCGCCGCGCCATGCACATCGTGGGTGTCGGCCTTGTTTGGAGAACCTGCGCCGATGATGGTCTTGCAGCAGATCAGCGTGGGCTTGTCGGTGACTTTCTTGGCGGCGTTGATCGCGGCATTGATCGCTTCCGGGTCATGGCCCTGCACTTCAACAACGTGCCAGCCGTAAGCCTCGAAACGCTTCGGCGTGTCATCGGTGAACCAGCCGTCCACATGGCCGTCGATGGAGATGTTGTTGTCGTCCCAGAAGGCGATCAGCTTGCCCAAGCCCCAGGTGCCCGCCAGCGCACAGGCTTCGTGCGAAATGCCTTCCATCATGCAGCCGTCGCCCATGAACACGTAGGTGTGGTGGTTGACGATCTCGTGGCCGGGTCGGTTGAATTCGGCAGCCAGCAGCTTTTCCGCCATCGCCATGCCCACCGCGTTGGTGATACCCTGACCGAGCGGGCCGCCGGTGGTTTCCACGCCCGGCGTGTAACCATATTCCGGATGTCCGGGCGTCCGGGAATGCATCTGGCGGAAGCGCTTCAACTCTTCGATCGGCAGGTCGTAGCCGGACAAATGCAGCAACGCGTAAACCAACATCGAACCGTGGCCGTTGGACAGCACGAAACGGTCGCGGTCGGGCCACTTGGGGTTGGCGGGGTTATGGCGCAGATGGCGGTTCCACAACACATCGGCGATTTCCGCCATGCCCATCGGCGCGCCCGGGTGGCCGGAATTCGCCTTTTGCACGGCATCCACTGCCAGCATCCGGATCGCACCGGTAATGTCATTAAACTTCGGCGGGGTGATGTTGCGTGTCGCAGCCATGTTCTGTTGCCTCCAGAATATTCTGTGGGTTGGTTAAATCCGTTAGGGTCGACAATTATACCGCAGCAGCAATACAGCTTCCTACTGTGATTCGTTTTCGCCGCCCTTTTTGAGGAATTTAATGCCCAATTGCTTGAGCTTGCGGTAAAGGTGGGTGCGCTCCAGGCCGACCTTTTCGGCTACCCGCGTGACGTTGCCGGCCTCTTTGCGCAAATGGTAGTCGAAATAGAGCGCGTCGAAATGCTCGCGCGCTTCGCGCAACGGCAAATCCAGCGGCAGGGAAAATTGCTGCGTCCGCCCGTCGATGTCCAGGGTGATTTTCTGGCTTTGCGCTTCGGCGGGCTGGGCCTGCGGCTTGAGCGCGCCCTCCCTGATCGCCTTGGCGATGGTGCTGAGCAGCTTTTGCAACGCGATGGGTTTTTCCAGGAAATCTACCGCGCCGATGCGTGTCGCCTCGACCGCCGTCTCGATGGTGCCATGGCCGGACATCATCACGACGGGCATGGTCAGCAAATCCTGCTCGACCCACTCCTTGAGCAAAGTCACGCCGTCGGTGTCCGGCATCCAGATGTCGAGCAGCACCATATCCGGCTCGCGTTCGATACGGAAGGCGCGCGCCTGTGCGGCATTTTCCGCCAGATGCACCTGGTAGCCCTCATCGAACAGGATTTCCGACAGCAATTCGCGGATGCCGACTTCATCATCCACCACCAGAATTTGTTTGCTTGCCATTTGCGAGCCTCTAGAAATTTGTTTTACGGGATGAAGCGCAAGGAGCCGCGCAACGAACGACGAGACATATCAGATTGATAGGCGAGGAGTGAGCGAGCACGCGACGCCGCAGTTCGCCCGTAAAACTGATTTATTGAGGTTCCCATTAAGTCTCCTCAACCAGCGGCAGGCGTATATTGACACGCGCTCCGCCGCTTATGTTATTTTCAATGGCGATACGCCCGCCATGCTCTTCCACTATTTTTTTCACGATGGACAGCCCCAGCCCGGTGCCTTTGGTCTTGGTCGTCATGTACGGCTCGAAGGCGCGCGACAGCACGCTCTCGGGAAAGCCCACGCCGTTATCCTCGACGCTGAGGTGAAGCTCCCCATGCTGCACTGCGGTACTCAGCGTTATTTGCGGCTGCGCGACACCCTGCAACACATCCTGCGCGTTCTGCAACAGGTTGTGAATGACCTGGCGCAAGCGGGTTGCATCGCCATTGACTTCGCTGCGTGACGCTTCCAGTTTCAGCGCGATGGGGATGGCATTCGCCTCATATAAACCCAGCACTTCCCTGATCAGTTTGTGCATATCCAGGCGCGCCAGCTTCAGCGCCGGGCCGCGCGCATAATCGGCAAAATCGCTCACCATGTTTTTCATCGCGCCAACCTGGCTGACGATGGTTTGCGTGGCGCGCAGCAGCAGTTGCGTGTCCTCTTCATCGAGCTTGCCGCCGAGTTTATGCTGCAGGCGCTCCGCCGAAAGCTGTATCGGCGTGAGCGGGTTTTTGATTTCGTGCGCGAGACGGCGCGCCACCTCGCCCCATGCCGCCTGCCGCTCCGCCTTCAGCAGGTGGCTGACATCGTCGAACACGACCACATAGCCGGCGTCTCCGCCCTGCGGCAAACGTGTTCCGCGCATCAGCAGAATCTGGTTGCCATTCTTGCTCAGCCGCTCTATCTGGCGCTGCCACTCGCAGTTGGTTGCCTCGCCGAAAGCTTCCATGATGGTGCGGCAGAACGGCCTCAACAGGCTGTGTTTTTCGGCGATTTGACTCAACGACATGCGCTGCATTTCCTGCAACGGCACGGCGAGAATTTGCGCGGCGCTGGTATTCACCGAACGCAAGCGCAATTCATTATCCAGCGCCAGCACGCCGGAAGACAGGTGGGTCAACACGCTTTCCAGGTAGCCTTTGGCGCTTTCCACTTCGCGCCGCTGCTGTTCGCTGGCCTGCTTCGCCTCGAACAACTGCTGCGTCATCTGGTTGAACAGGCCAGTCAGCGCGCCCAGCTCGTCGCTGCTTTGTATCGGATATTGGCCGGTAAAATCGCCTTGCGCCACCGCGCGCGTGCCTTCCGCAAGCGCTTCCAGCGAGGAACCCAGCCGCTCGCTGATGAAAAACGCCGCCGATACCGCCGTCAACAGCACCACCAGTAGCGACAGCGTCAAGGTAATCGCATACAGCCGCTTCAAGCCGAGGCGCGACAGCGTCAGCTCCTGGTAATCGCGATATACCGCCTGCACCATTTCCGCATCCGATTCAACCTGTTTCGGCACCGGCTGGGTGAATTGCAGCACATATTGCGCGCCCGCCTGCGTATTGGAGCTCACCCTCACCAGCGAGCGCAGCGTCAATCCTTTTTTCGGCAAGGCATCGATCACCGCATACTCGCCCTTGTCCAGAGCCGAACGCAGCAAATCGCCATCGGGCATTTCCGGCAACAGCGCATCGCCGCTGGAGGAAAAGGCAACCACATTTCCTTTGGCGCTAAACAATGCCGCATCCTGCGCCACATTTACATCTATCAACTGATCCAGCGCGCGCTGATATTGCCCGGGAGGCTTTTCAGCGATCAATAAAGCGATGAACTGGGTCTTCTTTGTCAGCTCCTTCAGGCTGTTGTCGAGGCCGCTCCTGCCGAGGTTGAGTCCGCCCTCCAGCGCCTTTTCGACGCGCACGTCGAACCACGACTCGATGCTCTTGCCCAGAAAATTTACCGATACCACATAAACCAATACACCGGGCAGGACGGCGATCAGCGTGAAGAACACCACCAGGCGCAACGTGAGCCTTGCGCCAAAAACCTTATTCCTGAGCTTGCTGCGCAGGCGCATCAGCTGATAGCCGACCAATCCCGCCAGGCTCAATGCAAACAGGCCGGTCAATCCGAGCAACCCGTAATAATTAAGGGAAAGCACCTTGGTGTCGGCGCTGCTGCTGGATAACAAATACAGCAACGTACCGCCAACGAAGAGGCTGATGAGATTGAGGTATTTCACCGTACCGTCACTCCGCCTTGCCTTCGCCGCGCCCGTTCATTTCCGCCGGGCGGATTACCCAGCGATACCAGTCGGAGTTGAGCGTCCAATCCTTGCCGGTCAATGCGTTTACCTGCAACGGCAGGGGCAGTTGCGCGATATCCAGGCGTAAGCGCGCCGCAGCCATATAGTTGCCATCTTTTCTCATCAGTTCGGCGGGAATGGTTACCGAACTTTGCCTGGCCAGGATGTTTAACGCATCTTCGAAACTGGCAAAATTCTGGAATAGCGCGCCGCGCGAAATGCGGTACTGCCGCGTCAGCACATTATAGGAAAGCTTGGCGGTCTGTTCGCCCTGAAATATTTCTTCATCCAGCCAATACCAGCGTGAACGCGTCAGTGAAAACTCGCCCACAAAATACAGCGGGATGCCTCGCGTCAAGGCCTGTTGCGCCGCGAAAGTCAGGTTGATGTCATAGCTGGCGGAGAGCTGGTAGCCGTCCTCGTCCAGACGCGCTTCCGCCTTGTTGACGGAAATGCCCTCCGCGTGGGCCGTTGCGATGAACAGCCAGACGAGCAGCGCGCTGCGCAACAATAAATCCGCGCTACGCTGCAATAAACCAAGCAACTTATATTTTTTGCAGCAATGCATAAAAAAATCCGTCGTGCCGATCATTGGGCAATATCTGTCCATTGCCACTTTCCGGCAATGCTATCTGCAACCGCCGCGCATTCGGCTGTTGCGCCAGAAACGCCGCGATAACCTGCTCATTTTCCTGCCGGAAAACCGAGCAGGTGGCGTAGAGCAATTTACCATCTTGCGCCAGAAGCCGCCACAACGCGCGCAGGATATCGAGTTGTTGCGCGGCGAAACCGGCAATATCCGTGCTGCGGCGCAGCCACTTGATGTCTGGGTGGCGGCGCACCACGCCGCTGGCGGAGCAGGGCACATCGGCGAGAATCCGCTGGAATGCTTGGCCATCCCACCACTTATCCGGCTCGGCGGCATCGCCATGCACAAGTTGCGCGGATAGCCCCAGGCGCTGCAAATTTTCCGCGACGCGCTGCAAACGCTTTTCGTCCTTGTCCACCGCGACCATCTGCACGGCGGCGCTTTCCAGAATATGCGCGGTCTTGCCGCCCGGTGCGGCGCAGGCATCCAGCACGCGCATGCCGTCGTGAACGTCCAGCAGGTGCGCGGCGTATTGCGCACCCGCATCCTGCACCGAGACCAGCCCAGCAAAAAAACCGGGCAGCTTGTCTACCGGCACCGGTTTGTCCAGTTGCAGCGCATCCTGCTCGATTATCCGGGCCGGCAGATTTTGCTGTTCCCCATTTTGTTGAGATAGCAGCGCCAGATAATCCGCTGTCGTGCACCGCCGCCGGTTGACGCGCAACGTCATCGGCGGATGCCGGTTGCCCGCTTCCAGGATCGCAATGCTGCGCTCGCCATACTGCGTCCGCAACTCATCTATCCACCATTGCGGATAACTGTATTTCCCTTCCGCGCGCTGCGCGGCCTGTTCCAGCAATGCGTCCCGGCTGCGCAGGAAATTGCGCAGGATCGCATTCACCAGGCCGCTCACTTTCGGGTTCAGCATTTGCGCGGCACGCACCGCATGATCGACCACGGCATGGTGCGCGGCTTTGCTGTATTGCAATTGGTACAGCGCCACCAGCAGCACATGGTAGATACGCTGATCCAACATCGGCTTGTGCAGCAGCAAGCCCAGCACCGTACGCAACTGGCCATAAAAACGCAACGTGCCATAGCTCAAATCCTGCAGGGCCGCGCGCTGCGCCGGGGTCCATACCGCTTTTTTGCGCAGCGATTCATCCAGCGCCTGATTCAGGTTGCGCCCGTCCGCCAGCACCTGCTGAACGATTTGGCCGGCGGCAAGTTGTATGTTGTGCATTAACGTAAAACTCGCGTAGCGTTCGTTTGCCCCCTCGCCCGCAAGCGGGATAACCAGCGACTTGGCTGCGGTCGTTTGCAGCTTAGTCGAATGGCTAGTCGTTTCATCCAGAGGGTTGGGGTGAGGGAAACGGGCATGGCAGGTTTCATTATTAGGGGCGACAGCTTCATCATGGCCGTTAGCTTACCGAGAAGTTATCGCCGACCTTGACCGGCACGGCCTGCAGAAACTGTGCGGCCGGTTGCGCCTTGCCGCCGGGGCGTTGCAATACTTCCAGCCGCAGCGCATCCTTGGCGCAGGCCACGGTGATGCCAAGCTTGTCCACAGCCAGAACCCTTCCTGCCTCGCCTTGCGCGCCTTCCCGCAGCGAAGCCTGCCAGATTTTTATCGCCACGCCATCGAGGCTGGCATGGCACACCGGAAAGGGATTGAACGCGCGCACCGCGCGTTCAATCTGTCGCGCATCCTGCCGCCAGTCGATTTGCGCCTCGCTCTTGAGCAGCTTGGCGGCATAAGTTGCCGCTCCGTTGTCCTGCCTGACCGGCGTCAGGCAGCCTTCCTGCAACAGGCGCAAAGCTTCGAGAATGCTGTCTGCGCCGATCCCTGCCAGCTTGTCATGCAAAGTTTGTGCCGTGTCGTTTTGCGCAATCGGGCAAGCCCGGCGCAACAGCATGTCGCCGGTATCCAGCCCTTCGTCCATCTGCATGATGGTGATGCCGGTTTCGCTGTCGCCCGCTAGGATCGCGCGCGGTATCGGCGCAGCCCCGCGCCAGCGCGGCAGCAATGAAGCATGGATATTCAGGCAACCGTAGCGCGGCAGTTGCAGCACCGCCTTCGGCAGGATCAGCCCATAAGCGGCGACCACCATCACATCGGCATGCAGCGCGGCAATCGGACGCTGCGCTTCTTCTGTTTTCAGGGAGGCGGGTTGTAACACGGCCATGCCATGTTGCAACGCGAGCTGCTTCACCGGGCTGGCGGCAAGCTGCATACCGCGTCCGGCTGGACGATCCGGCTGGGTCAGCACCGCGATGATCTGGTGCTCCCCGAGCAATGCGGCCAGCGCGCTGACCGCAAATTGCGGCGTGCCGGCAAAGATGATTTTCATTGCTGTTGACCTACAAAGTTTCGCGCAGGCGCTTCTTCAGCTTGGCGCGAATCCTGGTTTGTTTGAGTTGCGACAGATATTCGACAAACACCTTGCCGCTCAAGTGGTCCATCTCGTGCTGGATACAGACCGCCAGATATCCTTCCGCCTCGAGCGTGAAGGGTTTGCCTTTTTCATCGAGCGCGCGCACCGTCACTTTTTCCGCGCGGCGCACCTTTTCATAAATACCGGGCACCGACAGGCAGCCTTCCTCGCTTTCCTCTTCGCCGCTGCTGGCGATGATTTCCGGGTTGATGAATATTTTCAACTGATTGTGCGTCTCGGAAACATCCACCACAATGATCTGTATATGCACATCCACTTGCGTCGCCGCCAGGCCGACTCCGGGCGCGGCATACATGGTTTCCGCCATGTCGC
>CAYGIF010000085.1:0-9147 GCA_964349865.1 uncultured Gallionella sp. | reverse complement strand
AGCAGAAATCCGATGCCGAATCCGCCGAAAGCAATCGCATGCTCGGCCTGGCTTTCCAGGGGCAGGGGCAATTGGACATTGCCTTCGACAAATTCCGCAAGGTGCCAATCGACGATAGCCTGATGGAGGTGTTGTATAACCTGGGACTGGATTTCGAGCGCAAGCGCCAGTTCAACAAGGCCGAATCGGTATTCAAATACATGGCGGAATACAATCCCAAGTTCCGCGACCTGGATGCGCGCCTCGCGCAGTCCAAGGCGATGTCGGAAACGGTGATACTCGGCGGCTCGTCCGGCAAGAGCAATGCCAGCACCATGGTGCTGGGCAAGGCGGGCGTGTCCAAACCGATGCTGGGCCGCTACGAGATCGAGAAGGAGCTGGGCAAGGGGGCAATGGGGGTAGTGTATTACGGCAAAGACCCCAAGATCGGGCGTGTCGTGGCGATCAAGACGATGGCGCTGGCGCAGGAGTTTGAAGCCGACGAGTTGCAGGATGTGAAAGAGCGCTTCTTCCGCGAGGCCGAAACGGCGGGGCGTTTGAACCATCCTAACATTGTGTCGATTTACGATGCGGGCGAGGAGCACGACCTGGCCTATATCGCGATGGAATTCCTCAAAGGCAAGGATCTGGTGCCGTTTACCAAACCGGATAATTTGCTGCCGTTGCCGAAGGTGATGAGCATCGTCGCCCGCGTCGCCGACGCGCTGGATTACGCGCACAAGCAGAACGTGGTGCACCGCGATATCAAGCCGGCCAATATCATGTACGACCCGGACACGGATACGCCCAAGGTGACCGACTTCGGCATCGCGCGCATCACCGACTCGAGCAAAACCAAAACCGGCATGGTGTTGGGCACGCCATCGTATATGTCGCCGGAGCAATTGGCCGGTAAAAAAATCCAGGGCGGCTCCGATCTGTTCTCGCTGGGGGTGAGCTTGTACCAACTGGCTTGTGGTAAGCTTCCGTTCGAGGGAGACTCGATGGCGCAGTTGATGTACCGTATCGCCAACGAACCGCACACCGATATTTTGAGCATCCGGGCGGATTTGCCGCCGTGTCTGGTGTCAATCATCAACAAGTCGCTGGCCAAACAGAACGAAGACCGTTATGCCAATGGCGCGGAGATGGCCGAAGCATTGCGCCGATGCGCAGCCAGCTTGCAGGGGTGAACTATGAAAATAGAAGATGCGCTTGAAATAGTCAGTCAGACCAACCCGGGTATGGTGCGCTCGCACAACGAGGACAGCGTTGCGCAGGAATTGGCTTACGGCCTGGTCGTGCTGGCAGACGGCATGGGTGGCTATAATGCGGGTGAAGTGGCGAGCGGCATTGCCGTTTCGGTGGTCGCGACGGAAGTCTGCCAGCACTTGCAGAATGCGAGCCCGACGGATCGCGATGAAGCCAGCGGCGACGAGCTGGGGGTGGCGCTGCTGCGCGACAATATTCAGCGGGCGAACGCTTCGATTTTTCATGCCGCGCAGAGCCAGCCGCAATATGCGGGGATGGGTACGACCATCGTTGCCGGGTTGTATTATGACAACCGCGTGGTCGTCGGGCATGTGGGCGATTCGCGCATGTACCGGTTGCGCGGCGAGACGCTGGAGACGATTACCCGCGACCATTCGCTGCTGCAGGAGCAGATCGACGGCGGGATGATCAGCGTCGAGGATGCGCGCCTGTCCAAGAACAAGAACCTGGTGACGCGCGCGGTCGGGATCGATGCCGAAGTGTTGCCGGAAATTCATGTGCATGACGTGCTGGTCGGGGATATCTACCTGCTGTGCTCGGACGGCCTGAACGACATGGTGGAAGACGAGGATATCCAGTCCACGCTGTATGCGATGCAGGGCAACCTGCCGCTGGCGGCGGAGCAACTGATCCAGATGGCGAATGACAACGGCGGCCGCGACAATGTTTCGGTGGTACTGGTAAAAATAAATGGCGAATTTGCCGCGCCGCGTGGCTGGTTGGCAAAGCTGCTCAATTGGTTCAAGAAATAATTGGCGGTTTAAAAATAATCGGCTCAAAACTGGGGAAGGGTCACGGCTATGGCTGCAAAATTGATACTCAGCATGGATGGGGTGGTGCTCAGGGAATACCCCCTGAGCAAGGAGCGCATGACCATCGGGCGCAAGGCACATAACGATATTGTCATCGACAATCTGGCGGTGAGCGGCGAACATGCCGCGATTGTCACCATCCTGCACGACTCCTTCCTCGAAGACCTGGACAGCACCAACGGGCTGGAGGTAAACGGCGTCCCAACCAAAAAGCACTTCCTGCAAAACAATGACCTGGTAGAAATCGGCAAATACAAGCTGAAATACCTTAACGACCAGGCCGGCCAGGCAAATCCGGCTGATTTCGAGAAGACCATGGTATTGCGTGCGCCGGTCAAGCAGGCTGCTCCTGGCGCGGAAAAAGGCGATGCAACCGTTGGCCTGATGAAGACGCAAATTATTCCGAATGCCAAACCGGCAGAAGAAGCGATAGAGAAAACCGGCAAGTTTGACGCGCATCAGCCGACTACGCCGGTTGCCCAACCAGTTGCACCGCCAGTTGCGGCCGCTGTCTCTGCGCCGCAGGCGGCGGTGCAAATCCTGACCGGCCCCAATGCCGGCAAGGAACTGGAGCTGGTTAAAAATCTTACCACGCTGGGCAAACCCGGCGTACAGGTGGCAGTCCTGACCCGCCGCCCGCACGGCTATTTCATTACCCATGTGGAAGGCGCAAACCATCCGATGGTGAACGGAATGTCATTGGGCGACCAGCCGCATCAACTGAACGATCATGATGTGATCGAGTTGGCCGGGGTCAAGATGGAGTTTTATTTCAAGGGGTAGTCAGAAGACAGGTGACAGATGACAGATGACAGAGCGTTGAGCGGCTTTGCCGCGCCTTTATTTAGAAAGCACTGCGTAGCAGACATAGCTTCTGTCTTCTGTCTTCTGTCTTCTGATGAAACCACTAGCCATTCGACTGGGCTGACAAAAAACGTCAGCCAAGCCGCTGGTTATGTCCTCTGGCGTGCGTCGTGAAAAAAAACGCAATATTGATCGGGCTTGGGCTGTTGATCGTCCTGGTTTTTGTCGGTAATGCGGCGCGCTTCTATCAGTTGAATTTCGTAAGCCAGCTCTCCGCTATTCTTTACGATTACCGTTTGCAGTTGACCATGCCGCGTACGGTGGACAATCGCATCGTCATTCTCGATATCGATGAAAAAAGCCTCAAGGAGGAAGGCCGCTGGCCATGGAGCCGTGATCGCCTCAGCCTGTTGATGGACAAGCTGTTCGACAAATATGGCGTCGCGGTGGTCGGTTTTGACATCGTGTTTGCCGAAAAGGACGAGAGTTCGGGGCTCAAGGTATTACAGAAAATCGGGCAAAACCAACTCAAGGGCGATGCGCAATTCCAAGCGGCATTGGCACAGATCCAGCCGCAACTCGAATACGATAACCTGTTCGCCGGCAAGATCAGGAACCGCAATGTGGTATTGGGGTATTACCTGAACAACCAGAAGGGTTCCAATATATCCGGGGCATTGCCCGAACCGGTCTTCCCGGCGGGCACGTTCAAGGGGATGCCGATCAGATTCACGACCTGGAGCGGCTATGGGGCAAACCTCCCGGAATTGCAAAAAGCCGCCGCGGGTGCCGGGCACTTCAATCCGCTGGTGGATGTCGACGGCGTGGTGCGCCGCGTGCCGATGCTCGCTGAATACGGCGGCGCATATTACGAATCCTTATCCCTCGCGATGGTGCGCACCCTGCTTGGCCAACCCGAATTGCTGCCGGGCTTTATCGAGGACAAGCAAAGCGGGTATGGCGGTCTGGAGTGGCTGGAGTTGGCTACCGCCGGCGGCACACTCAGAATTCCGGTGGATCAGAATGTCGCGACGTTTGTGCCGTACCGCGGCGGGCAGGGCAGCTTCCGCTATGTTTCTGTCGCGGATGTGCTGCATGACCGCGTGGAAATATCTCAGCTCAAGGACAAGATCGTGCTGGTGGGCACCACGGCTCCCGGCTTGTTGGATATGCGTGCCACACCGGTGGCGGAGGTCTACCCGGGCGTGGAAGTTCATGCCAACATGATTTCCGGCATTCTCGATCAAAACCTGAAGGAGCAGCCTGCCTACATGGATGGAGCCGAGGTGGCCTGGTTGTTGCTGATCGGCATTACACTGAGTTTTTTGTTGCCGGCCTTGAGCCCCGCCAAGGCCATGCTGGTTTCGGCGTTGATGTTCGTCACGACCATGGGGCTGAGTCTGGCGGCCTGGCACTATGGCAATGTGTTGATGCTGGTGGCGAACAGCCTGGTGATGATTGTGCTGCTGTTCGCGCTGGACATGTCCTACGGCTACTTCGTCGAGTCGCGCACCAAACGCCAGATTACCGGTTTGTTCGGCCAATATGTGCCGAGCGAATTGGTCGAGGAAATGGCCGAGCATCCGGAAAGCGTGTCCATGGAAGGCGCGAGCCGCGAGATGACCATCCTGTTTTCCGACGTGCGCGGCTTTACCACCATTTCGGAGGGATTGGATCCGAAGGAACTGACGTTGCTGATGAACGAGTTCCTGACCCCATTATCCCGCGTTGTTTACAAACATCGCGGCACCATAGACAAGTACATGGGCGACTGCATCATGGCGTTCTGGGGCGCGCCCCTGCCGGATGAGGGCCATGCGCGCCATGCGATACTGGCGGGCATCGAGATGCAGGCGACCCTGAAGGTCTTGCAGCCGCATTTCAAGGAACGCGGCTGGCCGGAGATTCGCATTGGGGTGGGCATCAATAGCGGGCGCGTCAGTGTCGGCAACATGGGCTCGGAAGTGCGCGTGGCCTATACGGTGATGGGCGACGCAGTGAACCTTGCCTCGCGCCTGGAAGGCATCACCAAGCAATACGGCGTGGGCGTGGTCGTCGGCGAAAATACCCGGAACGCCGTGACGGACTTTGTTTATCGCGAGCTTGACCATGTGCGGGTAAAAGGCAAGGATAAGCCTGTGGCGATCTACGAACCGATCGGGCTGGCCAGCGAGGTGGACAAGGCGCTGCAGGACGAAATCAAGCTGTTCCATGAAGTGCGCCGCCTGTATCGCAAGCAGGATTGGGACCAGGCCGAATTGCAACTGATGAACTTGCAGCGCATGTCGCCGGAAACCGCGCTGTATAAAATCTACGCCGAGCGCGTTGCCTACTTCCGCAACAATCCGCCGGTTGCGGATTGGGATGGCGTGTTCGTGTTCCAGACGAAATAGGGAGTGGGGAGTGGTTTTCCCCACTGAGGCACGCAGTGCCGTCCCACTTCCTACCCATGATAAAGGTAACAGAATATGAAGCTTAGAGTTCTGGGATGCAGCGGCGGGATCGGTGGCAATCTGCGCACCACCTCGTTCCTGCTCGATCATGACGTGCTGATCGATGCGGGAACGGGCGTCAATGAGCTCAGCCTCACCGAAATCAGCATGATCGACCATGTTTTTATCACCCATTCGCATCTCGACCATATCGCCTGCATCCCGTTCATGGTGGACAGCGCGTGGGCCATGCGCGATCGCCCATTGACCCTTTATGCCATCGAGGAAACGCTGGATATCCTCAAGCAGCATATTTTCAACTGGAAAATATGGCCGGATTTCAGCGAAATTCCCGATGCCCGGCAACCTTCGATGCGTTACCGGCCGATAGTGCTGGGCGAGGCGGTCGTGTTGGGCGGACGCAAGATCACCGCCATTCCGGCCAATCATGCCGTGCCTGCGGTTGGGTTTCATCTGGATAGCGGCAAGTCGAGCCTGGTATATAGCGGGGATACCACCACCAACGATGCGGTATGGGAGGCGGTCAACAGGATCGAAAACCTGCGCTATCTCGTCATTGAAACCGCGTTTTCGGATGGCGAAAAAGAGCTGGCTGTTCTTTCCAAGCATCTTTGCCCCAGTTTGCTGGCCGAGGAATTGAAAAAATTCCGGCGCGAGGCGGAGGTGTTTGTCACCCACCTGAAGCCCGGCGAGGTTGAGTTGACCATGCGGCAGATTGAAAACGGTGCATATAACCGGTGTCCCAAAATGCTGCTGAACAATCAGGAATTCGAGTTCTAGAAGGCAGGCGATGACTTACGCGCTCGACATCAAGGTTTTGGCCGAACTGGAGCCGATTTCCTCATTCGGCCCGGCGCGGCTGCGCGAGTTGCTCGACTATTGCCACATCGAAACCGTCCCCAAAGGGAGCGACCCGTTCAAGGAACATGGTTTGCACGGCCAGTCGGTCTATCTGGTGGACGGCGAGCTCGAGCTGGTCTATCAGGACGGCAACCGGGTGGTCGTCAGCGCGCAGTCCGAGTGGGCCAAGCACCCGCTGGGCAAGCGCCAGCCGTACATCGTTTCCGCTTCGGCATTGCGCGAGAGCCAGTTGTTGCGTGTCGATGACGAATTGCTGGACCGGATGGTGACATTGGCCCAATTTTCCCAGCATGATTCGGCGGAGCGTCCTCCCGCCGTGGCCGGCCGCGAAGGCCGCGCCGATGCTTCGACCAGCATCAAGCATTTGCTGAACTCCAGCATGTTCAGCGCGGACAACCTCAAGAACGGGCCGCTGGCGCATTTGCCGATGGCGAACGTCAGCGCGCTGTTGCAGCGCATCGAAGCGATTGCCGTGTGGGAGGGCGATGTCATCATCCGCGAGGGCGACGAGGGCGATTATTACTATTTGATCGACAGCGGCCGCGCCCAGGTGACGCGCCGCGTGGGCGGCGTGGATATGCCGCTGGCCAACCTGAAGGCGGGCGACGTGTTTGGCGAGGAAGCGCTGGTTTCCGGCATCAAACGCAATGCGACCGTCACGATGAAATCCAACGGGGTATTATTGCGCCTCGGGCGGCAGGATTTTCTGGCATTGTTGCAAGAGCCGTTGCTGCATAAATTGGGTTATGAACAGGCCATGCAGGCCGTGGCGCAGGGTGCGGTGTGGCTGGATGTGCGGCATCCGCCGGAGTACCGCTATGACAGGCTGCCCGGCGCGATGAATGTGCCGTTGAATGACATACGCAATGCGATTGGCGTGCTGGATCGCAGCAAGAAATATATCGCCTACTGCCAAAGCGGGCGGCGTAGCGCGGCTGCCGCCTTCATACTGGCGCAGGCCGGATATGATGTGCAGGTTCTGGATGGCGGGTTGTGGTCGGTGCCGAGATCGGCACAGCAGTAGCTCGGTGAAACGGTCAAGGGAGCAGGAATGAGTACAGTCATGGCGGCCAATGCCGCAGCGGGCAATGTTGGTGAAATCAGCCTCAAGCTCGAGTTCACCAAGAACCTCAATCATGTCATCAACAAGATACATGCCACCAGCAATATTGACGAAATCATGCTGGATGTCAGCAAGGACATCTGCACGCTGTTCAATGCCGACCGGCTGACCATCTATGTGGTGGGCGAAGACAATGCCTCGCTTATTTCCAAGGTCAAAACCGGCCTGAATTCCTTCAAGGATCTCAAGCTGCCGATCGCCGAACAGAGCGTTGCCGGTTATGCGGCAATGCACAAGAAGCTGCTCAACATCAAGGATGTCTATGACGGGCAGGAACTGGCCGCCTATAGCCCGCACCTGCGTTTCCTGCAGGAGGTGGACAAGCGCACCGGTTACCGCACCAAGCAGATGCTGGTTGCGCCGATTCTGGATACCGGCGGCGATCTGGTCGGCGTCATCCAGGTCATCAATAACAAGGCCGGCGTCTCTTTTGCGGCGATGGTCGAGGAAGGCGTGCAGGAACTGGCGCAGAGCATGGCGGTGGCATTGCGCCAGCGCCAGCAAACTGCCACGGTCAAAACCAAATACGATCACTTGGTGGCCGATGCGGTGCTTTCTGCGGCGGAATTCGAATTGGCGACCCGCACCGCCCGCCGCAAGGGAATCGACATCGAGGAGGTGCTGATCGATGAGTTTCAGGTCAGCGCCGCCGCGCTGGGCAAGGCGTTGTCCACCTTCTTCGGGGTTCCTTACGAGCCATACAAGGCGGATCGCATCAAGCCGTCCGATTTGCTGAAAAACCTGAAGCGGGAATATGTGGAAAGCAGCCACTGGATTCCGGTCGAGGAGACCCAGGAGGGGCTGGTCATTTTGACCACCGATCCCGAGCGGATTCAGGCCTCGCGGGTGGTCAACAATATTTTCCCCAAGAACCGGCTGGTCTATAAGGTCTGCTCGCAGCGCGAATTCAAGCAGACCCTGGACTCGTTCTATGGCGGAGGCGCATCCGACGCCGCCGGCGGCTTCGCCGCGGACGAGTCATCGATGGATGATTTGCTGACCAGCCTCGGCGGGGACGAAGAAGAAGGCGCCGGCGTCAGCCAGGAAGATGTCAGCGCCGCCGCCGACAACGAGCTGGTCAAGCTGGTCAACAAGATCATCGTCGATGCGTACCGGATGGGGGCATCGGACATCCATATCGAGCCGGGACCCGGCAAGATGAAAACGCAGATCCGCGTGCGCAAGGACGGCTCGCTGCTCAATTACATCGAAGTGCCGTCCACTTACCGCAACGCGCTGGTGACGCGTCTCAAGATCATGTGCGACCTGGATATTTCCGAGAAGCGCCGCCCGCAGGACGGCAAGATCAAGTTCAAGAAATTTGGCCCGCTGGACATCGAGCTGCGCGTCGCGACCATCCCGTCGCAGGGCGGCGTCGAAGATGTGGTGATGCGTATTCTCGCCTCCGGCGAACCATTGCCGTTGGAAAAGATGGGTTTTTCGGCACGCAATAATGAGCTGATCAAAGAGACGGTCAGCAAACCATACGGGTTGTTCTTTGTGTGCGGCCCGACCGGTTCCGGCAAGACCACTACGCTGCATTCCATCCTGAAGTACATCAACAAGCCCGACACCAAGATCTGGACCGCGGAAGACCCGGTGGAAATAACCCAGAAGGGACTGCGCCAGGTGCAGATCAACAAGAAGGCCGGGCTGGATTTTGCGACCATCATGCGCGCCTTTTTGCGCGCCGACCCGGACGTGATCATGGTCGGCGAAATGCGCGACAAGGAAACCGTATCCATCGGCATCGAAGCCTCGCTCACCGGCCACCTGGTGTTTGCCACGCTGCACACCAACAGCGCGCCGGAATCCATCAACCGCTTGCTGGATATGGGCATGG
>CAYGIF010000084.1:0-9336 GCA_964349865.1 uncultured Gallionella sp. | reverse complement strand
GGGAAAACCCAGGCGCGGCGTCAACCCTTCTCCCTTCCCCATTCTCCCTTCCCGGCACTTTCCCTTCTCCCTTCCCCCTTCTCCCTTCTCCATACAAATGGCACCTCACCCCCAGCCCATCCTCCAGCATCGTCCATTCCGGCGTCTGCTCGCCGCACAACGCCCATGCCTTGTCGCAACGCGGCTCGAAGCGGCAGCCCCGCGTGATGCTGCCCGGCGGCGGCACGCTGCCGGGAATGGCGGCCAGCGGCTGGTTGCGCCACGCCGCATCGGGCAAGGCGGCGAACAGTTTTTGCGTGTAGGGATGCAGCGGCCTGGCGAACAACTGTTCGCGGCCGGCCTGCTCGACGATCTGCCCGGCGTACATCACGCCGACCCGGTGCGCCATTTCCGCCACCACGCCGAGGTCGTGGGTGATCAGCAGCAGCGACATGCCGCTGGCATCCTGCGTGTCGCGCAGCAATTGCAGCACCTGCGCCTGGATCGTCACGTCCAGCGCGGTGGTAGGCTCGTCGGCGATCAATAATCTGGGCTGCCCGGCCAGCGCCATCGCAATCATCACGCGCTGTTTCATCCCGCCGGAAAACTGGAACGGATATTCCGTCACGCGCCGCGCCGCATCGGGGATGCCGACCTGGGCCAGCAATTCCGCACAGCGTTGTTGCAGCGCCGTGCCGCGCAGATCCTGATGCAACGCCAGCGCCTCGGCGATCTGCTGGCCGACGGTCAGCACCGGATTCAGGCTCAGCGCCGGTTCTTGGAAAATCATCGCCGCCATGCCGCCGCGCACCGCGCGCATCTCGCGTTCGCGCAAGCCGAACAACTCCACGCCGTCCAGTTGCGCCGTGCCGCCCGCTCTGACCACGCCGTCCGGCAACAGGCGCAGCAGCGACAGCGCGGTCATCGATTTGCCGCAACCCGATTCGCCGAGCAGCGCGAAGGTCTCGCCCGCGCGAATGCCGAAAGAAATATCGTCCACGATGCGCGTGCCGTTGCGCAATTGCGTCACCAGATTGTTCACTTCGAGCAAGGCGCTCATGCCGCCCCCTCCGTCCGGTTCAGGCGCGGGTCGAACGCATCGCGCACCGCGTCGGCGAACAGGTTTGCCGCCAGCACCAGCACCAGCATGAAGCCGAACGCCGCCGCCAATGCCCACCACACCATCGGCTCGCGCCCCATCTCCAGCCGCGCCGCGTTGATCATCGTGCCGAAGGAGATCATCGACGGATCCACGCCGACGCCGACATAGGACAGCACCGCCTCGGCCAGCACCAGCGCGCTGAAATCCATCACCAGCGCGATCAGGATGATGTGCATCACGTTCGGCACGATGTGGCGCGTCAGGATGCGGAACGAAGACACGCCGAACGACTGCGCCGCCTGGATGTATTCCAGTTCGCGCAGCTTCAATGTCTCGCCGCGCAGCAGGCGGCACAGCCCGGTCCAACTGGTCACGCCGAGGATCAGGCACAGGAACACCAGCCGCAGGTCGGCGCGCGCGGCGGAGTTGTCAAACCAGTGCGGGTGCGTCTCGATGGTCACCTGCATCATCAACACTGCCGCCGCGATCAGCAGTACGCTGGGGATGGAACTCAGCACGGTATAAATGTACTGGATAACATCATCCACCCAACCACGGAAATAGCCCGCCGCCACGCCCAAGAACAAAGCCAGCGGCAGCGTCACCAAAGTCGTCACCGTGCCGATGATCAGCCCGGTGCGGATACTTTTCAGCGACAGGTACAGCACGTCCTGTCCGACTTTGTCGGTGCCAAGAACGTGATAGGCGGAGGCGAGGTTGGCGGTGGCACCGATCAGGGTGGCGATGATGAGGAAAGCAATCATCTCGGCAGCATGATGTACGATTGTTTTACGAAACCGTGCAAACCCCTCCCGGCCTCCCCTTGTCAGGGGAGGAGCCATCTCCTCCCCCCTGACAAGGGGGGATTGAGGGGGGTTATTGCCTTTGGCTTTTGTCGCCCAAAAGAATGACATCAGCATGACCAGCAACAATCCGATAGCAAAGCCAACTACCCCTCCGACCGCTGCGCGCCAAAGTACATCCCCATTGCGCTGCGACTCGTCGGCCAGATGCGCGCCGCCATAGCGCAAACGCGGATAGTCGCGCAGCACATTGCCATGCGCATCGCTGATGCTTTCCTTCGCATACAGCGTCACAGCGAAGGGTGCGGAATAGGTCTTCTCGGTCTGCGCGCGCAACGGTTCGACCAGTTTATCGAACACGCTCAGCACTTCCGGCGAATACACCTTTTCGCCCCCGTTGGTTTGCGGCAATGCGACGCGGAAATGCAAGCTATCCAGAAAACCAACTATAAGAAACAGCGACAACACCAGCAGCGACACCATCGCCACACTGCTTTGCGCTACGCGTCGCCATGGCAGCAGTAGATGCTCGCGCCGCCGTATATACCAGGCAATCGCGATGCCTGCCGCGATCAGCAGGAACACCAGCGCGTCGCTCCACAGGATGACCGGCATGAAGCTCACAAAACACCCCCAGAAATCGTCGCGAGCAAGTTCAAGCGCAAGGAGCCGCGCAGTGAGCAACGAGACATACCAATTAGGTAGGCGAGGCGCGAACGAGCACGCGACACAACGATTGAACTGCGCAGTAGATTTATGAGGGTGTTTTTCATTGCAGCCGCACCCGTGGATCGACCATGGTGTAGGAAATGTCCGTCAGGATCAGCCCCGCGATGTACAGCGCCGAGCCGAGAAACACCATCGCGCGCACCACGCTGAAATCCTGCGCGTTGATCGCGTCGATGGTGTAGCTGCCCAGTCCGGGGATGCCGAAGAATGATTCGGTGAGCAGGCTGCCCATGAACAGCAGCGGGATCACCACGACCACGCCGGTCAGGATCGGGATCATCGCGTTCTTCAGCACATGGCGGAACAGCACGCGCAGCTCGGATAACCCCTTGGCGCGTGCGGTGCGCACATAATCCTTGCCGATCTCCTCGAGGAAAATGGTGCGATACCAGCGGCTGCTGGAACCGACGCCGCTGACCAGGCCGATCACGATCGGCAGCACCACGAACTTGAAACCGCCGACGCCGCCGTCGTAGCCGGAAATGGGCACAAGATGCCACAGCTTGCTCACCACAAACTGCCCGCCGATGATGTAAAACAGTCCGGACACCGACATCAGCAGCACGCACAGCGCCACGCCCGCGATGTCCAGCGCGGTGGCGCGGAACAGCGTCATCAGCAGCGCGAAGCTGATGTAAGCGATAAGCCCGATCAGGAAGGTCGGCAGCGCGATCGCCAGGCTCGGGCCCATGCGCGTCGCGATCTCGCGCCCGATGCTGCGCCCGTCGTCCGAATAGCCAAAATCGAAGACGAACATGCTGGCGGACTTCTGCCAGAAAATCGTATCGGTGATTTTGCCCGCGCCGCTGGCCGCGCTATTGACCAGCAACGGCTTGTCATAGCCGCGCTGCTGCTTCCATTTTTCGATGGCTTCGGGCGTGACGCGCTTGATGCCGAGCTGCATGCGCGCCATGTCGTCCGGCGTATTCACCACGAAGAACAGTGTGAAGGTCAGCAGGTTCACTCCGATCAGGATCGGCACGGCATACAGAATGCGGCGCAGCAGGTAGGCAAGCATCGGGTTTCTATGGGTGTGCGGTTAACGGTTGCGCGAATTATAGGGCAATATCCTGGCGCTGCCGGTTTGGTGATTATTGGTAATAAGGTTGACCAAAACGTCGCCAACCTTTATCTTACGCGGTTCTTTTTGGCTTAAATTTAGGGTGTTTGTGATGGAGTTGACCGGCGCGGAGATACTGATCCGCTGTTTGCAGGAGGAGAAGGTCGAATATGTGTTTGGCTATCCCGGCGGTGCGGTGTTGTTCATTTATGACGCGCTGTTTCAGCAGGATAAGGTCAAGCATGTGCTGGTGCGCCACGAGCAGGCTGCGGTGCATGCGGCCGACGGCTATGCGCGCTCTTCCGACAAGGTGGGCGTGGCGCTCGTCACTTCCGGGCCGGGGCTGACCAATGCGGTGACCGGCATCGCGACCGCTTACATGGATTCCACGCCGATGGTCGTTATCAGCGGCCAGGTACCGACCGGCGCGATAGGCGAGGATGCCTTCCAGGAAGTCGATGCGGTGGGCATTACCCGCCCCTGCGTGAAGCACAATTTCCTGGTCAAGGACGTCAAGGACATCGCCTCGACCATCAAGAAGGCGTTCTACCTCGCCAAATCGGGGCGCCCCGGCCCGGTGCTGGTGGACATCCCCAAGGATGTGTCCAACCACAAGACCAGCTTCGAATATCCGGCCAGCGTGACGATCCGTTCCTATCATCCGGCGGGCAAGGGCGATAGCGGGCAGATCAGGCGCGCGGCGCAGATGCTGCTGGAAGCCAAACGGCCGATGATTTATGCGGGCGGCGGCGTGGTGCTGTCCGATGCCTCCGCGCAATTGACCGAACTGGTGCGCTTGCTGGATTTTCCCTGCACCAATACGCTGATGGGCCTGGGCGGCTTTCCGGCCAGCGACAAGCGCTTCGTCGGAATGCTGGGGATGCACGGCACCTACGAAGCGAACATGGCGATGCAGCATTGCGACGTGCTGCTCGCGGTCGGCGCGCGCTTTGACGACCGCGTGATCGGCAACGTCGAACACTTCGCGCAGGTGCCGCGCAGGATCATCCATATCGACATCGACCCCTCTTCGATCGCCAAGCGCGTCAAGGTGGACTTGCCCATCGTCGGCGACGTGAAACTGGTGCTCGATGAATTGCTGGGTGTGCTGCGCGGCGGCAGCCAGGCGCCCAACACTACGGATATGGCCGCATGGTGGAAACAGGTGGACGAGTGGCGTGCCGTAGGCGGCGGGCTGCGCTACAAGAATTCCACAGAAATTATCAAGCCGCAATTCGTGATCGAGAAGCTGCATGAAATCACAGGCGGCGATGCGTTCGTCGCGACCGATGTCGGCCAGCATCAAATGTGGGCTGCGCAGTATTACAAATTCGACAAACCGCGCCGCTGGGTCACTTCCGGCGGCCTCGGCACGATGGGCTTCGGCCTGCCTGCGGCGATGGGCGTGCAGATGGTCAACCCCGGCGCAACGGTCGCATGCATAACGGGCGAGGGCAGCATCCAGATGAACATCCAGGAGCTGTCCACCTGCAAGCAGTTCCACCTGCCGATCAAAATTGTCGCGCTCAACAACGGTTATCTGGGCATGGTGCGGCAGTGGCAGGAGTTCTTCCACGGCAACCGTTATTCCGAAACCTACATGAACGCGCTGCCCGACTTCGTCAAATTGGCCGAGGCGTATGGGCATGTGGGTATGCGCATCGATAAGCCATCAGATGTTGAGGCTGCCTTGAAAGAAGCTTTCGCGCGCAAGAACGATCTGGTGTTCATGGATTTCAGGACCGACCCGACGGAAAACGTGTTCCCGATGGTTCCCGGCGGCAAGGGCTTGTCCCAGATCATTCTGGCGGAGGAGCTGTAATGAGACATATCATCTCCTTGCTGATGGAAAACGAGGCGGGCGCGCTGTCGCGGGTGGCGGGGCTGTTCTCGGCACGCGGCTACAACATCGAATCGTTGTCGGTTGCGCCGACCGAAGACCCGACCCTGTCGCGCATGACCATCGTCACCAGCGGTTCGGATGCGATCATCGAACAAATCAACAAGCAACTCAACAAGCTGGTGGATGTCGCGGCATTGATGGATTTGAGCGAGGGCGAGCATCTCGAGCGCGAGTTGATGCTAGTCAAGGTGCGCGCCGAAGGCGATGCGCGCGAGGAATTGAAACATATGGCGGATGCTGCCCATGGACGCATTATTGATGCGACCGGGCATATCTACACGATTGAGCTGACCGGCTCATGTGCCGAGCTGGACAGCTTTCTGGAGGCAATTGGCCGCGACCTGATTCTGGAAACGGTGCGCACCGGGGCTTCCGGCATCGGGTGCGGCGACAGGATTTTGAAACTTTAAGAACAGTCGTTAGACGCTAGTCGTTAGTTTGTAGTTAAACCCGCGAAGCGGACTACGCCAACTAACGACTAACGACTAACGACTAACGACTAATTTTTTACCAAAGAGGGCAACATGAAAGTTTATTACGACAAAGACGCGGATATGTCCCTGATCAAGGGCAGGCAGGTAACCATCATCGGCTACGGTTCGCAAGGCCACGCCCATGCCCAGAACCTGAAGGAATCTGGCGTCAACGTGACGGTCGGCTTGCGCCGCGACGGCGCTTCGTGGAAAAAGGCGGTCAGCGCCGGGCACCAGGTGATGGAAATCGCCGATGCGGTGAAGAATGCCGATGTGGCGATGATCCTGCTGCCGGACGAACAGCAGGCGGAAACCTACAATAACCTGATCGCGCCGAACCTGAAGAAGGGCGCGGCGCTGGCCTTCGCGCACGGCTTCAACATCCATTACAACCAGATCGTGCCGCGCGAGGATGTGGACGTGATCATGATCGCGCCGAAAGGCCCCGGCCATACCGTGCGTTCCGAATACCTCAAGGGCGGCGGCGTGCCGACGCTGATCGCGGTGTACCAGGACAAATCCGGCAAGGCCAAGGACATTGCGTTGTCCTATGCGGCAGCCAACGGCGGCACCAAGGGCGGCGTGATCGAAACCAACTTCCGCGAAGAGACCGAAACCGATTTGTTCGGCGAACAGGCCGTGTTGTGCGGCGGCGCGGTGGAATTGGTCAAGGCCGGTTTCGAGACGCTGACCGAAGCGGGTTACGCGCCGGAAATGGCCTATTTCGAATGCCTGCACGAACTCAAGCTGATCGTCGATCTGATGTACGAAGGCGGTATCGCCAACATGAACTACTCGATTTCCAACAACGCGGAATATGGCGAATACGTGACCGGCCAGCGCGTGATCGGCGACCAGGCCCGCGCCGCGATGAAGGAATGCCTGAAGAACATCCAGAACGGTTCCTACGCCAAGCAGTTCATCCTGGAAGGCCGCACCAACTACCCTGAAATGACCGCGCGCCGCCGCTTGAATGCGGAGCACCCGATCGAAAAAGTCGGCGGCCAGTTGCGCGCGATGATGCCGTGGATCAGCAAGAACAAGCTGGTCGATCAATCGAAAAACTAAAAGGCAGTCGGTAGACGTTAGTCGCTAGTCGTTAGTTAAGGCAAAACCTTGACTTCTAACTAGTGACTAACGACTAACGACTAACGACTATGAGCAACTATCCCCACCCCATCATCGCCCGCGAGGGCTGGCCGTTCCTGATCGGCTCGATCGCCATCGCGCTGCTGTTGTCCGGTCTTGTCGGCGGCATCGTCGAACTGCTGGCCTGGATCGTCGTGCTGTTCGTGGTGCAATTTTTCCGCGATCCGCCGCGCGAAATTCCGCAGGATGCCGGCGCGGTGCTGTCTCCGTGCGACGGCCGCGTCATCAAGGTCGAGCGCGCGCAGGATCCCTACGGGCAACGCGAGGCGATCCTGATCAGCGTGTTCATGAATGTGTTCAACGTGCATTCCAACCGCAGCCCGGCGGACGGCACGGTGGAGCAGGTGCAATATTTTCCCGGCAAGTTCGTGAATGCCGATCTCGACAAGGCTTCTGCCGAGAACGAGCGCAATGCGGTAGTGCTGAAGACCGCAGACGGGCAGACCGTGACCTTTGTCCAGGTGGCGGGGCTGATCGCGCGGCGCATCCTGTGCTACGTCAAGGCGGGCGATAAGCTGGCGCGCGGTCAGCGCTACGGCTTTATCCGCTTCGGTTCGCGCGTGGATGTGTACCTGCCGCTGGATGCCGGCGTAAAGGTCAGCATCGGCGACAAGGTGTCGGCGACCACGACTATCTTGGCAATACTTCAGGAAAACGGTTAATCTGACCGCATGGACGAATTCGATACCCGCAAGCCGATGAATTTGCGCAGGCGCGGCATTTACCTGCTACCTAACCTGTTTACGACCGGCGCGCTGTTCGCCGGTTTCTACGCCATCGTGCAGGCGATGAATCAGCGCTTCGAATTTGCGGCTGTGGCGATTTTTATCGCCATGGTGCTGGACGGGCTGGATGGCCGCGTGGCGCGATTGACGCATACGCAAAGCGAATTCGGTGCCGAATATGACAGTCTGTCCGACATGGTTTCGTTTGGTGTCGCGCCCGCGCTGGTCATGTACGAATGGGCATTGAAAGGGCTGGGCAAGTGGGGCTGGTTCGCCGCGTTCATTTACTGCGCCGCCACCGCGTTGCGCCTGGCGCGCTTCAACACCAACATCGACGTGGTCGATAAACGCTATTTCCAGGGCTTGCCCAGCCCGGCTGCCGCCGCGCTGGTGGCGGGATTTGTATGGGTGATGCTGGATTACGGTTTCAAGGGCGGCGAGCTGCGCTGGTATGCGGCGGCGCTGACGGTGTTTGCCGGGCTGAGCATGGTCAGCAACCTGCCGTTCTACAGTTTCAAGGATCTGAACATGCGCAAGAGCGTGCCATTCGTGGCGATCTTCCTGATCGCGCTGTTCTTCATCCTGATTTCCAGTTACCCGCCCGGCGTATTGTTTGCGCTGTTCCTGGGCTATGCGTTGTCCGGCTACGCGCTGTGGGCGTTGCGTCTGCGCAAAAAAATTCCCGGTTAGCCTTTCTGTACAGAATAGCTCTGCATTCCCTTTGATACCGGCAGGAGGAAATTCATCGTGACAGAAGATACGGTTAAGCAAAGCATGGCTGCCAAGCGTGTCGGCAAGATTCTGGATATGGTCGACAATGCCATTTTGGGCGTGGTGGCTTGCGGCACGGTTGCTGTCGCCATAGCCCTGTTGTTTGATCTGGCATTGGACGCAATAAATAAAGATAAACACAGCCTTACGCACTTGCTGGGGGAGCTGATGTTCGTGCTGATCATCATGGAGCTCTTCCGGCAGGTCGTGCGGCAAATCTTCCGCCTGCCGTTCTCGCTCCAGCCGTTTATGACCATCGGGGTGATTGCCTGCGTAAGAGGTCTGCTGATCGTTCAAATGAAAATCGGCGCCGGTGAGATCGAATGGGTTGCCGGCACTCTGGAAACCCTGGCTTTCGCCCTGACAATATTATTGCTTACAGCATCGTCATATCTGTACCATAAAACACAGAAACTTGAATCTTGAACTTATGTGGCCGCACGGTTTCAGGTTTGCGTAATGGCCGATCATCCTCTTTGGGGCGCCTTCTGTGGAGTGTTGCGTCCGCGAAAAAACAACAAACCATTGCCTGAAGCGATAAAACTCGTTATATTTCGACGCATGCACTTCTCCACGCACATCGCGACACTTCACTCCACGTTCAGCCTGCTGGCCGCGCTGCTGCTGCGCGGCGCGCGCTAA
>CAYGIF010000083.1:0-9466 GCA_964349865.1 uncultured Gallionella sp. | reverse complement strand
GCGATGCCGCGCAAATCGAAACGATGCGCGCCACGCGCCGCAACCAGCGCTATCTGCCGGACATTCCGCTGCCTGACAATCTCGAGCTGAGCGCAGTTTTTTCCGCTGCATTGGGCGAAGTTGAATTGGCGATCATTGCCGTGCCCTCCGCTGCACTGCGGGCGACGTTGCAACAGCTGGCGTTATCCGGGCGATGCTGCGGTGTGGTGTGGGTATGCAAGGGCTTCGAGGCGGAAACTTCGCTGTTGCCGCATCAGGTGGCCGCTGAAATATTGCCGGAAGGATTCCGTCGCGGCGTGTTGTCCGGCCCCAGTTTCGCGCAAGAAGTCGCGCGCGGCCTGCCGACTGCATTGACGCTCGCCTCCGCCGACGAGGAGTTCGCATGCCGCACGGCGCAGGCCCTGCATCACGCGCGTTTGCGCATCTATGCCAGCAACGATGTAATCGGCGTGGAGGTCGGCGGCGCGGTGAAGAATGTGATGGCGATCGCCGCCGGCATTTGCGACGGCATGGGGTTGGGTTATAACGCGCGCGCCGCCTTGCTGACGCGCGGCCTGGCCGAGATTGCCCGGCTCGGCCTGAAGCTTGGCGGGCGTCCCGAAACGCTGGGCGGCTTGTCCGGCGCGGGCGACTTGATTCTCACATGTACCGGCGATTTGTCGCGCAATCGCCAGGTCGGCCTGCTGCTGGCGCAGCAGCACGACTTGCCGGAGATATTGCGCCGGCTCGGGCATGTTGCCGAAGGCGTTTACACGGTACGCGAAGTGCATCGCCTTGCGCAACGCCTCGGCGTGGCAATGCCGATTTGCGAGGCCGTCTATCGCATTCTTTACGGGCATGTTCCCGCCGCAGAGATGGTCACCGAATTATTGAACCGCACTCCGAATTTGGAATTCTAGCAGGGGCTCGATTTTACCAGCTACTTACCCATCGTTTATTGATGGGTTAGCAGAATGGCTATGCCATCGCGCCCCTACCGGGTTATTTGACCTTTGAAATAGAACAGGAATTAAACCCGCTCCAGCACTGCCGCAAAAAAACCATCCGTGCCATGCAAATGCGGGCGCAGCTCCAGATAATCGCCCGTATCCAGCGCGATCTTTTGTTGCCGCAGCACCTCGCTGGCCGGGCGCAGCACGAAGTCGGGGTGCGCTTCGAGGAAGGCTTGCACGATAAGCTGGTTCTCCTCCGGCAGGATGCTGCAAGTCGCGTACACCAGGCGCCCGCCCTTTTTCAGCAGGCGGCTGGCGGAGGCGAGGATCGCCGCCTGCTTCCGTGCAAATTCTTCGATGCTGTCGGGCGATTGGCGGAATTTCAGGTCCGGGCTGCGGCGCAGCGTGCCCAGGCCGCTGCACGGCGCATCCACCAGCACGCGGTCGATCTTGCCGGCCAGGCGTTTCACCTTGAGATCGTTCTCATGCGCAATGAGCATCGGCTGGATGTTGCTCGCAGCGGAGCGCTTCAGGCGCGGCTTGAGATTGGCGAGGCGTTTTTCGGATGTGTCCATCGCGTATAAACGGCCCTGCGAATTCATCAGCGCGGATAGCATCAGCGTCTTGCCGCCCGCGCCGGCGCAGAAATCCACCACCATGTCGTTGCGTTTCGGCGCGAGCAGGAAACCGAGCAACTGGCTGCCTTCGTCCTGCACTTCGATCTTGCCTTCGGCGAACAGCGCGTCTTTATTCAGCGGGATCTTTTCCTTGAGGCGGATGCCGACGGGCGACCAGGGCGTGGCGGAGGCTTCGATATTTTTGTCATGCAGTTGTTGCAGCACATCGTCGCGCTTGGCGAGCAGGGTGTTGACGCGGATGTCCAGCGGCGCGCCCTGCTGCATCGACAGGCCGATGGCGAGGATGTCGGCATCGGAGTAGGAGCCGCGCATTTTTTCCACCAGCCATTCCGGCAGTTCGGCCTGCACCGGCAACGGCAGGTCGCCGGCCTTCACGCTCTTCACCGTGGCAAGCCATTCCTTCTCGTCGTGCTTCAACACCGGCTCGATTTCGCGCAGGTTGTAGCCGCCGAACCTGACCAGCCAGGCGAGCGCCATGCGGCGTGGGGTAGCGCTGCCAGCGCAGGCAATTTCCAGCAGCAGGCGATGGCGCAGCACGCCGAACACGGTCCCGGCGACCAGTTCGCGTTCATTCGAGCCGATGCGCTCGTCCTTGAAAAAATAGCGTAGCGTGGTGTCGGCGGGGTGCGCCAGCGGCAGGATGGCGCGCAATGCCTGGATGGCGAGTTCCAGGCGGTATTCGGTAATCAGCATGGAATGTTTGGCTTCTCAAATTCAGACGCGCAGTTTAGCAGGGTTGCTGGTGCAGCGCCTCGGGCGCGGGCATTTAGCGCGGATGAGCGAAGCGGCAGCAGTGCCGCCAGGCCGGAATACATAGGCCATTCGGCATTTATTCATTAGTGGGGTAGAATCGCAAGCGACCCGTTTGCGCTGGCAGCGAGCTTTGGGCGGATATATCACAGGGTGGCATGATGGAAACATGGACGGATGAGCTGAGTGTCGGGAATGCATCGATCGATGCCGATCACAAAAAATTGATCGTGATGGTCAATGGTGTGGAGGCCATGATCAAGGCGAGAGATGGTTTCGCCTTGTCACAGGCGCTGGAGCAGCTCGAGCACCATTTGTACGCTCATTTTGTCAATGAGGAAAAGGTCGCGCAGGCGGTCAATTTCCCTTTCGACCAGAACAAGCTGGAGCATCAATATGTGCTGAAGGAGTTTCAGCATATGAAAAAGGAACTGATAGCCAAGAATGGCATATGGTCAGATGGTGCGGCGGAACATTATTCCCATTTTTTGAGTGATTGGATAACCGATCACGTCATCAACGAGGACATGCTGATGAAACCGGTGCTGCAAACTTACCCGTACGACTTCAAGCCCGGCTGAGGGGCGGCCTCGATACAATCCCAACTGCGGTTAAAACGACACAAGAGAATGCATCCGGTCTATCCGCCCCAACTCACTATGGTTCGGGAATGATCTCGCGCAGCACCTGAAAAATCTCGCGGTAATTCTTGGGAGGCTTCTCGGCCTCCATTTCTTTTTGCGCGTTGCGTATCAGCGCACGCAAGCGTTGCGCATCTGCTTGCGGGTGGGCGGCGAGCAGTTCGGTCAGCGCGCTGTCATTTTCCATCAGGCGGTCGCGCCAGCGTTCCAGTTGGTGCATATATCCGATGTGCTGTTGCGACTTTCCCTTCCAGGCGTCCAGCTTGGCGAGGATCGGGGCGGTATCCACCTCGCGCATCAGCTTGCCGATGTATTGCATCTGGCGGCGTTGCGCGCCGAACTTGTTGATGTTCTTCATCTCGCGGATCGCGTCGCGCAGGTTCTCGGGAATGTCGAGTTGCGCGATTTGATCCTTGCCCAGCTCGGTCAATTCCTTGCCGAGGTCGCGCAACTCGTGCATCTGCTTTTTGATCTTGGTCTTGCTCGGGGGCAGTTCTTCCTCATCCTCCGCGACCGGAGGCTGATTGCGCAAGCCGCGCCCCCGGGTAGATGAGATGTTGCGCGGCTCTATGTCGCGTTTCTGGGGGGGGCGGATGACCTCGACTTCGCCATCATCGTAAACTTCGGCATCTTGTACCCCGGTATCACGCGCTTCGGCACCGTCATGCCCATCCTCGTCATCTCCCAGATGAATATATAGCGGCTCTTTTTCGCCGGGGGCTTTTTTGTGCGGGTTCATAACTGTCAATGTGGCTGGCCTTAATGTGCAAGGCCGATACTGCTATGATACCGCTTTTCGCCAATAACCCGCTTTGCTTATGAATTCCCCAGCCTCTCCAGCAGTACGTTTCTCCCATTCCGCCGATGCGTTGCGCAACATCGCCCAGGACATGCTGGATTATGCCAAACAGCGCGGCGCAACCGCCGCCTCTGCCGAGGTTTCGGCAGGCTTTGGCCAGGCCGTCACGGTGCGCCATGGCGATGTGGAAACCATCGAATATAACCGCGACAAAGGCCTGGGTATCACCGTCTATATCGGCCAGCAGCGCGGCAATGCCAGCACCTCGGATTTTTCGCCGCAGGCGGTGCGCGACACGGTGGATGCCGCGCTATCGATCGCCAGCTACACCGCAATAGACGACTGTTCGGGATTGCCGGATGCCGACATGCTGGCGCGCGATTTCCCCGATATGGATTTGTACCATCCTTGGGACTTGCCGGTCGATGCGGCGATCGAGCTGGCCAGGCGGTGCGAGCAGGCGGCGCTGGATGCGGACAAACGCATCGGCAATTCCGAGGGCGCGACGGTCAATTTGCACGAGTCGCAATTCGTATTTGCCAACAGTCTCGGCTTCATCGGCGGTTACCCTTCTTCGCGCCACAGCCTCAGTTGCGCGGTGATCGCCGGCCCGGACGACGCGATGGAGCGCGACTACTGGTACAGCGTCGCGCGCGATGCCGGCGATTTGCTGGATGCGCAGCGGGTCGGGCGCATCGCCGCCGAGCGCACGGTGCGCCGCCTGAACGCGCGCCAGATCGACACCATGCAGGTGCCGGTGCTGTTCGAGGCACCGATCGCAGCCAGCCTGCTGGGGCATTTTGTCGGCGCGGTGAGCGGCGGTAGCATGTACCGCAAATCCTCGTTTTTGCTCGACCAGTTGGATAAGCCGGTTTTTGCGCCGCACATCAACATCGAAGACAACCCGGACATCCGCAAAGGCTTGGCCTCCGGGCCGTTCGACGACGAGGGCGTGCGGGTGCAACGCCGCGCCATCGTCGAGAATGGCGTGCTGCGCGGCTATTTTCTCGGCTCTTATTCGGCGCGCAAGCTCGGACTGCGCACCACCGGGAATTCGGGCGGCAACCACAACCTGATCCTGCGCCCCGGCGATCTTGATTTCGCCGGGCTGCTGAAACAGATGGGGCGCGGGCTGCTGGTCACCGAGCTGCTGGGCAGCGGCGTCAACGCGGTGACCGGCGATTACTCGCGCGGCGCGGCGGGGTTCTGGGTGGAGCACGGCGAGATTCAATATCCGGTGCAGGAAATCACCATCGCGGGAAATCTGAAAGACATGTTCCGCAACATCGTCGCGGCAGGCAATGACGTGCTGGTGCAAGGCTCGAAACAGTGCGGCTCGATTCTGGTCGATGGCATGACTGTCGCGGGACGCTAGCATGGGGCGCTTCTCGGGCCTGCCCCGCGCTCCGAGTATTCGCGTTGACAGCCTCCGCATAAAGATTAAGAATGCCCGGCATCATTGACGGCTTCTGTTTGTGTATGCCAGTAATGATTGTCGAAGCCAAAAATGATTATTAAAGTCAATATGATTACCACCCAAAACCAGCCCGCTGCCCCTCAGAGTATCGTCGACCCGCTGAAAAGCACCTCTGTGCTTTACGTCGAGGATGATGCGGATACCCGCTGGCAGATGGCGCGATTCCTGGAACGGCGGGTGGGGAAGCTGTATACCGCAGCGAACGGCCAGGAAGGACTGGATGCCTGGCGCCGGCACAAGCCCGAGGTGGTGGTGACGGACATCATGATGCCGGTGATGGACGGACTGAAAATGGCCGAGGCGATCCGGCAGGAGAATCCGTTGATGCCGATTATCATTACCACGGCATACAACGAAACGGAATTTCTCCTCAAAGCGATCGAACTGGGCGTCGACAAGTATGTGCTCAAGCCGGTCAAAACCGAGTTGCTGCTGCAGGCGATTCAGCAATGCGCCTTGGGAGTCAAGGCCGATCTGGAGATGCGGCTTGCGGCCACGGTGTTCAATGCCTCGTCCGATGCCATCTTGATTTCCGATGCCCAGAACCGTATCGTCGCCGTCAACGCGGCTTTTTGCGAGATTACCGGCTATGCCGACACCGAGGTGATCGGCCGGACGCCGTCGATTCTGAGCTCCGGCAGGCACGACGCCGATTTCTACCAGAATTTGTGGGCCAACCTGCAGGACGCCGGGTGCTGGAGCGGCGAGGTCTGGAACCGCCGCAAGAACGGCGAAATTTTTGCCGAGTTGCTGACGATCAACGCGGTGAAAAACAATGGTGGCGAAACCACCCGTTATGTCGCGATTTTTGCCGACATCACCGAGCACAAGCAGGCGGAAGAGCACGTGCGCCATCTCGCCCACTACGATGCGCTCACCGACTTGCCCAACCGCACGCTTTTCAACGACCGGCTTGGCCAGGCGCTGATCAATGCGCACCGGAACCGCTGCAAGGCGGCGGTAATGTTCCTCGACCTCGACCGTTTCAAGCAGATCAACGATACGCTCGGGCACAGCGTCGGCGATTTGCTGCTGCAGGAGGCGGCGTTAAGACTGAAAAACTGCATGCGCGAGGGCGATACCGTTTCGCGGCTGGGCGGCGACGAGTTCGTGGTGCTGCTGCCGGAAATCGCGGGCGAGGAAGATGCCTATGTGGTGGCGCAGAAACTGCTGAATACCGTGGCGCAGCCCTTTACACTGGATGGACATGAATTGCATATCAGTACCAGCATCGGCGTCAGCTTCTATCCGGACGACGGCGCCGATACCGAGACTTTGATGAAAAACGCCGATATCGCCATGTACCGGGCCAAGGAGATGGGGCGCAACAACTGCCAGTTTTACCCATTGCCGAGGAATTGAAACGGTAGAGCAACGCGAGTTCCTGCAGGCGGGCAAGCACGACGAAATGCAGGGCTTCTATTTCAGTCATCCGTTGCCGGGGGAACAGTTCGAGCGGTTGATCCTGGAAAGGAGTGGTATTTCAATTAAATGGCAACCGATCGCAAGGAGACCAAAATGCCGATCGGCTCCAAAATGACAAACGGCAAGAGACAAGCCGGGCATATCATGGCGAAAATCCACGCAGCCCTGCTTGCCGCCGCCCTGCTTGTCGCGTTTCCCGCCCGGGCGGACGACAAGTTGCTGGACATCTTGCGCGGCAAGGCCATTCTGGCCGAGGCGGCCGAATCACGCGCGCCGGATGCCCGGGCAGACCTTACCGGTTTATCCATCGAGCAACTGCTGGACGTCGGGGTCACTTCGGCGGGGCGCAAGCCGCAGAAACTGGAGGATACCGCGACGGCCATCCATGTGATCACCCGGGAGGATATCCGCCGCTCCGGCATGACCACCATTCCCGATTTGCTGCGCATGGCGCCGGGCCTGCAGGTGGCCCAGGTCAACGGCAACACTGCGGCCATCGGCAGTCGCGGCTTCAACCAGAGATATAGCAACAAACTGCTGGTGTTGCTGGACGGGCGCACCCTGTACACGCCGACGTTTTCCGGCGTGTTTTGGGATGCCCAGGACGTGGTGCTGGAGGACATAGAAAGGATCGAGGTGATCCGCGGCTCCGGCGGCACGCTGTGGGGGGCGAATGCGGTCAACGGCGTGATCAACATCACCACCAGGTCTGCGGCGGCGACCCGGGGAGGCATGCTGAGCGCCGGCGCCGGAAGTTACGAGCGGCCCGGAAATCACGAGTGGCAGGGGACGGTGCGCTACGGCGGCGAGATCGGCGAAAGCGGGCATTTCCGGGTCTACGCCAGGAACATCGAACAGGATAACTTTCCGCTCGCCGGCGGCGCGCAGGCGCACGACCAGCGTAACATGAGCAGCGCCGGTTTCCGCGCGGACTGGGCTCTTCCCGGCGGTGACACGGTCATGGCGCAAGGGGGTATTTACGACGGGAATGCCGATCAAACCGTCTCGACCGCGCGACTGTCTCCTCCCGCGACGCTTCCGCTGGACATTACCGTCGCGCAAAAAAGCGGCAACCTGTTGATGGACTGGACGCGTGCGCTGTCCGCCGCCTCGGAGTGGTCGCTCAAGTTTTACTACGATTATTACGAGCGGCAGGGCGCGGGCATCGGCGAGAGGCGGGATACCTATGATCTGGATTTCCAGCACCGGCTTTTGCTGGCGGGAAACCACGACGTCGTGTGGGGGTTGGGCTACCGGCAGACGGGCGACGAATTGAATGGCTCATTTTTAATGTCGTTTATCCCGCCTCGCCGCCGGGACAACACCGTCAGCGCTTTTTTTCAGGATGAAATTGCGCTTGCCGACAAGGTGCACCTGATTCTGGGTTCCAAGTTCGAGCACAACGACTACAGCGGTTTCGAATATCAGCCCAACCTGCGCCTGCGCTGGACGGTGGACGAGCGGCAGACGGCCTGGGCGGCGGTATCGCGCGCCGTGCGTACCCCTTCCCGCGCCTATTCGGATGTCCGGTTCAATGCGGCGGCATCCCCCAGGGCCGGCGCGCCCGCCATAGTGCTGGTGCGGCTCATGGGTAATCCGGCGGTCAAATCCGAAGAGTTGCTCGCCTACGAGGCGGGTTACCGTGTCCGGTCTTCCGAGCGGCTGTCTCTGGATGCGACGGGTTTCTATAACGAATATCGTAACCTCATGACGACGGAGCCGCTGACGCCATTTGTCGAGGCGGGGCCGCCGGCGCGGCTGGTTGCGCCGCAGCAGTTCCAAAGCAAGGCACGCGCGACCACCCACGGGCTGGAGTTATCGGCAAGCTGGCAACCCGCAGAAAAGTGGCAACTCAAGGCCGCTTATTCCTGGCTGGAAATGCATATTCGCCGCGACGCGAACAGCGCCGACAATGCCATCGAGGCCAAAGCCGGCGATGCGCCGCGGCACCAGGTGCAATTCCACACACACCATACACTGGATGCGCAGACCGATTTGAACGCATCGCTCTACTATGTGGACAAACTGCCCAACCAGAATATTCCCGCCTATACCCGCCTGGATGTGCGCCTCGGCTGGCGGCCGCAGCGCGACCTGGAACTCAGCCTGGGCGCGCGCAATCTGCTCGACCGCCGGCATCCGGAATTCGTTTCCTCCCTCGTGGGACCGGCGACCAGCGAGATGCCACGCAGTATTTACGGGACGGCGACATGGCGATTTTGAGCAGGGTGCGCTCCGCCCTCTTGAAGTTTGATCATTCCCACGCTCCGCGTGGGAATGCAGCCGTGCCGCTCAACAGGCACGGGGCGCAGAGCATCCACCACGAGAAACTTTTGTTCCGGCACCGGAGAGGCGTTCCCACGCGGAGCGTGGGAACGATAAATATACGATTCGGGAAGCCGAAATTTGCTACTATAAACACAGTTTTTGCCGCCCATGATGCCGGCGGCTTCTGATGATGAATCTCATAACCTCCAGAAAACCGTTGCGTCCGCTCCTGCTTGCCGCGCTGTTGTCCAGTCCGGTCTGTGGTTTCGTCGTTTCCTCCGATGCGCAAGCGGGCGAAGCCACGCCGCTCGCCGATTATTCGCTGGAGCAGTTGCTGGATGTGAGCGTGGAGGTCAGTTCGGCGGCGCGCAAGCCGCAGAAGCTGGAGGACACCGCCGCCGCCATTCATGTGATTACCCGGCAGGATATCCGCCGTTCCGGCATGACCAGCCTGCCCGAACTGCTGCGCATGGTGCCGGGCATGCAGGTGGCGCGCATCGACGGCGGCACCTGGGCGATCAGCAGCCGCGGCTTCA
>CAYGIF010000082.1:0-9931 GCA_964349865.1 uncultured Gallionella sp. | reverse complement strand
CCTCCAGCATTTGACGCATAGTTACAGCCATGATTACTCCAATCGTAAGGGTTATTGACTACCACTCGCCAGCCTGACTCATATGAGCACCCCAACTTGCGCGAGCGGGAAATTGCTTCGGACTATCCCGAAGCGGCGCGCATTCTAGCATTAATGCGCCGATTGGCTCAACTTTATCCGGCTTGCGGAGAGAACCGCTGCATTACTCGCGCAGGATCGCCAGCGGCGGCAGCGTAGCCAGCCGCCGCGTGCCCAGCCACCCCGCCAGCATCACCACCAGCATCCCACCCAAGCCGCCGACAGGCCAAATGATGACGCTCGCCTGATACGGAATTTCCAGCACAAAGCGCGCCAGCACCCAGCCCAGCAACACCGCGCCTGCAGCAGCCAACAGGCCGCTCAGTAATCCCAATGCGGCAAATTCCGAAAGGTGCAAACGGCGCAGGTAGCGGCTGTCCGCGCCCAGGGTGCGCAGGATCGCCGCCTCGTTGATGCGCTCGTCCTGCGTGGCCAGCAGCGCGGCATACAGCACCGCGAGGCCGCTCAACAGGGTGAACAGGAATATCACGCCGGCGGTCTGCGCGATCTGCTCCATGATGCCGCGCACCTGCTCGATCATCGCGCCGGTGTCGATCACCAGCAGGTTGGGGAACTCCCGCGCCAACTGGTCGCCCGCGCGCACTTGGTCCGGCGGCAGGTAGAAACTGGCGAGATAACTCGCCGGATAACCACTGAGCAGTTCAGGCGTGGCGATCACGAAAAAATTCACCCGCATCGAATCCCACTGCACCTTGCGCAGGTTGGTCACGCGCGCGGTGAAGGGCGTAGCTCCCACGTCATAGGTGAGCTCGTCGCCGAGGCGGATGCCGAGCCGGTCGGCGATGCCTTCTTCGACCGATAATTGCGCCAACCCCTCCCCAACCCTCCCCTTATCAGGGGAGGGAGACCACCAACTGCCGCTCACCAGTTCGTTCCACTCCGGCATCTGCTCGGCCCAGGACAGGTTGAACTCGCGCTCCACCAGCTCGCGCGCGCGCGGATCGGCATAACTGTCGCCGTTGATGGGCGCGGCGTTGATGGCCACCAGCCGCCCGCGCACCATCGGCAGCATCTGCGGTTGCGGCAGGGACTGGCGCGCGAAAAAATCCTGCACCGCCTGCCGCTGATCCGGCTGGATGTTGACGATGAAGCGGTTCGGCGTTTCCGGCGGCAGCTTGCCCTGCCAGCTTTGCAGCAGGTCGCCGCGCACCAGCGTCAGCAGCAGCAACGCCATGCCGCCCAGGCCGAGCGCCACCACTTGCAGCGCGGAGTCGCGCCCGTGCCGCGCCAGGTTGTTGAGTGCGTGACGCAACTGCGCATGAAAGCGGGACGAGTAGCGCGCCAGCCCATGCAACAACAGCCAGGCCAGCAGGCCGAAACACAGCAGCCCCGCGAGCAGCCCGCCCAGCATCGTGAACCCCAGCTTGGCCGAGCCGGAATGCCACAGGAACAACCCCGCCAGCACCAGCACGGCGAGACCGTAGGCCAGCAAGGCGTTCGCCTGCGGCGCGCCGAGTTCGCGGCGCAGCACGCGCAACGGCGACACCCTGCGCAATTGCAGCAGCGGCAGGAAAGCGAAACCGAGCAGCAGCGCAAAACCGCTGGCCGCGCTCTTGAGCGCGGGCAACACGGAAGGCTGCGGCAGCTCCGTATCACGCATCGACTCGATGAATCCGACCAGCAGCGCCTGCGTGACATAGCCCAGCGCACAGCCGAGCAGCACCGCAACCACGCCAAGCATCAGGAACTGGTACAGGAACAAGCGCAGCACCTGCCCCTGCTGCGCGCCGAGGCAGCGCAGCATCGCGCAAGTATCCAGGTGGCGCAGTACGAAACGCCGCGCCGCCAGCGCCATCGCCGCGCCTGCGAGGATCGCCGCAGTCAATGCGGCAAGCCCGAGGAAATGCTCGGCGCGTTCCAGCGCCGTGCGTATCTCCGGCCGCGCATCGCGCACGTCCTCCAGCTTCTCGCCATTCGCAAGTGTCGGCATCAACTCGCCGTGCAACGCTTCGACCTGCCGCGCCTCGCCCGCGACCATCAGGCGGTAAACAATGCGGCTGCCTTCCTGCAGCAGGCCCGTCGCGGCGAGGTCGTCGCCGTTCATCAGCACGCGCGGCGCGAAACTGTAAAAACCGACCGCCCGGTCGATGTCGCGCGTGATGCGCGCCGCCACCGTGAAGCGCCGCGTGCCGATACCGACCTCGTCGCCGATGCGCAATTCGAGACGGCGCAGCAGCCGCCCGTCCACCCACACCGTGCCGCGCGCGGGAATGGAACTGCTCCCCTCGCCCGCTTGCGGGGATTCGTAGGTTGGGTTAGCGGCTTCATCGCGTAACCCAACATCGCCATTTGTCGAAACAATACTTGTCGGGTTACGCCCTGACGGGCTAACCCGACCTACCACTGCACCATTGTCGATCTCGATCCTCCCGCGCAACGGATAGCCCGCCCCGACCGCCTGAATTTCGGAGAGCAGCGTCTGCTCGCGATGCGCCACCATGCTCAGGAACGCGCGGCTCTCCACTGTGCGCAGCCCGCGCGCCTCAGCCATCTCGCGATAGGCGGGCGGCAACGGGCGCGCCGAGACGATACGCAGGTCCGCCCCGATCAGGCTGGTCGCCTCCTGCTGCAGCGCCAGCCGCACGCGGTCGGCGAACAGCCCCACGGTCGCGAGGCTGCCCACCGCCAGCACCAGCGCCAGCAGCAGCACGCGCCACTCCCCGGCACGCCAGTCGCGGCGCAGCAGGTTGAGGGAAAGGCGGAAGAGGTTCATTTTCTATTCACCATGAAATCGTGGCCTGATTCCCGATTGTTTCTTACATTTTCACCCGGGTTACTCTTGCTATAATTGTACCGGCTGAGTTGGTGCGTTAGTCATAAGAAAAGGAGAAATATGATGAATAGATTTGAAGTTCCCATTGCACAGCTTTCCTTTACCCAGAAATTGGACTTAATGGAAACGCTTTGGTCGGACATGGCAACCCACGAAGAAACCTTGGAATCCCCCGCTTGGCACGCCGCCATTCTCAACGACCGCGAAGCCGCCTTGAATGTAGGCACGGTCACCACCTCCAGTTGGGAAGAAGCCAAAGAAAGAATCAAGAAAAACGTCTTATGAGGGTAAAAATCCTCAGTATTGCAGAGGACGATCTCGAAGAAGGTTACCGATTCTACGAGTCGCAAGCGGACGGCCTCGGCACCTATTTTCTTGATACGCTCTATTCAGACATTGACTCGCTGGCTTATTTTGCGGGGATGCACCGCGTAGTGTTTGGCTACCATCGGCTGCTCTCCAAACGTTTTCCATTTGCCGTTTATTACCGTGTCGCCAACGATGATGCCATCGTATTCGCCGTTCTTGATTGCCGCCGAAATCCAAGCTGGATAAGGGAAAAGCTATCCAAGTGATGCGTCATGTTCAAGACAAAGAAGGCTCCCAAGGGTTTCTTCGGTCAATCGCAAGCCCACAGGGGTGCGAGAGGGAAAGGGGCTGTGCATTTTGCCATGCTACAAAGCTAGACTTGACCCCGGCGTTCCACTTGGAAATCGCCGAAAACGAACTGGGTGACAAAATCGACCAGGAGGTTATGCCGATAGCGGCGTAGCGTGGGTCATTCCAAGCGATTTTCGGGGCGCGAATTATTCCGAACCCGCCCCCTTATCGACCGAAATCATCGATTACCACTATAACCAATGACTTACCTAGCGTATTTTGCTGGGTTAGTCAGATGGTTAGTAGTTTCATCAGGAGAATGAAATGAGTATTCAGCGCGAAGAATTGAACAACATGAAGTGGGGCAACGTCGTCACAGGCGAACGGCTTGCGCCCGTGCATCCCGGCGACATCCTGCTGCATGACTTCATCGAACCCATGGGGCTGACCCGCTACAAGGTCGCAAAATTCACCAGCGTTCCCCAGCGCCGCATAGATGAAATCTGCACCGGAAAACGCGCCGTCACCGCCGACACCGCCATGCGCCTTGGCCGTTTATTCGGCATGACCGCACAAACATGGATGAATCTGCAAACACAGTATGATCTGGAAATCGCCGAAAACGAACTGGGCGACAAAATCGATCAGGAGGTTATGCCGATAGCGGCGTAGCGTGTCGGTGTATGCGCCGCGCTAGCTGTACCCAGTAGTGTTTCAAAGCAATGTGACCCCAATGGCATTATTGCCGAGAAAGGATTCAAGATGAGTTGGGAAGAAATCGGGAAGCATGTTACGGTCTTCGGAGCGGCGATTGCCGCCATAACAGGCAGTTGGAATCTCTTGTTACAGATGCGGGGAAAACATGATCGCTTTGTGGTCGGCATGGGTGAACTGCTGCCATCGATTGAGCGGGAAACGATGATGCATGTCGTTAGCCTCAGTGACCATCCAATAAAACTTAAGGACTGGGGGTTTATTGAGAGCGATGGAGGATTTCAATCGGCGCATATGGCGTGGGACACTGGCCAACTTCATATCGAAGAGATCACACAGCGAGGATCGACCGATTTTGCGAAACGCGGTGATTGCTACGAGTGGGGCTACATATGTCGAAACCAGCCGCTGGGTGCTTTCGCGGTCAGCGTAACTCAGCAGCGCCCACGCATCTGTTTCAACTCAAACACACCATATTGGCGAAGGCTGTGGATCAAATTGCGGCTCTTGTGGGTCGATTCATACCATCTGGTGTAAACCCGCGTGTTGCTTATAAAGATTGCGAGCTACGAAAATATTCGTTGGCCCCGCTTGTTCAAAGACGGAACGCCTCTTTACCGATCACCCGAAGCGCTAGAGCGCGATTCGCTTGATTTTCGGCATAGCCAAGTTTGTACGTTTGCAGACAATTTACTGCCTCGTTAGATAGCAGAAAAAGCTGAACAAAAAAGGACGCCATATTGCGAAAAAGAACAACAGGTAGCATGGGCTGCTCTTTTCGAATTTTCATCTCCTTCATACTGAACAGATGGCTCATGGAATGCTCACTAAAGGAGCTGTGCGAAGCGTGACTGTTGAAATGATCCCTGACCTCTTGAAAACATCCTTCGATGAGTTGAGCTATCTTACCGGCAGAAGGAAGGTCGTTATTAATCGCTCGCTGCACTCGACTAGTATCCATTCGGAAATAAGTAAGTAATTCTTGATATTCAATGAAGGGACGGATCAATGCACCCGCTTCTTGCCCCAGGCCATCTAAAATCAGACCATAGGCTCCGAGCGCAAGGTGGCGAGCCTTTGCTAAAGTTAAGCCGCAAATACGGCAGAAATCATCATCCCCTGCCTTCCTGTCGAATAGCTCGATACATTCGTCAATGACAAGAAATAAATCTTCGATTGCTTTAGCCTGCGGAGCGTATTCGCCAGCCAGAATTTCTAGCGCTTCATTTCGTGTAGCCCATAATTCCATTGCACAAATCCTACGTTAGTAAACCATTTGTTTTGAGATAGCGCCGCCCGTCTTGGGTAAGGCTGCAAAATGTTCCTGCACCACACAAGTTTTGGCAGTCAATAAGGCCTGTATTAGCAAGATCAACAAGATCGAACCGAATAGCCTCCGCGCCTCGATCCAATACTTTTATGACATCGCCTTCGATTAATCCTTCTTTCATTAGCAATAACAGTATGGACTGTTGTTCTACTGGAAGAACTTTTACATGAGATTCTGCAATAGGTATCTGTTGGCCTTCGAGTTTCCGTATCTGCACTTGTGCCTTTCGCAGATCATGGCGAAGACGCTCATTCTCTTTCTCAAGATCGAGCTTCTCAGATTTTTGTTTTTTCATCTCCGATTCAAGCGCCGCATACTTGTCATTCGCCAACGCAATGCGCTCTCGGAGTATCGTTGACGAACCGTGCTCGTTGATTAGCTTTTCAAACCCATCAAGCAATCCCATATAGATACCCCAAACGTAATGTAGATACACTAAACACTGAAGCAACTATACCCTCAAGGTGGTTGTAGCTCCCCCAAGATGAAAACCAATCGCTATACACCGACCATGCACTCACTTAACCCGCCAAACCCATCCGGGTAATGCTTCCAGCCGCGCCCTACGTTCAGCAGGCATACTATCCTTTCTTGCCCGTTGTTCATTTACCCAGTTACCGAGTCGACGCCCTTTTTCTGTTTCGTATTTATTGGGTACTCTTGAATGCCCTTCTTTATCTATGAACTCCTTGAGGCAATTGAGCCACTCATCCCACTGCTGCTGCCGCCGTACATACGGCCAACTCCAGCCATTCAATGCTTCCAGCCGTTTTATACGCTCAATTGACACGCTGTCTTTTCTTGCGCGCTGCGCATTTACCCAATTACCAAGACGATACCCACTTGCCTCCACGTATTTGCTTGGCACTTTTGCATCACCTTCTCGCTCCACGTATATCCAGTCAGTTAAATATCCCATGCAACGCACGGACAATGCTAACGGCATGTTGAATAAAAGCGCTGGATTCCGGCCTGCGCCGGAATGACGTGCCAAGTGAGAAATTGCATAACTTGCTTCTTCGAATATGGCTAACACACGGTGTCATACAAATCCTTCCAGTCCGGATTGGGTTCCTCGATCAATTTTAGTTTCCATGCGCGCTGCCATTCCTTGATTGCCTTTTCTCGCTGAATAGCTGATTCCATCGTTTCATGAATCTCATACCAGACAAGCTGATCGACACCGTACTGCTTGGTGAAACCATCAACAACGTGATTTTTGTGTTCCCACACCCGCTTGACCAAGTCTGAGGTTACGCCAACATACAAAGTGCCGTTACGTTTGCTGGCCAGCAGATAGACACAGGGTTGTTTACTCACCTTGCAGCCCCACGCACCCCGTCATTCCGGCGCAGGCCGGAATCCAGTGTTTGCATCAAATAGGCAGTCAGGCTTTGTTCCGCGCGTTGCGCGGGAGATATTCGATTGGCTGGATTCCGGCCTGCGCCGGAATGACGAAAATGATTAAAATTCACCCAACCACCCTCCCCGCCTCCAGCCTCAACTGCCGGCCGCAACGCTGCGCCAGCGCTTCGTCGTGGGTGACGAGGATCAGGGTCGTGCCCTGCGCGCGGTTGAGCTCCAGCATCAGTGCGATGACCTGCGCGCCGGTGGCGGCGTCGAGGTTGCCGGTGGGTTCGTCGGCGAATAGGATTTTGGGCCGGGTGACGAAGGCGCGCGCGAGTGCGACGCGCTGCTGTTCGCCGCCGGAGAGGTGCTTGGGGAGGTGGTGCGCACGGGCGCTCAAGCCGACTTGATGCAGCGATGTCTCGGCGCGTTCGCGCGCATCGGCGCTGCCTTGCAGTTCCAGCGGCAGCATGACGTTTTCCAGCGCGTTGAGCGCGGGCAGCAACTGGAACGACTGGAACACGAAGCCCGCCATCGCGCCGCGCAGCCGCGCGCGACCGTCCTCGTCCAGCGCGAACAGGTCATTGCCGTCGAACAGCACGCTGCCGCTGCTCGGCACATCCAGCCCGGCGAGCAGGCCGAGCAGGGTGGATTTGCCGGAACCGGACGCGCCGAGGATCGCCAGGCTTTCGCCCGCCTCGACCGCGAAACTTGCCTGTTGCAAGATGGTCAGCGGCTGTCCTTTTCCATCTATTGATGGGCTTAACACTTGCTTGGTCAGTTCAACTGCCTGCACAATCGTCGCCATGAAAACTTTACCCTTGAAAATTATCCTGCTGGTTGCAGTGCTGTGGTTGCCGTTTTCCGCTTATGCCGCAAAAAATATTCTGGTGTTCGGCGACAGTTTATCAGCCGGATACGGCATCGCAGTAGCAGAAAGTTGGGTGAGCCTGTTGCAGCAGAAACTGGCGCGCAGCCATCCGGACTATCGCGTGGTGAATGCCAGCATCAGCGGCGAAACCGCGCAGGGCGGGCGGCAGCGCATCGCCGCAGCGTTGCGGCAGCACCGCCCGGCGGTGGTGATCGTGGAACTCGGCGCGAACGACGGGTTGCGCGGCTTCAATGTTGCCGACACCGAGGCCAACCTGGGCGGGATCATCGAGGATGCCCGCGCTGCCCGCGCCAGGGTGCTGCTGGTCGGCATGAGGCTGCCGCCGAATTACGGCGAGCCTTACGTTGCGCAGTTCGGGAAGATGTACCCGAAGCTGGCGAGAAAATACCGCGTCAGGCTGCTGCCGTTTTTGTTTGAGGGCGTTGCGCCACAACAATTCCAGGCCGACAACCTGCATCCCACCAGGGAAGCGCAGCCGCAGTTGATGCGCAACATATTGAAGGAACTCAAGCCGCTGCTGCGCTGACTGCACCACACTGAAAGGGGCAACCGATGACTAATGAGTTAGCACAGGAAACTAGCCCCTACCTGCAACAGCACGCTGACAATCCGGTGGACTGGCATGCCTGGAACCCGGAGGCGCTGCACCGCGCGCGCGCGCAGGACAAGCCGATCCTGCTGTCGATCGGCTACTCGGCCTGCCACTGGTGTCATGTCATGGCGCACGAGTCGTTCGAGGATGCCGAAGTGGCTGCGCTGATGAACCGGCACTTCATCAACATCAAGGTGGACCGCGAGGAGCGCCCCGACCTCGACCAGATTTACCAGTCCGCGCACTACCTGCTGATGCAGCGCGGCGGCGGCTGGCCGCTGACCATGTTCCTCAGCCCGGACGGCACGCCGTTCTTCGGCGGCACCTATTTTCCCAAGGAGGCGCGCTACAACCTGCCCGGCTTTGCCGACCTGTTGCGCCGCGTCGCGCAGGTCTATGCGGACAACCGCGCCGAACTCGCCACGCAGGGCAGGCATCTCATCGAAGCGCTTGCCGGCGCGCTTCCCGAGGCCGGCGAGACGATGCTAAATGCCGAGCCGCTCGACAAGGCGCCGCATGAGCTGCGCAATCAGTTCGACGAGGTCAACGGCGGCTTCGGCGATACGCCGAAATTCCCGCATCCGGCGGAGCTCGATCTGCTGCTGCGCCGCAGCCATGCCGCCGCTGACGAGGAATCGCGCCACATCGTGCGCTTCACCCTGCAACAGATGGCGCGCGGCGGTCTGTATGACCAGCTCGGCGGCGGCTTTTGCCGCTACAGCGTCGACGCAGGATGGGGCATTCCGCATTTCGAGAAGATGCTTTACGACAACGGCCTGCTGCTCGGGCTATACGGCGCTGCGTGGCAAAGCAGCGGCGAGCCGTTGTTTGCGCGCGTAGTGGAACAGACCGCCGCCTGGGCCATGCGCGAGATGCAGTCGCCGGAGGGCGGCTACTATTCCTCGCTGGATGCCGATTCGGAACATGAGGAAGGCAAATTCTATGTGTGGCAGCGCGACGATATCCGCAGGCTGCTGAGCGCCGAGGAATACGCGCTCGTCGCGCCCCATTACGGCCTGGACAGCCCGCCCAACTTCGAACGGCGCGCCTGGCATTTGCGCGTCAGCATGCCGCTGGACGAGATCGCCCAGCGCCTGCGGCTCTCCGCAGAACAGGCGAACGCATTGCTCGACAGCACGCAGGCAAAACTGTGCGCAGCGCGCGGAAGGCGCACCCGCCCCGGCCGCGATGAGAAGATCCTCGGTGCGTGGAACGGCCTGATGATCGCCGGCATGGCGCGTGCCGCGCGGATATTCGATCGCCCAGACTGGCTGCATTCGGCGCAACGCGCGATGGATTTCGTGCGCGGCACCCTGTGGCGCGACGGCAGATTATTGGCGACGTACAAGGACGGCAAGGCGCATCTCAACGCCTATCTGGACGACCACGCCTTCCTGCTGAACGCCGCGCTGGAACTGCTGCAGGCCGAGTTCCGCGGCACGGACCTGGCCTTCGCCGTGCAGCTCGCCGACGCGCTGCTGGCGCGCTTTGAAGACATGCAACACGGCGGCTTCTTCTTCACCAGCCATGACCATGAGGCGCTGATCCAGCGCAGCAAGACGGGGCATGACGATGCCACGCCGT
>CAYGIF010000081.1:0-9975 GCA_964349865.1 uncultured Gallionella sp. | reverse complement strand
TTACTGCCCACAAATAAAAAACGGGCTCGAAGCCCATCTCAAAACGCGGCGCATTGTAGCAAAATTCGCGCTTAAAGGGAATTTAACTTATTAGAAGTTATCCTGGTAGCGCACCGTAATCGGATAGCGCCAGTCCTTGCCGTAGCTGCGTTCCGTGATGCGGATGCCCACCGCGGATTGGCGGCGCTTGTATTCGCTGATGCGGATCAGGTGCGCCACGCGGCGCACATCGGCCTCTGAATAACCGCGCGCAATGATTTCCGGGATCGCAAGGTTTTGTTCGACATAACACGCCATGATGGCATCCAGCGCATCATAGGGCGGCAAGCTGTCCTGGTCGGTCTGATCGGCACGCAGTTCGGCGCTCGGCGCGCGCGTGATGATGCGTTCCGGGATCACCTGCCCCAGCGTATTGCGGTAACGCGCCAGGCGGTACACCAGCGTTTTGCTGACATCCTTCAATACCGCGAAACCGCCCGCCATATCGCCGTACAGCGTGGCATAGCCCACGGTCATTTCGGACTTGTTGCCGGTGGTCAGCACCAGCGAGCCGAGCTTGTTCGACAAGGCCATCAACAGCGTGCCGCGGATGCGCGCCTGCAAATTCTCTTCGGTGGCATCCACCGCGCGCCCGGCGAAAGCGGGATTCAGTGCAGTCAAATAGCTTTGGAACATCGCCTCGATGGGGATTTCGTCATAGCGCACACCGAGGATTTTCACCATCTCGCGCGAATCGTCCAGGCTGATCTGCGCGGTGTAAGGCGACGGCATCATCACCGCATGGACTTTATCCGCACCCAGCGCATCGGCCGCGATCGCCAGGGTCAACGCGGAATCGATCCCGCCAGACATTCCCAGCAACACTCCGGGAAAGCGGTTCTTGCCGATGTAGTCGCGTACGCCGAGACACAACGCGCGATAGACGCCGGCTTCCTCGCTCAATACCGCAACCTTTTCCCCGGTTGGGCGCAAGTCGCCCCGCAGGTCCAGCAGCAACAAATCTTCTTCAAAGTGTCTGCCCTGCGCCGTCAGGCTGCCGTCACGGTCCATCGCGAACGAGCCGCCGTCAAAAATCAGCTCGTCCTGCCCGCCCACCAAATTGGCATAAACCACCGCCAAGTCGGTTTCCGCGATGCGCTCGCGGATCGTGCGATAGCGCGCCTCCTGCTTGCCGATGGCATAAGGCGAAGCGTTCAGCACCAGCAGCACTTGCGCTCCGGCATCGCGCGCATAACGGGCGGCGTCTGGTTGCCAGATGTCCGCGCAAATACTCAGCGCAAACCGGATGCCCGCTATCTCGAACACGCATGGCTCGCCGCCGTGATCGAAGTAGCGTTTCTCGTCGAACACCGCATAATTCGGCAGAAAATGCTTGTGATAAGTCGCGGCCACCACGCCATCCTTAAGCAGCGAAGCCGCGTTGTAACGCTTCCCGCCCTGTTCATGCGGGTGGCCAACCACCACGGCGATGCCCGATAGCTTTCCGGCCAGATCATCCAGCGCTTGCGCGCATGACCGATAAAAACCGTCGCGCAGCAGCAGGTCTTCCGGCGGATAGCCGCACAGGCCCAGCTCCGGGGTCAGCAGCAGTTGCGCGCCCTGCTGCTTGGCCTGTTCGGCACAGGCGAGAATCTTCGCGGCATTTCCGGCCAGGTCACCAACGGTGCAATTGATTTGTGCAATTGCAAGTTTCATGCTGATCTAATTTGTACCGCTCTCATTTTCTTCACTGGCATCAAGAATTTCCGTCCCCAATAAAAGCTGCGCCGCCTCGCTCGGCAAAGCTTCCACCGATTTTAATTTGCGCGCCATTTGCCGGCTGCGAGTCTCGGCCATATCAATATTTTTAGCGGCGCGTTCCAGCGTGGTCTTGGTCGCTGCCAGCACATCGCCAAACTTGCCGAATTCGGTTTTTACCGCACCCAGGACTTGCCACACTTCGGATGAACGTTTTTCAAGTGCGAGGGTGCGGAAACCCATTTGCAGGCTATTCACGAAAGCCGACAAGGTGGAAGGCCCGGCAATGGTGACGCGGTTCACGCGCTGCAATTCATCGGATAGCCCTGGGCGGCGCATCACCTCGGCGTACAAGCCTTCGGTCGGCAAAAACAAAATCGCAAAATCGGTTGTCAGCGGCGGGGACAGGTATTTCTCCGCAATCTTCCTGGCTTCAAGACGCACAGCGCGTTCCAGCTCACGCCCCGCCACCGCGACTCCCTCCGCATCGGCGCGATCGGCCGCTTCGGCCAGGCGCTCATATTGCTCTCTGGGAAATTTTGCATCTATCGGCATCCATACCGGTGTCAGGCCATTGTCCGTACCGGGTAGCTTGATCGCAAACTCGACGCGCTCACCCGTACCAGGCACGGTTTCCACATTTTTCGCATATTGTTCGGGGGTGAGCATTTGTTCCAGCAGCATTTCCAACTGCACCTCGCCCCAAGTTCCCCGCGTCTTGACGTTGGTCAACACCCTCTTCAGGTCGCCCACCCCGATCGCCAATTGCTGCATCTCGCCCAAGCCCTGGTGCACTTTATCCAGTCGATCGGAAACCAGCTTGAAGGATTCGCCCAGCCGCTGCTCCAGCGTCGCGTGCAGCTTTTCATCGACCGTTTTCCGCATCTCTTCGAGCCGCGTGCCGTTGTCGGTTTGCAAATCTTTGATTTTTGATTCCAGCGTCGCACGCACTGCTTCCATGCGTTGTGCATTCGATTCCGTCAAATTGTTCAAAGCCTGGTTCAGCGTATCGCCAAAGCGTTTAAGGGCGGACGCTTGCTCATCACGTCCGGTTTGCGCTTGCAGCATGATTGCTTGCCGCATCGACTCAAGCTGCTGCGCATTGGCTTCATTCAGCTTGGCAAGCTGCTGGGAAAAGCCATCAATATTATTGTTCTGAATGCTCGCAATACTTGCCAACTGCGCAGCCAGGGTTTGTTGCAATTGCGCGAAATTACCGGTCAATTCCTGTCGTGTGCTTTGCGCTGTGGTTTGCACCTGCTCCCGCAATTCGCGTTCGCTACGTTCGCTGATTTGTTGTTGATGTTGCTGTAAATCTTTCTGAAGTTGTGCCAGTTGCAGCGATATAGCCGCACCACGCCCCCGCAATAGAGCGATGGCCTGCAAGACAATGATCGCTGCAACGAGCAGCAGAATAAGTTCTATTTGCGTCATGAAAGATATTGTTATCCGGCAGACCATAAAAAAACGCCGTGCAGTATAGCACTGCACGGCGTCATGCTTAAGATGCCCGTTTAACTGCGCGACGCGCGCTTGCGCTCGATTTCCGACAAAAAGCGTTTGCGGATACGGACGGATAACGGGGTAATTTCCACCAGTTCATCGTCGTCGATAAACTCGACCGCGGATTCCAGCGTCAGGCGGATCGGCGGGGTCAGGCGCACCGCTTCATCGGTGCCGGAAGCGCGCACATTGGTCAGTTGCTTGCCCTTGATCGGGTTAACGACCAGATCGTTGTCGCGGCTGTGGATGCCGATAATCATGCCCTCGTACAGCTTGTCGCCGGGCGACACGAACATGCGGCCGCGGTCTTCCAGCTTCCACAAAGCGTAAGCCACCGCCTCGCCGTTCTCGGCCGAAATCAGCACGCCGTTGCGGCGGCCGGGCATATCGGCCTTGACCGGCGCGTAATCGTCGAACACATGCGCCATGATGCCGGTGCCGCGCGTCATGGTCATGAATTCGGACTGGAAGCCGATCAGCCCGCGCGCCGGAATGCGGTACTCCAGGCGCACGCGGCCATGGCCGTCCGGCTGCATGTCCTGCAGGTCGCCGCGGCGGCGGCCCAGCTCTTCCATCACCGCGCCCTGGTTGGTGTCTTCCACGTCCACGGTCAGCACCTCGAAAGGCTCGCATTTCTCGCCGTTGATTTCGCGGTACACCACGCGCGGCTTGCCCACGCCCATCTCGAAGCCTTCGCGGCGCATGTTTTCCAGCAATATGGTCAGGTGCAATTCGCCACGCCCGGCCAGCAGGAACACGTCGGTCTCGTTGGTGTCTTCGACACGCAATGCCACGTTGACCAGCAGCTCCTTGTTGAGGCGCTCGCGGATCTGGCGGCTGGTAACAAATTTGCCTTCCTGTCCGGCCAGCGGCGAAGTGTTCACCATTAGGTTCATCGTCAGCGTCGGCTCATCCACCTTGGGCATCGGTAAGGCTTCCGGCTGGCTCATGTCGGCCAGCGTCACGCCGATACCGATTTCATCGATGCCGTTAATCAGCACGATATCGCCCGCAAGCGCTTCATCCAGCGGCACGCGCTCGATACCGCGAAATCCCAATACCTGGTTGATGCGCGCGCGTTTCGGCGCGTTGTTGCCGCTCATCACCATCACATCCTGGCCGGGCTTGACGCGACCGCGGCGCACGCGGCCCACGCCGATGCGCCCGACAAAGCTGGAATAATCCAGCGCGGAAATCTGCAATTGCAGCGGCGCGTCCACATCGGTATCCGGCGCGGGCACGTGCTTGAGCACCGCATCGAACAGCGGGCGCATATCCGTGCTTTTCTGCGCCAAGTCGAGCGTGGCGTAGCCATTCAAAGCCGATGCATACACCACCGGAAAATCCAGTTGTTCCTCGGTTGCGCCAAGCTTGTCGAACAAATCGAAAGTCTTGTTGATCACCCAATCCGGGCGCGCGCCGTCACGATCCACCTTGTTGATCACCACGATCGGGCGCAGGCCGAGGGCAAGTGCCTTTTTGGTGACGAAGCGGGTTTGCGGCATCGGGCCTTCGACCGCATCCACCAACAGCAACACGCCATCCACCATGCCCAGCACGCGCTCCACTTCGCCGCCAAAATCGGCGTGGCCGGGAGTATCGACGATATTGATATGCACGCCTTCGTAATCCACCGCGCAATTTTTCGCCAGAATGGTAATGCCGCGCTCTTTTTCCAGATCGTTGCTGTCCATGACGCGCTCGGCGACATGCTTGTAGGAGGCAAACGTGCCGGACTGGCTGAGCAGCTTGTCCACCAAGGTGGTTTTGCCGTGGTCGACGTGGGCGATGATGGCGATATTGCGGAGTTCGCGGGACATGGGAACAGCCTTGCTGGATGAAAAGGGCGCGCATTCTAGCACAAGGAGCGGAGCCACCCCGCACAACTTGTAGGTCGGGTTAGCGTAGCGTAACCCGACATTTATTCCAGGTGCGCTGCACGCAGTTTGTCGGGTTACGCCCGTATGCGGGCTAACAGGTGCGCATAGCGCACCCTACCAACTGCATCAACTGCCCATTTCCAGCATCAGTTGATTGATGCGCTTGACGAAGGCTGCCGGATCGTCGAGCTGGCCGCCCTCGGCCAGCAAGGCCTGGTCGAACAGCACCGCCGCCCAGTCGTCGAAGCGCTTTTCCTCGGATTTCAGGCGCAACACCACCGGGTGTTGCGGATTGATCTCCAGGATCGGCTGCGAAATGGGCGCTTTCTGGCCTGCTGCCTTAAGCATCCGCGCGAGGTTGCCGCTCGGGTCGTGCTCATCGGCCACCAGACAGGCCGGGGAGTCGGTCAGGCGGTGGGTGACACGCACTTCCTTGACGCGCTCGGCGAGACTGGCCTTGATCCTGCCGGTCAATTCCTTGAATTCGTCCGCCTCTTTTTTCTGTGCCTGTTTCTCGGCCTCATCCTCCAGCTTGCCCAGGTCGAGGCCGCCCTTCGCCACCGAAGCAAGCGGCTTACCGTCGAATTCGGTGAGGTAGCTCAATGCCCATTCGTCCACGCGCTCGAACATCAGCAGCACCTCGATGCCTTTCTTGCGGAACACTTCCAGGTGCGGGCTGTTTTTCGCGGCATTGAAGGTCTCGGCGGTGACGTAATAAATCTTTTCCTGCCCGTCCTTCATGCGCGCGATATAGTCGGCCAACGACACGCTCTCATCCGGCGCATCGGCATGGGTCGATGCAAAACGTAAAAGCCCGGCGATCTTGTCCTTGTTGGCGAAATCTTCACCCGCCCCTTCTTTCAGCACCTTGCCAAATTCCGCCCAGAATCTGGCGTATTTTTCCTTGTCATTCTCGGCCATGTCGGCCAGCAAGCCGAGCACCTTGCCGGTGCAACCCTTGCGGATCGCCTCGGTATCCTTCGATTCCTGCAATATCTCGCGCGACACGTTCAGCGGCAGGTCGCTGGAATCGACCACCCCGCGCACGAAACGCAGGTACTGCGGCATCAATTGCTCGGCATCGTCCATGATGAACACGCGCCGCACGTACAGCTTGATGCCGTGGCGGGCATTGCGTTCCCCCATATCGAATGGCGCATGCGCCGGGATATACAGCAGTTGTGTGTATTCCTGGCGGCCCTCGACGCGCGCGTGCGTCCAGGCCAACGGGTCGTCGAAGTCATGTCCGACATGCTTGTAGAATTCCTTGTACTGCTCGTCGGTGATCTCGTTCTTGCTGCGCGCCCATAATGCCGACGCCTGGTTGACGGTCTCGTCCTCGTCGGTGATCTGCTGCCCGCCGTCTTTCCATTCCTCCTTCTTCATCAGGATCGGCTGGACGATATGGTTGGAATATTTGCGGACGATGTCGCGCAGCTTGTAGCCTTCGAGCAGGTCGTCCTGGCCTTCGCGCAAGTGCAGCGTGATCTCGGTTCCGCGCGCGGGCTTGTCCACCATCTCGATGGAGAATTCCCCGCCGCCGTCGGATTCCCAGCGCATGCCCTGATCAGCGTTCTCGCCGGCACGGCGCGTCAGCACCGTCACCTTGTCCGCGACGATGAACGAGGAATAGAACCCCACGCCGAACTGGCCGATCAGGTGCGCATCCTTCTGCTGGTCGCCGGACAGGCGCGAGAAGAATTCGCGCGTGCCCGATTTGGCGATGGTGCCGAGGTTGTTGATGACCTCGTCGCGGTTCATGCCGACACCGTTGTCGCTTACCGTCAGCGTGTGCGCCGCCTTGTCGTAGCCGATGCGGATGTTCATGTCCGAATCGTTTTCGAACAAGGCCGCGTTGTGCAGCCCCTCGAAGCGCAGCTTGTCGCACGCGTCGGAAGCGTTGGAAATCAGTTCGCGCAGGAAAATCTCGCGGTTGGAATACAGCGAGTGGATCATCAGTTGCAGCAGTTGTTTCACCTCGGCCTGGAAGCCCAGGGTTTCGCGATTAGTCGTCTCGCGGTTAATTGTTGCATTTTCAGTCATGTTATCTCCGATTTATTAATCCTTGTAACGGCAATTTAACCACGAAGAACACGAAGCGTATAAAGCAAAATAAAAACAACAGCATCTTCTCTCACAAGCAAAAGAATGGATCATAAATCTTCGTGATTTCTGTGCACTTCGTGTTGAAGACCTTATTTCAGATTGATAGTAAGGTGTCTCGCAACTTGGGGGTTGCTTCTAAATTTTCAAGCCGGCGGGCAGAACAGGTCCATGCTATACAGCAATAAGTAATTGATTCATTTCATGCAGCCATGCATGTTCCGGTTTTTCCGATTGGTGATCATACTTCTCGCTTTCCTTCAGCCAATGCCGCGAAATTTCCAGCACCAGCGACCTAAACCGCCAAAGCGCCTCTTTCAGCAACGGAACATACTCGGGTACACACTCCGGGTCTTCATGAAAACGTTGAATCAACCCATCCGGATCGCTGTGATCAAACCCTGCATCGAACAGCTCCAGTCTCAATTCAGCCAGGCGTGTTTGGATAAAGGCAGTGAACTTGTCACTGCAGTTGGGACAGGAATGCCGGCTAAAATCTTTAAACAGTTTTGCAATCAGCCTGACTTGCTCAACGGTGCGTTCCGGGTCGTTGCTGCCGGATGGCTGCTCAGCGGCAAAATCGTCCCGGAAAATATCCAGGTGCCCGATCAGCCCTTGTCCGTGCCGCTTGGAATTCAGCTTGAGTATCACATCCAGATGTTTCCACGTGATCCTTGAATGATCGGAGTCAAACAACTTGGCAGCAAGCTCCGCGACTGCCAGAATCTGGGCGTACCGGCTGATTTTATTACCGTGCAAACCGCGCGGATAACCGCTACCGTCCATCCGTTCATGATGTTCAAGTACGGCTTCGGCAATACGACTGCCCAGTTCGGGGAATTCGCATAGCAACAGATAGGCGGTCAGAGGGTGAGTATAGAGATGCCGCTTCTCGACAATACTCATCAAATGCGATGGTTCAAGCAGCCTGGGATCAATATGCAGCATACCAAGGTCTTGAAGTAACGCAGCCGTGGCTACCCATCCCACTTCCTGTGAATCCATCTTGTTACAGCGTGCGAGGTAAATACTGATGATGAGCAGCAACAGGCTGCGTTGGTAGATGCGGCGATATTTTTCGCGTGCCACCGTCAATTTGAAAGCCAGCGGAGCGGGAAGTTGAATGTCAAGAATTATCCGGCGATAGAAGTTGTAATCATTGCCGAAGGTATCCGCCATTCTTTTCAACTTGTCATTCGTCTGAATCAGGTCAAGCACATCTTGCAAGATGGCTTTCGAATCAAGCATATTTTCAATCGACAGCACCGTATCCAATGTCGCCAGCATCTTATGCTTGACCAAACGTTCATACAGAGCGCTCGTAATATGAATACCCGACTCGACCAGCTTGACCCCGTTCTGCGAATAGATGTCGCGACTGGCAACTATCTTGCGGGTATCACCAAGCTCGGTAACCGCCCGCAAATAATGATCGTCTTGTAGTTCGTGCATTATCAATAATATAGCCCCCGTTTAATTCACACGGTGTGGCAAATAAATAAAATTAGAATCTAGCAGCAAAAGCTCTAAATGTGTATATGCCAAAATATATAGGCAGTTAGACATAGGCAGATACGATGCCAAAAAATGCTGGCTTTTATTTTTTCCGTCCGTATAATGCGCGCCTTGTCGCACCTTGCGGCATTGGTTCATCGTTTTCTGACCTATCTCTCGCGCGCATGCAAATCGCGCCTGTCAAAAAAAACTCATCAAGAAATTCTGGGTTTTCCGGTTAGCAACGATGTTTTATGCGCCGGTTAATCGTCTGCCCGTTCAACGTGTAGTTATAACTGCCTGCGCTTACCTTAGGGAACTGAAAAATTTGTCATGCCGAACCAAGTTCGTCATGCCGAAACGGATTCCCTTTGATTCTAAAAAAGGAAGCACCATGTCATTTGAAAATCTGAATTTAAACGCCGCCATTCTCAAGGCGATTGCCGAAACCGGCTACACCGAGCCTACCGCCATCCAGGCGCAGGCCATTCCCGAAATCATGGCCGGCCACGACCTGATGGCCTCTTCGCAAACCGGCAGCGGCAAGACTGCCGCGTTCATCCTGCCCGCGCTGAACCGTCTGGCCACGCCTTCCGCGCTGCCCGGCAAAGGCCCGCGCGTGCTGGTGTTGACCCCGACCCGCGAACTGGCGCAGCAAGTCTGCGATGCCGCAACCAAGTACGGCAAGAACATGCGCTTCAAGATCATCAGCATCCTCGGCGGCATGCCTTACCCGGTGCAGAACCGTTTGCTGTCCGGCCACGTGGATATCCTGGTCGCGACACCGGGCCGCCTGATCGATCATATTGAACGCGGCCGCATCGATTTTTCGCGGCTGGAGGTGCTGATCCTGGACGAAGCCGACCGCATGCTGGACATGGGTTTTGTCGACGATGTGGAGCGCATTGCCGCAGCCACGCCCAAGACGCGCCAGACCCTGTTGTTCTCCGCGACGCTGGACGGCGTGGTCGGCAACCTGGCCTCGCGCCTGCTCAAGGAACCGAAACGCATCAACGTCTCGGCAGCCAAAGACAAGCATGAGAACATCGAACAACGCATGATGTTCGCCGACGACGTGGCGCACAAGAACAAGCTGTTGAGCCATCTGCTGACCGACAGCGAAGTAAACCAGGCGCTGGTGTTCACCGCCACCAAGCGCGACGCCGACAGCCTGGCGGATCAACTTTCCGCACAAGGTCATTCGGTCGCCGCCTTGCACGGCGACATGAACCAGCGCGAGCGCAACCGCACCCTGCTC
>CAYGIF010000080.1:0-9980 GCA_964349865.1 uncultured Gallionella sp. | reverse complement strand
CCTTGGTCGGCAGCACGCCCATGTTCACGCCGATGTTGATCATCGCCTGCACGCCGAGCCACACGCCGATGCCCTGCGCGGCCAGTGCGGAAAAATTGCGTTCGAGGAAGGCGGCATGGCGGCCGATCTGGAAGGCGCGCACCAGCAGCAGCGCGAACAGCGCAATGACCGCCGTGATGCCGAGCAGCCCCAGTTCCTCGGCGATCACCGCCATCAGGAAATCGGTATGCGCTTCCGGCAGGTAGAACAGTTTTTCCACGCTGCCGCCCAGCCCCACGCCGAACCATTCGCCGCGCCCGAAGGCGATCAGCGCATGGCTCAGCTGATAGCCCTTGCCGTACGGGTCGGCCCACGGGTCCATGAAGCCGGCAATGCGCTGCATGCGGTATGGCGAGGAAAGGATCAGCGCGGCGAACGCCAGCGGCAATGTCACGACCAGCCCGGCAAACACCTTGAGATTGAAACCGCCCAGCCACAGCGTGCATAACGCAATGGCGCAGATCACCACAAACGCCCCCATGTCCGGCTCCAGCAGCAGCAGGCTGCCGACCAGCGCCATCACGGCGAACATCGGCAAGAACGCCTTGACGAAGGTGTCTTTCACCTTCGCCTTGCGCACCGTATAACTGGCGGCATACAGCACGGCAAACAGCTTCATCAATTCGGAAGGCTGCAAATTGACGACGAACAGCGACAGCCAGCGGCGACTGCCGTTGACTTCGCGCCCGATACCCGGAATCAGCACCAACACCAGCAACACCACCCCGGTCAAAAACAGATAGGGCGCATAGTTTTGCCACAACTGTACCGGCACCTGAAAAGCGAGCAGCCCGGCAAGCAATCCCACGGCGATATACACGCCATGCCGCAGCAAATAATAAGCCGGTTGATAGCCGGTGAATTTGCCGGCTTCCGCCGTCGCGATCGAGGCGGAATACACCATCACCAGCCCGAGCGAGAGCAGCGCGATCAATACCCAGATCAGCAGCTCGTCAAACTGCGCCTGCGGCGGACGGGTGCGCGTCTTGAGCGCGAAAGGGCGGCGCGGCTCCCGTGCGCCAGCCTGCATGGTGGACGTCAGCGCGACCATGCGGCCTCCTTGATCAGATCATGCACCGCTTCCACAAACATCTCGGCGCGATGCGCATAGTTGCGGAACATATCGAAACTGGCGCAAGCCGGCGACAGCAATACCGCGTCGCCCGAATGCGCGAGTTGCGCGGCTTGGCGTACCGCATCGTTCATGTTCTTGACGTACAGCAGCGGTACGCCGCAGCCATCCAGCGCCGCCGCGATCAGCGGCGCATCCCGGCCGATCAGCACCACCGCGCGCGCATGTCGCATCACGGCCGGTTTGAGCGGCGCGAAATCCTGCCCTTTGCCTTCGCCGCCTGCCAGCAGCACCACCTTGCGTCCCAGACCCTCCAGCGCGGCGGCAGTCGCGCCGACATTGGTGCCCTTGGAATCGTCGTAATAGACCACGCCGTCGATTTCGGCCACACGTTCCAAGCGGTGCGGCAACCCCCTGAAGCTGCGCAATGCTTCAAGCAACACCGGCATCGGCAAATCGATCACGCGGCACAGCGCCAGTGCGGCCAATGCGTTGGCGACGTTATGCAAACCGGCGATCCGCAGCTCGCTGACCTTGAGCAAACGTTCGCTTCCTTGCACCAGCCAGATTTCATTTCCTGCTCTTTCAATGCCAAAGTCGCTTGCGCTGCCGGGCAAATTCAAACCGAAAGTAATAATTGCGCGACCGGGCAATGCCATGCCCATGCTGCGCGCATCGTCGCGATTCAACACCTGCACCCCGCCGCCGTGAAAAATGCGCGCCTTGGCCGCCGCGTATTCATTTATGCCGGCATAACGGTCGAGATGATCTTCGCTGATGTTCAGCACCGTCGCCGCATCGGCATTCAGCGTCGCGGTCGTTTCGAGCTGGAAGCTGGACAATTCCAGCACCCATATCTCCGGCTGGTTTGCGCCGCGCTGCAAAACCACATCCAGCACCGCCGGGGAGATGTTGCCCGCCGCGACGGCATCTCTGCCCGCCGCCTTGCACAGATGCTCCACCATGCTGGTCACGGTGGTCTTGCCGTTCGATCCGGTGATCGCGATAACTTTAGTTGTTAGTCGATAGTCGTTAGCCGTCAGTTGCTGAGCGAACAGCTCGATGTCGCCGGCGACCGGAATGCCGCGCGCGGCGGCGCGTTGCACGAAGGGGTCGGCGAGCGGAATACCTGGGCTGATGACAACCAGATCAATGCCGTCAAACAAGGCATCGCCGAATGCGCCGTAAAAAATCTGTCCGGCTGCGACATGCTGGCCGGCTTCGGCCAAACCGGGCGGCTCGCTGCGGCTGTCCGCGACGCGCAGGCGCGCGCCCTGCGCGCTCAGCCAGCGCAGCATCGACAGGCCGGTCTCGCCGAGACCCAGCACCAGCACATTTTTGTCAGCCCATTGTTTCAATCTACCTCCAATAAGTTTGTAACCTGTAGCTTGTAGCTTTTAATTGCCGCGCGCGAAGCGCGCTCCTTATTACTAGCCACTGGCTACCCGCTACGAGCTCCCTCTTACCTCAACTTCAACGTCGCCAATCCAATCAATACCAGCAGCATCGTGATGATCCAGAACCTGACCACCACCTGCGTCTCCTTCCATCCCTTCAACTCATAGTGATGATGCAGCGGCGCCATGCGGAACACGCGCTTGCCGGTGAGCTTGAACGAGGCCACCTGGATCATCACCGACACCGCCTCGACCACGAACACGCCGCCCATGATGAACAGCACCAGCTCCTGGCGCACGATTACCGCCACGGTGCCGAGCGCCGCGCCGAGTGCGAGCGCGCCGACATCGCCCATGAACACTTCGGCGGGATAAGCGTTGAACCACAGGAAAGCCAAACCCGCACCGGCAATCGCGCCGCAAAATATAGCCAGCTCGCCCGCGCCCGGGATGTAAGGGATGCCGAGATATTTCGAGAACACCGCATTGCCCGCCGCATAGGCGAATATCGCCAGCGCGCCGCTTACCAGGATGGTGGGCATGATGGCCAGCCCGTCCAGACCGTCGGTCAGATTCACCGCGTTGCTGGTGCCGACGATGACAAAGTAGGTCAGCGCGATGAACAGGAATGCGCCGAGCGGGAACACCAGAAACTTCAGGAACGGCACGATCAGCTCGGTATGCGCGGGCAGGCTGGCGACATTCCATAAATAGATGCCGACCATCAGCGCGATGATGGATTGCCAGAACATCTTGACCTTGGCCGACAGCCCCTTGGGGTTGCGATGCACCACCTTGCGGTAGTCGTCCACCCAGCCGATCACGCCGAAACCCAGCGTGGTGAGCAGCGCCACCCATACATAGTGGTTGTGCAAATCGCCCCACAGCAACGTGGTGATCGCGATCGATGTGAGGATCAGCGCGCCGCCCATCGTCGGCGTGCCGGCCTTGACCAGGTGCGTTTGCGGCCCGTCGCTGCGCACCGATTGCCCGATCTTGTAGGCGGTCAGCTTGCGGATCATCGCCGGCCCGACCAGGAACGAAATCACCAGCGCGGTCATCGCCGCCAGCACGGCGCGCAGCGTGATGTAATTGAACACGCTGAAGAATCTCACGTCCTGGGCCAGCCATTGTGCGAGGGCGAGCAACATTTACTGAGCCCTCCCATCGTGAGAAGGGGGAAGGGAGAAGGGGGAAGGGAAAGAACCGGTGCCCGCTCCACCCTTCTCCCTTCCCTCTTCTCCCTTCTCTGTGTCCACGCAGTGGGACACCACGCGCTCCATTTTCATGAAGCGCGAGCCCTTCACCAGCACTGTGGTGCCCTCTTCCAATTCATTTTCCAATGCATCCTGCAAATCCTCGATGCGCTCGAAATGCTCCGCGCCGCAACCGAAGGCGCGCACCGCGTTGGCGCTCAACGCGCCCAACGCATAAAGTTTTTCGATTCCGGCATAGCGCGCTTCGGTGCCGATTCCGGCATGGAACGCTGCGGCGTTGTCGCCCAATTCGCCCATGTCGCCGAACACCAGCACGCGCTTGCCGCGAGCCTGCGCCAATACGTCGATCGCGGCGCGCATCGAGGCGGGATTGGCGTTGTAAGTGTCGTCGATCAATGCCGCGCCATGCCGCGCGGCCTTGCGCTGCAAGCGCCCGGCCACCCCGCCGAATTTTTCCAGCCCTGCGGCGATGGTTTCCAGCGGCACATTCAACGCGACGGCGGCGGCGGTTGCCGCCAATGCGTTGCGCGCGTTGTGCGCGCCGGGCACCTGCAAATCTGCGCTGAAATTTCCCGATGGGGTTTGGGCATTCAGACACAGCCCGGCATCCTGCGGCTGCCATTGCCCGGTCACGTCGGCTTGTCGATCCAGGCCGAATTCAAGCAACGTATGCGAGCCGGCGAGTGTCCGCCACAGCGGCGCATAGTCATCGTCGGCATTGATCACCGCGGTGCCCTGATGCTTGAGCCCGGCAAAGATTTCACCCTTGGCATGCGCCACCGCTTCCACCGTACCCAGACCCGCCAGATGCGCGCCGCTGGCATTGGTGATCAGCGCCACGTCGGGACAGGCGATATGCGTCAGGTAATCGATTTCGCCGGGATGGTTCATCCCCATTTCGATCACGGCATAGCGATGCCGCGCATCCAATTGCAGCAGGGTCAGCGGCATGCCGATATCGTTGTTGAGATTGCCTCGGGTTGCCAGCACCGCGTCATCGCTGCCCGCCGCTAAACGCAAAATACCGGCAAGCATCTCCTTGACCGTAGTCTTGCCGTTACTGCCGGTAATCGCCACCTGCGGAATGTCGAATTGCTTGCGCCAGTGCGCCGCGAGTTGCCCCAGCGCGATGCGGGTATCCTCCACCAGCAGCAATGGGCAAGCCGGGGTTTCGCCACGATAACTATTCGCATTTACCAGCGCAGCCACGGCCCCTGCTTGTGCAGCAGTTGCGACAAATTCGTAGCCGTCGAAATGTTCGCCGCGCAGCGCGATAAACAAATCGCCTGCCTTGATTTTGCGGCTGTCGGTCGAGACCGCAGCGAAGCGCACATCAGGCCCAACCTGCCGGCCATTCAGCACTTGTGCGGCTTGCGAGAGCATCATGCCAACCTCCTTCATGCTGGCGCCCTCCACAGTCGCAGCGCCTGTCGCGCAACCGCCATATCGCTGAACGGATGTTTCGCACCGTCGATTTCCTGATAATCCTCATGCCCCTTGCCGGCCAGCAGCACGGTATCGCATTGGCGCGCCAGGCCGATAGCGCGCTCGATGGCCGCGGCGCGTTCGACGATGATCTCGTGGTTGCCCGCAGTCATGCCGCCGAGTATTTCGGCAATGATGCGCTGCGGGTCTTCGCTGCGCGGGTTGTCGCTGGTGACGATGCAATGGCCGGAAAATTTCTCGGCGACCAGCCCCATCATCGCGCGCTTGCCGCGGTCGCGGTCGCCGCCGCAGCCGAACACGCAGATCAGCCTGCCACCAGTCGAATCGTTGATCTCGCGTAGCGCCATCAACACTTTTTCCAGCGCGTCCGGCGTATGCGCATAGTCCACGATGACGGTGGGTTGATCTGCGTCGCCCAACCGCTGCATCCGCCCGGCCACCGCCTGCACCCCGCTCAACGACTGCGCTGCCTTGTCCAGTTCGATGCCGCTCACCAGCAACACCGCCAATGCGCCCAGCAAATTCGCCGCGTTGAAGCGACCGATCAGCGCGCTGTTTATCTGCGCTCCGCCCCAGCTCGAATGAATGTTCAGCCGCAAACCCTGCCCGCTCATCTTCGCCAGGTTGCCGTACACCATGCGCAGGCCGAGACGCTCGGCCAGTTGCAACGCGGCATCGCTCAAACCGTAACCGACGACTTCAACTTCCGCATCCTGCAATTGCTCCGCCAGTTCTGTGCCGAACGCATCGTCGAGATTGATCACGGCGAATTTCAGTTCCTGCCAATCGAACAGCTTGCGCTTGCTCGCCGCGTAGATTTCCATGTCGCCGTGGTAATCGAGATGATCGCGGCTCAGGTTGGTCAGCAGCGCGACATCGAAGCGCACGCCATTCACCCGCCCCTGCGCCAGCGCGTGCGAGGACACTTCCATCGCCACGGCCTGCGCATCGGCGCGCAGATAATCCGCGAGCAGCCCATGTACGCTGATCGCGTCCGGCGTGGTGTTGGCGCTGGGTTGCAGCGCGCCGGCAAAGCCGTTGCCCCCAAGGAATCCATTACCAAGGGTGCCGATCAGCGCGCATTTCTTTCCGGCATCGTTCAGCGCATGGGCGATCCAATGGCTGGTGGAGGTTTTGCCGTTGGTGCCGGTAACCCCGACCACCCACAGCTTTTCGGAAGGCGCGCCATACACCGCATCCGCCAGCCATCCCGCCTTGTGGCGCAGGTCGCTCACTGCAAAATTGGGTATTTGCCAAGCGTCATCCCAGGCAAAATGCTGTGCCTCCCAGATCACCGCATTCGCCCCCTGCGCGATCGCCTGCGCGATGAATTGCCGGCCATCCGTTTTTTCGCCCGGATAGGCGACGAAGGTGTCGCCCTGCCGCACCGCGCGGCTGTCGGAAACCAGACGCGTAATCGTCACGTTTAGCCTGCTCAATTGATCGAGAGGAAAGCTCATACCTCCTCCCTGATGATGTCCGCCGGCGGCGCGATGACGTTATCCAGTGGCGCATCGTTCGGCACGTTGAGCGCATGCAGCGCCGCGCCCGCCACTTTACTGAACACCGGCGCGGCGACCAACCCGCCGTAATATTGCCCGTTGTCCGGCTCGTCGATCATCACCGCCACGATCAGGCGCGGATTCGATGCCGGCGCGAACCCGACGAAAGAAGCGACATAGCGGTCGATGTAGCGGCCGTTTTCCAGTTTATGCGCGGTGCCGGTCTTGCCCGCCACGCGATAGCCGGCCACCTGCGCCAACGGCGCCGTGCCGCCGGACTGCACCGCCAGTTCCAGCATGTCGCGCAACGCGCGCGCGGTACCGTCGGAAAACACTTTTTTTCCGACTGCGGGCGCGTCCAGTTTCAGCAGCGACACCGGCTTCAACTCGCCGCCGTTGGCGAACACGGTATAGGCGCGCGCCAATTGCAGCAGGTTCACCGACATGCCGTGCCCATAGGACAGCGTCGCTTGCTCGATAGGCCGCCAGGTTTTCGGGTCGCGCAACTTGCCCGGCGCTTCGCCCGGAAAATTGCTGCCGGTCTGCGCGCCGAAACCGCTATCCGCCAGGCTCTGCCACAGTGTCTGCGCTTCGAGCGACAGCGCTATTTTGGCCGAACCGATATTGCTGGATTTCTGGATGATCTGCGCCACGGTCAGCATCGGCTCCGGATGCGTGTCGCGAATTTTTTTGTTGCCCACGGTCAGCACGCCGCGCTCGGTGTTGATGACGGTTTCCGGCCGCACTTTGCCCTGTTCGAGCGCGGACGCCACGGTGAACGGCTTCATCGTCGAGCCCGGCTCGAACAGATCGATGACGGCGCGATTGCGCATCGCTTGGCTGCCGGTCTTGCCGCGGTTGTTGGGGTTGTAGGCGGGATAATTGGCGAGCGCCAGCACCTCGCCGCTCTTCGCGTCGAGAACCACCACCGCACCGGCCTTGGCCTTGTGCTGCCTGACGGCGCTTTCCAGTTCGCGATAGGCGAGGTGCTGCACGTTGCTGTCCAGGCTCAACGCGATATCGCTGCCCGGCTTGGGCGCGCGCAGGTTGCCGGCATCCTCGACGATGCGTCCGCGCCGATCCTTGATGACGCGCTGACTGCCGGACTTGCCGGCCAGCCGATCCTGTAACGCAAACTCCAGCCCTTCCTGCCCGTTATCGTCCATCCCGGTGAAGCCCAGCGCCTGCGCGGCCACTTCGCCGGCCGGGTAGTAACGGCGATATTCGCGTTGCAGGGAAATGCCGGGAAGATTCAGGCTCACCACCTTCTCGGCCTGATCGGGAGACAATTGCCGCTTGAGATAGACGAAATCGCGCGAGGTGTCGGACAGGCGATTTTTCAATTCCGCAGCGCCCATGCCGAGTATCTGCGCCAATTGTTTTATTTGCCGGCTGTCGATCTCCACATCCGCCGGGCTGGCCCATACCGACTCCACCGGCGTGCTGACCGCGAGGGGGATGCCGTTGCGGTCGGAAATCATGCCGCGATGCGCGATGACTTCGATCACGCGGCTGTAACGGGCGTTGCCTTTCTCCTGCAGGAAGTCGTCGTGCATGACTTGCAAGTATGCCCCGCGCCCGATCAGTCCGGCCAGCCCGGCCAGCAGCACCGCAAATAACGCGGTGGCGCGCCATCCGGGCAATTCTGCCGCGATGTCTGGATGTGCGCTGGCCGCATAATTCATGGTTGATGGTTTGCTCTGCCGTCAGGCTCTACCCGTATGAATCGAACTTGCCCATTCCTGGGCAACTGCATCTGCAACTGTTGTTCCGCAATCTTTTCCACCCGCGCCGGCGTGGCCCAGGTACTTTGCTCCAATTGCAACTGTCCCCATTCCACGTCCATCTGCTGTGCGAGCTCCTTCTGTTTCTGCAGCTCGATGTACAGCTTGCGCGCCTTGTGCTGAGAAGTGACCACGCTCAGCGCGCAGATCACCACCGCCGCGAGCAGCAGCGCATTCAATGCGCCGCTGCCGCTACGCCACATCGCTGCGCTCCGCCACGCGCATCACCGCGCTACGCGCGCGCGGGTTGGCCTGCACTTCCGCCCCAGTCGCGCGCACGGCCTTGCCGACCAATTGCAGCCTGCCCTGCGGCACTTCGCTGGCGCGAATCGGCACACCGCGCGGCAGCTTGTCGCCCTCTGCCATGTCGCGCATGAAATGCTTCACGATGCGGTCTTCCAGCGAATGAAAACTGATCGCCACCAAACGTCCGCCGGGCTTGAGCAGCGTCACACATTCTGGCAACACCCGCGCAAGCTCTTCGAGCTCCCCGTTGAGATAAATCCGTATAGCCTGAAAGGTGCGCGTTGCCGGATTCTGCCCGGCTTCACGGGTACGTACCGTTTTGCCAACCAGCTCGACGAGCTGCCGCGTGGTGTGGATAGGTTGGATCGCGCGCGCCGCAACAACCGCCCTTGCAATCTGCTTAGCAAACCGTTCTTCGCCGTAATCACGTATCACCTCCGCAAGCAATCCTTCATCCACCGTCGCCAGCCACTGCGCCGCAGTCATCCCGCTGCTGGTATCCATGCGCATATCCAGCGGCGCATCGAAGCGGAAACTGAAACCGCGTTGCGCATCGTCCAGTTGCGGCGACGACACGCCCAGATCCAGCAGGATGCCGTCCACCTTCGCCACGCCCTGCTCGCGCAACACTTCCGCCAACTGCGCGAAGCCGCGATGCACCATCCGGAAGCGCGCATCGCGCCATGCCATGCCTGCCGCCACCGCCGCCGGGTCCTTGTCCAGCGCGATCAACCTGCCGTTGCCACCCAATCGCTCGAGTATCAGCGCACTGTGCCCGCCGCGCCCGAACGTGCCGTCCACATAAATGCCATCCGGCTTGATGGCCAGCGCTTCGACAGCTTCATTCAATAAAACGGTGGTGTGGGCTAAGCCCTCACTCATAAAGAGAAGCCTTCAAGCTCCGGCGGCAACTCACCCCCCATGAACGACAGCGCGGCTTCCTGCTGCGCCTGCCATTTCGCCTCGTCCCACAATTCGAATTTATTGCCCTGGCCGACCAGCATCACGCGCTTGTCCAGCGCGGCGTAGCTGCGCAAGGTTGGTGAAATCAGCACGCGCCCGGCGCCGTCCATTTCCACCTCCTCGGCATAACCGATCAGGCGGCGTTGCAACGCACGGATTTTCGGATTGAGCGCGGAAAGCTTGAGCAGCTTGTCGCGGATCGGCTGCCAGTCGGGCTGCGGATAGACCAGCAGACAACCGTCGGCATCGGCGGTCAGCACCAGCTTGCCCGCGCAATGCGCGAGCAGCATGTCGCGATGCCGCGCCGGTATCGC
>CAYGIF010000079.1:0-10068 GCA_964349865.1 uncultured Gallionella sp. | reverse complement strand
CGTTGCACACGTCGGCGCGCAGCATGTTTTCGCCGAAGAACTGGTGGAACATCTGCCCGACGGGCGATTTCAGGAATGCCACGCCGCCGGAATGCCCCGGACAATGCCAGGAATAAGAGCCGTCCTGCGCGTAGTGCAGCAGGGCGCGAAAGAACGGCGGCGCCAATGAATCCAGATAGGACTTGGCTTCGCGGATGATGTGGCGCGCCACGAATTCCGGCGTGTCCTCGTGCATGTGGATGAAACCATGCAGCTCGCGCAGCACGTCGTTGGGTATATGCCGCGAAGTGCGCGTCTCGCCGTACAGATAGATCGGGATGTCGGAATTTTTGAAGCGTATCTCTTCGACGAACGCACGCAAACTCTTCAGCGCGACCTCGGTCTCCTCTTCGCTGCCCGCGCCGAATTCCTCGTCGTCGATGGACAGCAAAAACGCCGACGCGCGGCTCTGCTGCTGCGCGAACGAGGTCAGGTCGCCGTAGCTGGTCACGCCGAGGACTTCCATGCCCTCTTTTTCTATGGCCGCCGCCAGCGCGCGGATGCCCAGCCCGCTGGCATTTTCGGAGCGGAAGTCTTCATCGATGATGACGATGGGAAAACGGAACTTCATATTGAGCTCCTTTGCATGGTGAAACGGGATGCAGCACCTTGGGCGCCTTCATCACACAAGGCGAGGCGGAGTTTGCGAGCTTTTGCCTTTAGGCAAAATGCCTGCTTACACCATTTCAGTGAAGGCTCATATTGGCCGCAGGCCGATGTGATGTCGCAACTAAAACGGAATTTCATTGCTTGCTCCCTGTGGAGATAACGAATTGGCGCGGATTGTCGCAGATTTGCCAAGCAAAGGGAAAACGAAGTTTGCGAGCTTTTGCCTTTTGGCGAAATGCCTGCGTACACCACTTCAGTGCAGGCACATATTTGCCGCCGGCCGCTAATCCTGCGGCGGATAAGGATTGGTCAGGCTGTCGACCAGCTCGGCCAGCACGATGCGAAATTGCTGCTCGTCGCAACCCATCAGCACCGCATCTTCCAAAGCGTCCTGGCAGATCTGGCGGATCTCATCGAGGTTCTCGCCCAGCACCTTGTTTTTTTCCACGCAGGCGATGGCTTCGCCTTTGGGAGAACGCCAGACTATGCTCTTATCGCGTGGCATGCGGATCACATCTTGAGCAGCGTCACGCCAACCTGATCCGGCTCGATCGTGCCGTGCTGCTCCGCCATGCGACGTATCCATTTGTCTGACTTGATGCTCATTGTTTTTGGGGAAGAGTGAAGAGGGAAGAGGAAAGGGTAAAACCGCAAAACCGTGGCTACCCTTCTCCCTTCTCCCTTCTCCCTTCCCGCTCCTCCTCATCTGTTTTAACGGGCGCGATTTTAACCAATTCGCCGCCATCGCGCGCGATTTGCTAAAATCCGCGCCTTTACAGCATTCCGGCAACTTCTCATGGCTACCCGCAAAATCCTCGTCACCTCCGCGCTGCCCTACGCCAACGGCAGCATCCACCTCGGTCATCTGGTCGAATATATTCAGACCGACATCTGGGTGCGCTTCCAGAAGATGCTGGGCAACGAGTGCCACTATGTGTGCGCCGACGACACCCACGGCACGCCGATCATGCTGCGCGCCGAGAAGGAGGGCATCACGCCGGAGCAACTGATCGATCGCGTGTGGCATGAGCACAAGGCGGACTTCGACGGCTTCCATGTCGAGTTCGACCACTACGGCTCGACCAACTCGAACGAGACCCGCGAATTCGCCGAGCAGATATATCTCAGGCTCAAAGCCGCCGACTTGATTGAGGTGCGTTCCGTCGAGCAATTCTACGACCCGGTAAAACAGATGTTCCTGCCGGACCGTTTCATCAAGGGCGAATGCCCCAAGTGCCACGCCAGGGATCAATACGGCGACAACTGCGAGGCGTGCGGCGCCACCTATGCGCCCATCGAGCTGATCAACCCGTATTCCGCCGTATCCGGCGCGCAGCCGGAGCGGCGCAATTCCGACCACTATTTCTTCAAACTTTCCGACCCGCGCTGCCAGGAATTCCTGCGCAAATGGACACGCAGCGAAACGCTGCAACCCGAAGCCGCCAACAAGATGCAGGAATGGCTCGGCGGCGAAGGCGAGAACAAGCTGTCCGACTGGGACATCTCGCGCGACGCACCCTACTTCGGCTTCAAGATTCCCGGCACGGAAGATAAATATTTCTACGTGTGGCTGGACGCGCCGGTAGGCTACATGGGCAGCTTCAAACAATTCTGTGATCGCGAAAACAGAGAAGGGCGGCCCATTAATTTCGATGAGTATTGGCTGCCACAGTCGCAGCCAGAATCGGGGATGGATGCTAGGCGGCAAGGAGGCGGCGACGCAGCCAACAACGCAGACGCCCCGAGTGTGGCTGCGACCGAGCTGTACCATTTTATCGGCAAGGATATTCTGTACTTCCACGCGCTGTTCTGGCCAGCGATGCTGCAACACGCCGGATTCCGCACCCCGACCAAACTGTTCGCGCACGGCTTCCTCACCGTGAACGGCGAGAAGATGAGCAAGTCGCGCGGCACTTTTATCACCGCCGACAGTTACCTCAAACAGGGACTCAACCCCGAATACCTGCGCTACTACTATGCCGCCAAGCTGAACGGCACGATGGAGGACATCGACCTGAATCTGGAAGATTTCGTGGCGAAGGTGAACAGCGATTTGATCGGTAAGTACATCAATATCGCGAGCCGAGCAGCCCCATTTCTTACAAAACTGGGTGGCGGATGTATTTCAGAAAGCGAGTTGAACCGCTACAGCCAGACGGATTTCGGCGTTGATTCCACGGTAGATGTCTTCCTGAGTCGTCTAGAGGACTGGCGCGAAATAAGACACATGCTGGAAGGCGCTTATGAAAACCGCAATTTCAGCGCGGCCATGCGGGAGATCATGGATGTAGCGGACAGCATCAACGTATTCTTTAACAACACGCAGCCATGGAAACTCGTCAAGGACGGCTCTTCAGCAGGACATGACAAAGCGCGCTGGGCATGTAGCATCGTCATGGAAGGCTTCCGACTGATGACGATCTATCTGAAACCCATCCTGCCAGAGGTCGCCCGGCAGGCAGAGCTTTTCCTGAACGTACCAGAACAGAAATGGGAGGATGCCGCCTCCTTCTTGCCGGAAGGGCACCGCATCAATGAATACAGACATCTGGCGACCCGCCTCGACCCCAAGCTGATCGAAGCGATGATCGCCGCCAACCAGGAAAGCCTGAAACCCATGCCAGAATCACATTCGCAACAACGCCATGCCGAGGCGCAGCAACACGCACCCTCTCCCCTAGCCCCTCTCCCGCCAGCGGGCGAGGGAAATAACATCGTGCCCATCGCCGAAACCATCTCCATCGACGACTTCATGAAAGTAGATCTGCGCGTGGCGAAGATCGTCAATGCGGAGCATGTCGAAGGCGCGGAGAAGCTGCTGAAGCTGACGCTGGACATCGGCGAGGAAAAACCGCGCACGGTATTCGCGGGCATCAAGTCGGCCTACGATCCGGAAAAACTCAAGGGAAGAATGACGGTGATGGTCGCCAATCTCGCGCCGCGCAAGATGAAGTTCGGCCTGTCGGAAGGCATGGTGCTGGCGGCCTCCGGCGAGGCGCCCGGCCTGTTCATCCTCAGCCCGGACGAGGGTGCGCAACCGGGGATGCGGGTTAAGTAGGGCGCCTCTATAAACATCAAATCTGTCATTCCCGCGCAGGCGGGAATCAGTTATTGAGATTTCCATAAATCATTACACCCGTTCACCCTGAGCCAAGTAAGCCCCGCATATGCGTGGCAAGGCGTGAGCAGTGAACAGATTTACGTGCTGCTTGGATAAATAGTATTCAGCGTGGATTTTAGCAACCGCTTCATTTATCATGTCGTGTCGATTGAAAGTGTAAAAGTTGGTGAAAGCGTAAAAGAATTGGCGGGCCTCCCCGCATTGCAGGTTGGTGAATCTGGTCAGGTCCGGAAGGAAGCAGCCACAGCCAATTACTGCAAGTGCCGGGGGTAAGGCTCGCCTCCTATTGTGGTGTCGTTGGAGTGTTGCCTTACACGATTGCTCTTTCTCCCGCTTGCGGGGGAAAGTTGGATAGGGGGGCGAAGCCATTGGAGATTGTGATGAAAAAAATCGGTTTGCTGATTGGCGCGCTGCTCTTCAGCGGTAGCGTGTCCGCCGTGGACGGGGTGTCCGTTGAATATGGCAATGGCGATGCGGCGAATATGGCGCGCGCCGGAGCCGTCTGGAATTGGGATAAACAATGGTTCAGCGGCGGGGATTGGCTGGTGACCGGTTTCTGGGAGGCATCGCTGGGTAGTTGGCGCGGGCGCAGCGCGACCGGCAATAACCAGACCGTTACGGATCTGGGCATTACGCCGGTGTTCCGCTTGCAGCAGAAGAATCCGGGCAGATTTGCGCCCTATGCGGAGGCCGCCATCGGCTTTCACCTGATCACGCCGACCTTCATTTATGCAAACCGGCGCTTTGGCAGCGCTTTCCAGTTCGGCGATCATGTCGGTGCTGGCGTACGCTTCGGCGATCGCCGGCAGTTTGACCTGGGGTATCGCTTTCAGCATCTTTCCAATGGCGGCATCAAGAAGCCGAACCAGGGCATCAACTTCAATCAAGTCCGCTTTGCCTATTCTTTCTGACGTGGATTAACTTGTCAGCCACCACGGTCCTCGCGCGCAAATGGCGTCCTAAAATCTTCACGCAATTGGCGGGGCAGGAGCATGTCGTCAGGGCACTCAGCAACGCGCTCACGCAAAACCGCTTGCATCACGCCTATCTGTTCACCGGCACCCGCGGGGTGGGCAAGACGACCATCGCGCGTATTTTCGCCAAGTCGCTGAATTGCGCGGCAGGCGTCACCGCCACACCGTGCGGGGAATGCAGCGCCTGCAAGGAGATCGACAGCGGGCGCTTCATCGACCTGATCGAACTGGATGCCGCGTCCAACACGCAGGTCGACAACATGCGCGAACTGCTCGAAAGCGCGCTGTACGCGCCGACCAGTGGGCGCTTCAAGGTGTATATCATCGACGAGGTGCATATGCTGTCCAAGTCGGCCTTCAACGCGATGCTGAAGACGCTGGAAGAGCCGCCGGGGCATGTGAAATTCATTCTCGCGACGACCGATCCGCAGAAGATACCGGTCACGGTATTGTCGCGCTGCCTGCAATTCAACCTGAAGCAACTGCCGCCGGCCATGATCGCGGCCCGCTTGCAGTATGTGCTGGAGCAGGAGCAGCTTTCCTTTGAGCCTGCGGCGATCAATCTGGTTGCGCGCGCCGCGCAGGGCAGCATGCGCGACGCATTGAGCCTGATGGATCAGGCGATCGCCTTCTCCGCCGGCAAGGTAGAAGAAGCGGTGGTGCGCACCATGCTGGGTGCGATAGACCAGGGTTACCTGTTCGATTTGCTGGCGGCATTGCGCGAGCGGAACGGCATCAGGCTGCTCGAGATTGCCGACAACATGGCCGCGCGCAGCGTGGCGTTTGACGGGGCGTTGCAAGAGCTGGCGACCTTGCTGCACCGCATCGCGCTGGCGCAGACCGTGCCGCAGGCGATTGCCGACGACGAGCCGGAACGGGTGCGTTTGCTGGAATTGGCACAGGCGTTCACGCCGGAAGATATGCAATTGTTTTACCAGATCGCCATCCACGGGCGCGACGAAATCGACCTGGCTCCCGATGAATATGCCGGCTTTACGATGACGCTGTTGCGCATGTTGGCGTTTGCGCCTGCCAGGGTCATATCGCAGCCGGCAGCGCCTGCCGCGCAACCGGTTATGGCGGCAGCAGACAATGCTGCACCGGCCAGCGAGGGTTCACCAGTCAGCAAAGCTCTATTGGATAGCAAATCCGGGCATATTCCGGCAGAGCCTGTTTCAATCAGCCCTGTTTCGAACAGTGAGAACACATCAGCCGGCCAGCCGGATTGGGGAGCCTTGCTGGCGCAGTTGAATGTGCAAGGCATGGCGCAACAGCTGGCGAAAAACTGTACGCTGGAAAGCCTCTCGGACAGGCAGATTACCTTGTGCCTGGCGCAGGAGCACAAACACCTTCAAGCCAACAAGATGGCAACCGAAAAACTGCAGGCGGCGCTGAGCGATTATTTTGCCAAACCGGTCAAGCTGAATATCGTGTTGGGCAAAACTGAAACGGCGACGCCGGCAGTGGTGGAGCAGCAGGGCAAGCAACTCAGGCAGCAGCAGGCGAGCGATTCGATCGCACGGGACGATTTTGTGCGCGAGGCACAGGCGGAGCTGGATGCCGAGCTGATAACGGAATCGATTAAGCCAATACAATAAATCAGGAGGGCATGAAAATGATGAAGGGCGGATTGGGCGGATTGATGAAGCAGGCGCAGCAAATGCAGCAAAACATGCAGAAGGCGCAGGCCGAATTGGCGACCGTGGAAGTGGAAGGGCAGGCCGGTTCCGGCCTGGTCAGGGTGACGATGACCTGCGCGCATGAAGTGCGCCGCGTGTCGCTGGATGACAGCGTGCTATCCGATGACAAGGAAATGCTGGAAGACCTGCTCGTGCTGGCGCTGAACGACGCGATGAAAAAAGCGGGAGCCATTTCGCAGCAGCGCATGGGCGGCTTCACCGCCGGCATGGGCCTGCCGCCCGGCATGAAGTTGCCGTTCTGATGGAAATTTCACCTTGGTGACACCGTCCCATCTGGAAGAATTGATCGCCGCTTTGCGTTGCCTGCCGGGCGTCGGGCCGAGATCCGCGCAGCGCATGGCTTATCATTTATTGCAGCGCGATCGCGCCGGCGCATTGCGTCTGGCGCAATCCCTGGAGACGGCCGCCAGCAATATCCGGCACTGCAGCAAGTGCAATAATTTTTCCGAACAAGAGGTATGTGCGTTGTGCGCATCGGCCAAACGCGATGCGGGTTTGCTATGCGTGGTCGAAATGCCGGCCGACCTGCTGATGATGGAGCAAACGCAGTGCTATCGCGGCATGTACTTCGTGCTGATGGGGCGGCTCTCGCCGCTGGACGGCATCGGCGCGAAAGAATTGCATTTCGAGCGCCTGGTCAGGCGCGTGCAGGAGCAGCCCCATGAAGGAAAATTGGCCGAAGTGATCCTGGCGACCAACTTCACCGTGGAGGGCGATGCGACGGCGCATTATTTGGCAACCTTGTTGCAGGCGCAGGGCGTGAAGGTCTCGCGTATCGCGCGCGGTTTGCCGGTAGGCGGCGAATTGGAGCAGGTGGATAGCGGCACATTGGCGCAAGCCATGCTGGGAAGGCGCGAGGTTTTGGCATGAGCGAACAGAGTATGAATGAACAGGGCGAAAAATTGCAGAAGGTGTTGGCGCAGGCCGGGTTCGGTTCGCGCCGCATGATGGAGGAATGGATCGCCGCCGGGCGCGTCAGCGTGAACGGTGAACCGGCTACCCTGGGGATGCGCGTGAAGGAGGGCGACCTGGTGAAGGCGGAGCGCCGCACCATTCGCGTCGGCGAAAGGGATCACGCCATACGCATATTGCTGTACCACAAGCCGGAAGGCGAAATCGTCAGCCGCGACGATCCGGAAAAGCGCACCAGCGTGTTTGACAAATTGCCCAGGCTGCGCGGCCAGAAATGGATCGCCGTCGGGAGGCTGGACTTCAATACCAGCGGCTTGCTGATTTTCACCACCTCCGGCGAGTTGGCGAACCGCCTGATGCACCCGCGTTTTGAAGTCGAACGCGAATACGCGGTGCGCGTGCAAGGCAGCATGACGGAAGCGCAAATAGATCAGGCGCTCAAGCAGGGTATTGAACTGGAAGACGGCCTGGTGAAATTCGAAAAACTCGAAGATCACGGCGGCGAAGGCTTCAACCACTGGTATCGCGTGATGCTCAAGGAAGGCCGCAATCGCGTGGTGCGCCGCACCTTTGATGCGCTCGGGCTGCCGGTCAGCCGATTGATGCGCATACGCTTCGGTGTAATCGGCCTGCCGCCGCGGCTAAAGCGTGGCATGACAACCGAACTGGACGAAAAGGCGGTGGCGCAGGTGCTGGATTGGGCAGGCATCACCGGCGGCGATGAAGCGCAGCAGGACCCGGAAACGCAGCAGGACTCGCCGGTTCCCCGCCCCCCCGGCCGGGCGCAACCCGGAAAAACCGGACGCCGCCCGGCTGTCGCAGCAGGAGCGGTTCGGGGCATCGGCCGGGCTAGCGGCGGGAAAAGTAAAACTGGTGTAAAACCCTGATTATCATTAAAATCCGCAAGGCTATACCCGGTCAATCGCCCGGGTCAGAATCTTTGGAAAATAACGGGTAGGCTACTGGAAATCTGAATGGAAGAGCGCGGCGGCAAAACCATCATGTGCAGTGTGTTGTTCTTGGATATTGTGGAATATTCCAAGAAGTCGGTGTCTGGGCAAATTTCTCTGAAGGACAGGTTTAACAGCTACCTTTCTGCCGCCATCAGCAGCGTGCCGATAACCGACCGGATCATCCTCGACACGGGCGACGGCGCGGCAATCAATTTCCTCGGCGATGTTGAAGACGCATTGAAAGCCGCGCTCAGCCTGCGCGAAAGCATGCTCAACGAGGATCCCAATGTGGATCCGCCGTTGCTGGTGCGGGTGGGGATCAATCTCGGCCCGGTCCGCCTGGTACGGGACATCAACGGCCAACCCAATATTGTCGGTGACGGCATCAATGTCGCGCAGCGCGTGATGGGTTTTGCCGAGGCCGGCCAGATTCTCGTGTCGCGTTCCTATTACGACGCGGTGTCGCGCCTTTCCCCGCAGTATGCCGGAATGTTCCATTTTCAAGGTTCGCGCACCGACAAGCATGTGCGCGAACATGAGGTGTACGCGATTGGCTATCCGGGCGACAAGACGACCCAACGGGCATCGGCGAATGGCGTTGCCGAACAGACAGCGGAACATCATGCCGGCGTGCCATGGCGCGCCAAACTCGGCGCCGCCGCAGCGTGGGGGGTTGACCGATTCAAACAGGCCGGCCCCGGTCAGCGCGCCCTGTATGCCGGCGCGGTTGCGATGGCCGTGGCGCTGATTGGCATGCTAGTGTTAAAGCCGGCGCATAAAGGCGAAGCGCCCGTCTTGCCGAGCGCCGACCAGGTGCAAGCGGCGAGCGGTATCCAGCCGGAGTCCGCAGTTGCTTCGGTGGTTCCCGCCGCACCCCATGCGGAGAGTAAAGCGGTGAGAGCAGGCGATACCCGGGCCGCCGCCAAGCCGGGCACAAAAAAGGCCGCCGAAGGCAAGCCCGACGCGAAAAAGAGCGTTGAGGGCAAGACGGACAGCCAAAAGGCTGACGGACAGGTCAAACATCCGGCTGTCCAGCCCAAGGCCAAGGAGCCAGAATCGACCGACAAGAAGACTTGGTTTGAGGCAATCCAAGGGGGTGTTGAACAAGGCGCAGAAGCATACATCTCCATCAGCTGCAAAGAAGGAGCGCAAATATTTGTTGATGGCGCGGAAAAAGGCAAGGTAGTCCCGACAGGATTGACCGTGGCCGTTTCGCCGGGCAAGCACAAGATAATTGTCACCAGCAAAAGCGGCACCCTCTACACGCAAGATGTTAATCTTGAGCCGGGCAAGACGGCGCATATCAAGCCGAATTTTTGTGATTAGTGAAAACCTTCCTGGCGACCGGATTCATGCAAACGAATAGCGCAAATAAAGATTCATTCGGGTGGTTACATGATTAGCCAAATAGGCCGCTATGAGGTGCTGGGCGAGCTTGGACAGGGCGCGATGGGCATCGTCTACAAGGCCAAGGATCCGCTGATCGACCGCGTGGTCGCGATCAAGACGATCAACCTCGGGCTCGCGCTGGACGAAAAGGAAGAATATGAAGGCCGCTTCTATCAGGAAGCCAAGGCGGCCGGGCGGCTCAACCACCCGAATATCGTGACCATTTACGATGTCGGCAAGAGCGGCGACGTGGCTTATATCGCGATGGAATTCCTGCAAGGGCGCGAGTTGCGCGACATCATGAACGACGGAGGATTGTTGCCGGTCGATCAGGTGCTGGATATCGTCGCCCAGGTGGCGCAAGGGTTGGC
>CAYGIF010000078.1:0-10074 GCA_964349865.1 uncultured Gallionella sp. | reverse complement strand
GATGCAGGCTGCCGATCAGTTCGCCATGGCGCGTGAGCGGCAGGAGCGCAACCGATGCAATGGCGCCCGACGGGGTATTGAAGAGAGCCTGGTGAGGCTGGGCATTGAAGGCGCCCAGATATATGCCGTGCATCTTGCCATACAGCGCTTCGAGTGCAGCAGATGAACGGAGCAGCGTGAGCCCGCTGCAGGCCACGTCATAATCAATTCCGCTTTCCAGAATCCGGGTAACCTCATCCTCCCGGTCGACCAGCGCGAGGGCGACGAACTCTATCCCGAACGCCAGCTTGTACTCGGAGAGCAGCAGGTGTATCAATTCCAGCAGCGAGCCGGTACCGATCAACTGGCGCTGGAGCTGGTCGAAGCGGCGCATCTTGTCTTCGTTTTGCCGCGCTTCGTGCAACAACGCTTCCAGCTGCTGGCGGAGCAAATCATTTTCTGCCTGGAGATGGTTATTCATTTTTGTGTTGTCGCCCCCTCTGGTGATGTTCTTTAGAAGCGCAAAGTTTGCCGCTTCCAGCGTTTCAGCAGCAGCGCGTTGCTGACCACCGATACCGAGCTCAGTGCCATCGCCGCGCCTGCGATCACCGGGCTGAGCATGCCCAGCATCGCGAGCGGGATGCCCAGCACGTTGTAGGCGAAGGCGAAGAACAGGTTCTGGCGGATTTTCCTCAATGTGGCGCGCGACAGGGAAATCGCGTCCGCCACGCCCGCCAGGTCGTTGCGCATCAGGGTGATGTCCGCCGCTTCGATGGCGATGTCGCTGCCGCTGCGCATCGCGAAGCTGACATCGGCGGCGGCCAGCGCGGGCGCATCGTTGATGCCGTCGCCGGCCATACCGACTAACCCCTCCCGGCCTCCCCTTGTCATAACCAGCGACTTGGCTATCGTCTTTTGATAGCCTAGTTGAATGGCTAGTGGTTCCATCAGGGGAGGAGTTTGCTTGAGCGATTGCACCTGCGCGGCCTTGTCCTGCGGTAATACCTCGGCGCGAAATTCCGTGATGCCTGCCTGCGCTGCAATCGCCTGCGCGGTGGCGTGGTTGTCGCCGCTCAACATCACCACGCGGATGCCCATTGCGGCGAGTTGCGCCACGGCGGCGCGGCTGCTGGCGCGCAGTTGATCGGCGAAAGCGATGTAGCCCAGCAGCTTGTAGCTTGCCCTCTCCCCTACCACCTCTCCCGCTTGCGGGATAGGGGAGGCGGCGCGAGCCAGCGCAATCACGGTTTTACCCTGTTGTTGCAACACAAGAATTTGCTGCCCATCAATCGCAACCCCCTCGCGCATGGCGAATACCGGTGAGCCGAGCAGATAATGCTTCCCGTCAATTTCAGCGCGCAGGCCATGACCGAAGACTTCGCTGATGCCGGCGGTTTGCATCGGCATGCTTTGCAGAGTTTGCGCATGATCGAGCAGGGCGCGCGACAGCGGATGCGTGGAGCCCTGCGCCAGCATCGCCGCCGTTTGCAGCAATTCGTCCCGGGAAATTCCCGATGCGGGCAGCAAGTCGGTCACGCCCGGTTTGCCCTCGGTCAATGTGCCGGTTTTGTCCACCACCAATACCGAGAGTTTGTGCGCGCGTTCCAGTGCGGCGGCATCCTTGACCAGGATGCCCACCTGCGCGGCGCGCCCGGTGGCAACGACGATGGCGGTGGGCGTAGCCAGCCCCAACGCACAAGGGCAGGCGATGACCAGCACGGACACGGCGTTAATCAGCGCGACGGTGAAATCGCCGCCAAACAGCCACCAGCCCACCAGGGTCAGCAGCGCGATGACCAGCACGACCGGCACGAACACGGCGGAGATATGGTCGGCGAGTTTCTGGATCGCGGCCTTCGATCCTTGCGCCTGCTCCACCAGACGAATGATCGCGGCGAGCTGGGTATGCGCCCCCACCGCCAGCGCGCGGCATTTCAGCAGGCCGTGCTGGTTGAGCGTGGCGGCATATACCTTGTCGCCGGGCTGTTTGTCCTGCGGCAGGCTTTCCCCGGTGAGCATGGCTTCATCCATGCTGGACGAGCCTTCCAGCACCATGCCGTCGACCGGAACGCTTTCGCCGGGGCGCACCAGAAATACGTCGCCCGCCTGCATCTGCTCGACGGCCAGTTCATGCATGATGCCGTCGCGCTCGACATGCGCCAGTTTCGGTTGCAGGTTGATCAGCGCTTCCAGCGCGCCGGAGGCCTTGCTCTTGGCGCGCGCTTCCAGCAGTTTGCCGAGCAGGATCAGCGTGATCAGCGTGGCGCTCGCCTCAAAATAGACCGGCTGATCCAGCGCCATTCCAAAAAAGTTCGCCAGCAGCACCGCGCAACTGAGCAAGTAGGCCGCGCTGGTGCCGAGCGCGACCAGCACGTCCATGTTGCTGCCGCCGCTCTTCAGGCTGCTCCATGCGCCGGAGTAGAAACGCCGACCGCTCCAGAATTGCACCGGCGTGGCGAGAGCAAATTGCAGCCAAGACGGCAGCATCATGTGAATGCCGAAGAACATCAGCAGCATTTCCACCAACAGCGGCAGGGTGAGCAATGCCGCGATAAAAAATTGTATTTGCTCGCGGCGGTAGGCGGCCATGCGCACCTGTTTTTCGGCGGCGAAATCGCGCAGCGGATGCGCATCGAATCCCGCGCCCTGTATGGTTTTTATCAGGGCGGCAAGGTCTGTCTGTTGGGGGTTGTAGCCAATGTGCGCCTTCTCGGTGGCGATGTTCACCGCCGCCGTCACTTCCGGCAGTTTATTCAACACTTTTTCCAGGCGCGCAGAGCAAGACGCGCAGTGCATGCCGGAGATTTGCAGGTCGATGTGGGTTGTGGCAGTCATGTGCGGATTATATGCGCACACCGGCGGAAGCAGCGGGATGCAAAAACGCCTGATTAAGAGCTATCGGGCGCAGTGGATATTTGACGAAGGATTATTTTTTCATCGGGCAAGTGCTCATGCCGAAGAGGGCATAGGCCGGACAGAACCTGAATATGCCGGTCAGCAAAGGCACTACGCCAATCCACCCCCACACGCCGATTATTCCGGTTGTCGCCAGCGCGATGAGCACCAGGCCTGCGACGATACGCAAAATACGATCGATACCGCCTACGTTGATTTTCATGTTCGGCTCCTTGTGCGGGTTAGGAGTATGCAGATTAAAGGAATTGCGCCTCTTTGTCTGTGGCAAAAGTAACAGGCCGGATGATGCGTTGCCGCTTGGCCCTATTTGCCAGCGTGGAATTTATCGCTTCCCGGTGTCATTCAGGCCTCATGTGCGGGAACAGGATCACATCGCGGATGCTGGCGCTGTCGGTGAGCAGCATCACCAGGCGGTCGATGCCGATGCCCTCGCCGGCGGTCGGCGGCAGGCCGTATTCCAGCGCGCGCACATAGTCGTTGTCCTTGAACATCGCTTCCTCGTCGCCGGCCTCTTTCGCCGCGACTTGCGCATCGAAGCGGGCGGCCTGGTCTTCCGCATCGTTCAATTCGGAGAAGCCGTTGGCGATCTCGCGCCCGACGATGAACAGCTCGAAGCGCTCGGTAATCTCGGGATGGGTATCGCTGCTGCGCGCCAGCGGCGAGACCTCGATCGGGTAATCGACGATGAAGGTCGGTTCGAACAGGTGCGCTTCGGCGAGCTCCTCGAACAGCGACAGTTGTAGCCCGCCGATGCCGTCTTGCGGCTTGTATTTGGCCTTCAGGTCTTGCAGTTCGTTGACGAGAAAATCGCGGTCGCTGAGCTGCGCAGCGGTGAATTGCGGATGATATTTCCGGATCGCCTGCACCATCGTCAGGCGATGGAACGGCTTGCCAAAATCGAGTTCCTTGCCCTGATAGGTAATCAATGTTGTACCCAATACTTTCTGAGCCACCTCGCGGAACAGGCTCTCGCTGAAATCCATCAGGTATTTGTAGTCGCGATACGCCTCGTAGAATTCCAGCATCGTGAATTCCGGGTTGTGGCGCGTGGACAGCCCCTCGTTGCGGAAATTGCGGTTGACCTCAAACACCTTCTCGAAACCGCCCACCACCAGGCGTTTCAGGTAAAGCTCCGGCGCGATGCGCAGATACATCTTCATATCGAGCGCGTTATGGTGCGTCTCGAACGGGCGCGCTGCCGCACCGCCGGGGATCGGGTGCATCATCGGCGTTTCCACTTCCAGATAGCCGTGACGGATAAAAAATTCGCGTATCGCCTGGATGATTCTGGTGCGCGTCATGAACACCTTGCGCGCGTCCTCGTTGGTGATCAGGTCGAGATAACGCTGGCGGTATTTCTGCTCCTGATCGGTCAGGCCGTGAAATTTTTCCGGCAGCGGGCGCAACGCCTTAGTCAGCAGGCGCACCTGCGACACGCGCACGGAAAGCTCGCCGGTCTTGGTCTTGAACAACACGCCGACCGCGCCGAGGATGTCGCCGAGATCGTAATGCTTGAATGCGTTGTGCGCCTCCTCGCCGGTGTCGTTGTTGCTGACAAACAACTGGATGCGCCCGCTCATGTCCTGCACCGCCGCAAAGCTCGCCTTGCCCATCACGCGCTTCAACATCATGCGCCCGGCCACCGCAACATGAACTTGCGCGGCCTCCAGCTCGTCATGCGTCTTCTCGCCGAATTCGGCATGCAGATCGCCCGCCAGATGTTTGCGCTCGAAGTCGTTGGGGAAGGCCACGCCTGCCTTGCGTATCTCGGCAAGCTTATGGCGGCGTTCGGTGATGATCTGATTCTCGTCTTGCGGGTGCCCGGCCAGAAGTTTTTCGGAGGTTGGTGTGGTTGGTTCGATCGTCATGATATTTCTTGGTAATAGATCAATTGAGAATCGTCACAGAGTGACGCTTATTCCGGGTTTTTCTTACTAACGAGTGATGCCGCTTTGAAGTTGAGCAGATTGCGCGGTTTACCCCTTGAGGGCGCATTCACCATGCCAGCGCACGCTACCGGGGTGCGTGGTTTAATCTGCTTAATGGGAAGAGAGGTTGTGCTTTGCATTTTGTATTCGTCGAATCTGTCGTTGCGCGCGAAATATACCACAGGGACGGCACTTCTCGCCCTACACATACCCATCCTGTTCGCTTTTTCGCCTTGCTTCAGCCTGCGCAGGGCAGTTTCCACGCGGGTACAGGGGGCTGCGGGCATATACGCGCCAAGGCTACTGTGCCGCCAGCCTGTTGAGTACAAACTCTTTCGGGAACTCCAGCTTGCCGTTGATGCTCACGATATAGTCGGCCAGCCGGGCGTTGATCGCAGCCAGCGGTTCGCCATTGCCACTCATCCACTCCGCTTGCCAGGCGTAATCCTTCAGGTTGGCTTGCAGGCTCAGGCGGTTTGGGTAGGGTGTGGTGGCGGTGATCGTCAACGGCTGCATGGCTTCGCACTCGCGCCGCGCCAGATCGGGCGGCACACCGAAGGCGAGCAACTGCACGAACACTGCCTCGATGAAACGCTGCGGCAACGTGGCGTAGGGCGCGGCTTCCAGCATCAGCCCCAGGCGGTCATGCTCACTTACCGCCACCACCAGCTTCGGGTGCGTGTGCAGCAGATTCAGCGACCAATCGCCCAGCCGGTTCGCGCCCGGCGCAGGCGGCGCGCTTGGTGCGGCCTTCATCGCCGTCAGCAACTTTTGCGTGCAGCGTAGCGCTGTCATGTTTCCTTTCCTATAACGCCTGATTGAATGCGCGATGCAGCAGGGTCTGTTATTGCGCCAAAGAACGCAACCGCTCCAGCGCCTGGCACATGACAGCCCGTTGTGCCGGATTCGATTTTAATGTTTGCCCAATCGTTTATTGACCACATTCATCACGCTATCCGAATAAGCATCATAAGCACCCCGTTCTTTGGCAAGCTTCATCAAATCACGCGCTTCTTCTGGCCGGTCTAGCTCAAGACGCCAAAATGCCTCGTCGTTATAGAACGATGACTCTTTGGAGCCTTGGTCAATTTGCTCCATTCGGATACGGGACGCTTCTTCGCCGCGCCCAGCTATTTGAAGAGTTTTTGCGTAGTTGGCAAGGACATGGGGACTCATCGCATTGCGCACAACTGCCAACGAATATAAATCAATGGCTTCAGAAGTTCTCTTGTTATCGCGAAGCCACTTGATTTCATCACTGAATAACACTGCGTTGCTGTTGCCAGCATTTATCTGTCGCATTCGCAAGGCTGATGCTTCATCACCTTTGCCTATTGCTTGGTAGGCTCTGCCAAGAACGGCAGTGATGTGGTCATCCCTTAAGCCTAAGGTTCGAGCACGCTCCAATATTGCAATGGCATCATTAGGCTGCTCCTTGGATAACAGATGCACGGCCTCATCCACATAGGTAACGGGATTTGATATGCCCTCAGCTATGCATTCATTTCTAATTTTGGATGCCGTTTCCTTGTCACCTGAATCACGCAAGATTTCAGCGTGCTTCGCTCGAAGCTCTATGTCGTAGCACCCGCGCTTTTTGGATACTTCTATGATCTCAAGCGCGCTTTCAAACTCATTGCGCGCCCTGCGATACCCAACCTCTGCGGAAAACGTCTGCGGATGCCTGCTTCCTCCTCGTATCTGATTCATTCTAACCAGCGAAGCGGCATCGTGCTGCCCGAGTGCGACAAGGCATTTTGATCTGGCAAAAGTCACCGCTTCATTTTCCGCGCTCGGATAAATTTTTACTGCCGCATCCAAATGCTCAAGGAATACTTGTGCCTCCTCGCCGCCGAGCTCAGAGGCGGCATTTCCAAGATCCGTCCAGTACCGTGGATAATCACCGCGCAATTCACACGCCTTCTTGAAATACGCCAAAGCTTGGGGACTCGCCCAGCCCTCTTTGTGCGCAAAACTCTCTCCAAGAAAACGGTATGCTTTGTGGTCTGTTGGATCAAGCTGAATGATGAATTGCAGAATACTGCGTTTGCTATGGACTGGAGCCTTGGAATTATGTAGTTGATCGCTTAATTTCCAAAGCCGCTGCAAAGCCCACTCTTTATGACCTCCCAACAATGTGGTTGCAATACCGGTAATCTTGTCCCCATCGCCCGCGCAGAGCAAATGGTGAAAAGATTCGAGCGCTCGTTCTATATTCAATAGGCTGGGTCGGTTGCTTCCTGCCAATTGTCTCAGCCAACACTCGGCAATAGCCGAATGAAGCTCGCGAGCAAGTTCACGCTGGGAATTTGACGTTTCACAATCAAAGTCCGCCTCATCGTTTTCAGCATCACCTGCATAGCCCAATCGTGCTCGTAACCAGCCAGTAATAAAGCCATGCAAATAATACCGCTCATGTCGTGCATCGCTTGCCAACAGGCAACGATGAACCAAGCCGAGCCATGCCTCCGGTGTGTTAAGTTGCCGCTCCAGATGGTCGGCATGATCGTGAGGAATCGCGTCTCGGTAGAGCGCCAAGGCTTGCAAAAGCTTCTTCTCGGAAGGGCTCAACACAGCCTCGAACAGGTCATTCAGAAGTGAATCTTCAACCTGTTCCACCACGGCATTGATATGTCGTTCACGGACTTGCAAGGGTGTCAGGCTCAACCCGCGTGCAACTTCGATCAGCAGATGTGTGGTTAATGGGTGAGCCTGCTCCCCATGTCCTCCCCCCAGCCATTGGTACAGTCGCCTCAAATTGTCGCCCTGATAAGTCCATGCCGTGGTCTGGTCTTGTGGTGCCGAAGAGGCGATGCACGCCGAGAGGCTCGCTTTGTCAAGGCCGGGGATTTCAAACGCTACACAACCTTTGCCCATCAAACCTTCTGGAGGGCGCTCCCGAAGTTCCAATATCCAATGCCACTTTTGTCCGAGTGCATTGCGCAAAGAGCGAATCAGTCGCCCCAGCTCTGGGTTCTTCCATGAATCTGGGGTGAGTAATTGATGTGCCCAGTCTATCCACACCCATGCTGGCCTAGCATTGGCAAAGAGCGTCAGTCCTTCAGTCTGTGGTTGCATTAGCTGCGCAGGGATTTTTGGTTGTTCTGCGGTGTCACCCAGTAGCGGCGCAATCTGTCTGAACAACTCTTCCGGTGTTGTGTAATTGCTTGCCTTGATGCGTATCAACTCTTTGCCATCAAGCGGATAGAGTTTACCCAATGCCTGAATGAATTCGGATTTCCCATTTCCGCGCATTCCATAAACCAGCAGGGCATCATGCTCCTTTAATGCTGTGCTAACGTTTGCCAATAGTTGGTCTCGCCCGAATAGTCGCCCCCTAGTTCGGGCTAGTTCTGTGGCATTGTGAACAGATTCATCGTTGTTATGTGCTGCACCACTCTTGACTTGAGTGGTTTGTGATTCACGTTCCCGTGCATACTTCAATATCGTCTGTGCAACACTGAGCAACGTTCTGTCTTGCTCGCCCTCGTCCATCTCGTTCAGAGCTTTATTTGGTGAACCGGCTGCTTGTAGGGAAGAAAGCTTGAATTCGTTCGGGCCATTTTGGGGATGAGGATATTTGAACCGAATTTCCGTAAACAGGCTGGGACGGAGAATCACAGGAATGATTTTCAATCCATTCTCTTTTGCCCTATGCAGAAGCACGGGCAATTCGTTGTTATGGATATAGGCGGATTGAAGAAAGGCCGGGCTGACCAATAGCACTGCGGCTCTGGCGCGGTTCAAGCCTTCTTGAATTTTCTCATTCCAGTCTTGACCAAAATCAGTGTTCTGGTCTGTGTCAATGCAAATGATGTCTTGGAATTTTAATGGCGTAAGGTGCTGGACCATGCGGTCGAGCCAACGATAGGCAGGGTCGCTATTTTCGTTATCAGCATGAGCATAGCTGATGAATACATTCGCTGCCGTCATGCTGGTTGCCTCCCTTGTTCAATCAATCACTGTGTGGGCTAACTGTACGGTGCTGGCTCAGCATCATTTTTTCCACGGCACAGAGCCGATGGGGCGTTTTTTCTTCTGTTCGGTTTCACTCGCCCCTTCTGCACCACCACATGCGCTCGCTCAATCTCGCGGTGAAAGCTTGCCGGTATGCGCGCCCAATCCATGATGACCACGCGGATGGGCAAGTTGCCTATTGTGCAATCTGTGTGGGCATATGAAACCTGTACACGCTACGCACGCTATGCAGAAATTCCAGATACTCCAAGAAGCGATGAAATTTTTGCGCGCACTTCATCCAGTTCCTCGGCAGATGCCTTGCCTTTTGGTGTGGCTTTGCGTGCGCGCCAGTCCAGGTTTTTGACTTGGTCGGACAGCACGGCACCGCTGACATCTTCCGCATGGATGATGACCTCGAACGGATAGCCTTTGATTTGGGAGGTCATCGGGCAGCACAGCATGGTACCGGTTTTATTGTTGTAGGCAGATGGGCTGAGCACCAGCGCGGGGCGATGTCCGGCTTGTTCGTGCCCGGCCTGCGGCGAGAATTCGAGCCAGACAATATCACCCGCATCCGGCACAAAGCGACGCGCCATTACCAGACTTCCTTGCCAACCGGTGCGCCCGTGTCGATAGGTTTATGCTGATTTTTTGCGGTGATGCCGCCAAGCAACTCGTCCAGTTTGTATGTTTTGCGGCGTACCGGCTCGATGACGATGCGCCCTTGCTCCTCGCGCACTTCGACAGGCTGATCCAAAGCGACATGCGCCGCCGCCATGACGGATGCCGGGATGCGCACCGCCGCGCTATTGCCCCATTTTTTTACGATGACTTCCATGATGAGCGCCTTTCACAATTTGATTTGCCGCAGTTTATGGGTGCGCGCACGGCGTGTCAACATTGTTTATACAGGCCGGGAATTTTCTGTATTCAGTATAAAACACAGCGAATGGGAATGTTTTGCGTTTCTGTTGGGCTTACACCCCTTGCTTCAAACTTGCCGAAATGAAATCGTCCAGGTCGCCGTCCAGTACGGCCTGGGTGTTGCCGACTTCGTGGTTGGTGCGCAAATCCTTGATGCGCGACTGGTCGAGCACGTAGGAGCGGATCTGGTGCCCCCAGCCGATGTCGGTTTTGCCGTCTTCCATCGCTTGTTTCTCGGCGTTGCGTTTGCGCAGTTCTTCCTCGTACATGCGCGATTTCAGCATCGCCATCGCTTCGGCGCGGTTGCGGTGTTGCGAGCGGTCGCTCTGGCATTGCACGACGATGTTGGTGGGGAGGTGGGTGATGC
>CAYGIF010000077.1:0-10560 GCA_964349865.1 uncultured Gallionella sp. | reverse complement strand
CCTGGCTGAAGGACAGCGGGCGCGCCGAATATGTCGCGATCGACGACGACGAGGCATTGCGCGCCTTCCATGGCCTGTGCCACTTCGAAGGCATCATCCCGGCGCTGGAATCCAGCCACGCATTGGCGCACGCAATAAAAATTGCGCCGGCCATGGGCAGGGACAAGGTGCTGCTGGTCAACCTTTCCGGGCGCGGCGACAAGGACATCAACACCGTGGCCAAATTAGCGGGGATCACGCTATGAAATGGTCAAGTCGTAGGGCGGGCTCTGCCCGCCATGTCGGGCAAAGCCAGACCTACTTGAGTTTTTGTTTGCTCCTACGGAAAGATAAACAATGAGCCGCATCCAGACAACCTTCGACAAGCTCAAGCAACATAAGCGCAAGGCGCTAATTCCGTTCTTCACGGCGGGTGACCCCAATCCACAGCTCACCGTGCCGCTGCTGCATGCGCTGGTGGAGGCGGGCGCGGACGTGATCGAGCTGGGCGTGCCGTTCTCCGACCCGATGGCGGACGGCCCGACCATCCAGCGCGCTTCCGAGCGCGCGCTCAAGCACCATGTCGGCTTGCATCACGTGCTGGACATGGTCGCCGAATTCCGCCGCAGCAATAGCGGTACGCCCGTCGTGCTGATGGGCTACGGCAACCCGATCGAGGCGATGGGCTGGGAAACCTTTGCGCGGCGCTGCGCCGAAGTCGGCGTGGACGGCGTGCTGACCGTGGACTTCCCGCCGGAAGAAGGCCATGAGGCATTCGCCCATTTGACCAAGCACGGCATCGATCCGATTTTCCTGCTCGCCCCGACCAGCACCGATGCGCGCGTGGAGCTCGTCGCCAAACAGGCGCGCGGCTATGTGTATTATGTGTCGCTCAAGGGCGTGACCGGCGCGGGGCATCTCGACCTGGCCGCCATCGAGCAGAAGATTCCGCAACTGCGCAAGCATATCCAGTTGCCGATCGGCGTCGGTTTCGGCATCCGCGACGCGGCGACCGCGCTGGCGGTTGCAAAGCTATGCGACGGCGTGGTGGTAGGCAGCCGCATCGTGCAGGAAATCGAAAACTCGACCGAACAGAATGTCGTCGCCAATGTGAGCAAACTGGTCAAGGAATTGAGGCAGGCCGTCGATCAGGCCTAAGGAGAACAAATATGAGCTGGTTCCAGAAATTATTGCCGCCCAAGATCAAGCGCCGCGAAGGCGAGGCGAAGAAGAACGTGCCGGAAGGCTTGTGGCACAAATGCCCGAACTGCCAGACGGTGCTGTACCACTCAGACCTGGAAAAGAACCAGAGCGTCTGCCCGAAATGCAGCCATCACCACCGCATCTCGGCACGCACCCGGCTGGACTTGCTGCTCGACGGCGAGGGACGCTTCGAGATCGGCGCGGAAGTGTTGCCGATCGACACCCTTAAATTCAAGGACAGCCGGAAGTATTCGGAACGGCTGATCGCATCCAAGAAAAGCACCGATGAAGACGACGCGCTGGTGGTGATGCAGGGCAGCATCCATGCGGTGCCGGTGGTCGCGGCGGCATTCGAGTTCGACTTCATGGGCGGCTCGATGGGCTCGGTGGTCGGCGAACGTTTCGTGCGCGGCGTGCAGGTCGCGCTGGAACAGAAATGCCCGTTCATCTGCTTCGCCGCCAGCGGCGGCGCGCGCATGCAGGAAGGCTTGCTGTCGCTGATGCAGATGTCCAAGACCTGCGCCGCGCTCACGCAACTCAGCCAGGAAAAGCTGCCGTTCATCTCGGTGCTGACCGACCCGACCATGGGCGGCGTGTCCGCCAGCTTCGCTTTCATGGGCGACGTGGTGATCGCCGAACCCGGCGCGCTGATCGGCTTCGCCGGCGCGCGCGTGATCCAGCAGACGGTGCGCGAAACCCTGCCGGAAGGATTTCAGCGCGCGGAGTTTTTGCTGGAGCACGGCGCGGTGGACATGATCGTGGATCGGCGCGAGATGCGTAACCAGTTGGTGACGCTGATTACCCTGCTGACCAAGCAGTCGGCGGTGGCAGAGATCGAGGCGGCGTAGGGTGCGTTCCACGCACCATGGTGCGCATAGCGCACCCTACAAATGATATATGCCCAAGACACTGGCCGACTGGCTATCCTATTTAGAATCCCTGCACCCAAAGACCATCGCGCTCGGCCTGGAGCGCGTGGCGCAAGTCAAGCAGCGGCTGAATCTCGATCCCGATTTTCCCATCATCACGGTCAGCGGCACCAACGGCAAGGGCTCGGTGTGCGCGATGCTGGAATCTATCCTGCACGCCGCCGGATACCGCGTCGGTTGCTACACCTCGCCGCATCTGCTGCATTACAACGAGCGCGTGCGCATCGGAAAAAAGCAGGCGAACGATGCGGAGTTGTGCGCTTCCTTTGAACGGATCGAGCAGGCGCGCGGGGACATTGCATTGACATATTTCGAATTCGGCACGCTCGCGGCGATGCAGTGTTTTATCGGGCACAAGGTGGATGTCGCGATCCTCGAAGTGGGGCTGGGCGGCAGGCTGGATGCGGTGAACGCGTTCGATGCCGACTGCGCGGTGGTCTCCAGCGTGGACATTGACCATACCGATTATCTGGGCGAGACGCGCGAGCTGATCGCTTTCGAGAAAGCGGGGATTTTCCGCAGCGGCAAGGTGGCGATTTGCGCGGATGCGGATGTGCCGCAGGCGATACGCAGCCATGCGCAGCAGATCGGCGCGGAGCTGTGGTGCATCGGCAGCGAGTTTGGTTGTATGCCGCATAACGGGCAATGGGACTACCGCAGCAAAGTTGGAACGCGCAACGCGCTGCCCTACCCGGCGTTGCGCGGCGCATTCCAGTTGCACAACGCCAGCGCGGCGCTGGCGGCATTGGATGCGCTGAAAGAGCGTTTGCCGGTGAGCATGGAGGCGGTGCGGCGCGGGCTGGTCGAGGTGCAACTGGCGGGGCGCTTCCAGTTTGTGCCGGGCAGGCCGGCGCTGATCCTGGATGTGGCGCACAATCCGCACGCGGCGCGTTCGCTGGCGCAGAATCTCGCCGGCCTGCCGCCTTGCCCGCATACCTGGGCGGTGTTCGCGATGCTCAAGGACAAGGACATGGGGGGGGTGGCGGCGGCGCTCGATCCGCTTATCGACACCTGGCTGGTGGCGGGGATCGATGCGCCGCGCGGCGCGGCCGCCGGGGAACTGGCGCAAGTGCTGCAAAACACTGGCGTGCGCGGGGATATGCAAACCTTCCCTAACGTCGCCGAAGCGTTGCGTTATGCCTATAACGCGGCAGGCGAAAATGATAGAATCGCGGCCTTCGGATCGTTCTATACCGTGGCGGAAGCGATGGCCGCAAAAGGACTGTCTTTGCAGGGAAAATTTTGAGGTTCGCTAAAGCATGGCAAAACAGTTGACAGACGATGAACTGAACCTGAGGCGCAAAGCGCGCCGTCGCTTGATCGGGGCGGTCGCGCTCACGCTGGCGGTGGTGGTGATCCTGCCGATGGTGCTGGACAGCGAGCCCAAGCCTACCGGACAGGACATCGAGCTGCGCATCCCGGCTCCCGACAAGGTCGGCGAGTTTATTCCGGGCATGGCGGTTTCCGAAGTGGCTGGAGTTTCGCCGTTGGCCGCTTCCGCAGTCGAGGTTGTTTCGGCTCCGCTTGCCGTGTCAGGCGCGGCGCAAGCCAAACCGGCTGCCGCGCAGGCTGTTGCGGCGCCAAACAATCAACCGGCCGCCGCAAGCGATCCCAAGAATGAAGTGCAGGGCAAGATACAACCCGCTGCCAATAAGCAACCGGAATCGAAGAGCCCTGAATCCAAAAGTATGGACAAGCCGGGCGGCGAAAGCTTTGTCGCGCAGGTCGGCGCTTACGCCAATCCAGATACCGCAAGGCAGGAAGCGGACCGGCTGAAAAAGCTGGGCTTCAAGGCCTATACCGAAAAAGTCGGCGACAAGGTTCGCGTGCGCGTGGGGCCGTATGCGGAGCGCGACAAAGCCGAGAAGGTGCGTCAATTGCTGGAAAAACATGGGCTGCACCCGGTGGTGACTAGCGCCAAATGACCGGATTTGATTTCGCCGTCATGGCGATATTGCTGGTTTCGTTGTTGTTCGGTTTGTGGCGCGGCCTGGTTTACGAAGTGCTGTCGCTGGTGGGCTGGCCGGTTGCGTTCTTGCTGAGCAAATTGTTTGCCGGCGGCGTCGCGCCGATGATGCCGGGGACGCAGGAGACGATGCGGATCACGCTGGCCTACGCCGTGGTGTTTGTCGCCGCATTGATCGTGTGGGGTGTGCTGGCTTGGCTGCTCTCGAGGCTGGTGAAGGCGACCGGGCTGGGCTGGCTGGACAGGGTGCTGGGCGGGTTGTTCGGCGCGTTGCGCGGCGTGCTGGTGATACTCGTGCTGGTGTGGCTGGCCGGGTTGACGCCTATTCCGGAACAACCGTTCTGGCGCACCGCGCAGACGAGCAAAACGGCGGAGGATGTCGCTTTGCTGACCAAGGTGTGGTTGCCGGACAACATTGCACAGCGCGTGCGTTACAGAATTCGCAGTTAATTGTTGGGATAAAAATTCATGTGCGGCATTCTCGGCGTCGTTTCACAAATACCGGCCAATCAGTTGCTGTATGACGGCCTGCAGGTCTTGCAGCATCGCGGCCAGGATGCCGCTGGTATCGCGACGCTGGATGGGCATACCTTTCACCTGCACAAGGACAATGGGCTGGTGCGCGATGTGTTCCGCACCCGCAACATGCGCGCGCTGTCGGGCAATGCGGGGATCGCGCATGTGCGCTATCCCACTGCCGGCTCTTCGGTGGACCACAACGAGGCGCAGCCGTTCTATGTGAACTCGCCATTCGGCATCATGCTCGGGCACAACGGCAACCTGACCAATACCGAAGAGCTGAAGAAGCAGTTGTTCGTGGATGACTTGCGTCACGTCAACACCAATTCCGATTCGGAAGTGTTGCTAAATGTGCTGGCACACGAGTTGCAGGTCAGAGCCAAAGGGCTGCGTCTGGATGTGCCGACCATTTTTGCTGCGGTGTCCGCTGTGCACCGGCGTTGCCGCGGCGCGTATGCCGTGGTGGCGATGATCGCGGGCTACGGTTTGCTGGCATTCCGCGATAAACACGGCATCCGCCCGCTGGTGGTGGGCGTACATGAAACCGAGCAGGGTCCGGAATATCTGGTCGCATCGGAGAGCGTGGCGCTGGATACGCTGGGCTTCAGATTTTTGCGCGATGTCGCACCCGGCGAGGCGGTATTCATCGATTTTGGCGGCAATTTTCACAGCCAACAATGCAGCGATAAAGCCAGCCTCAATCCGTGCATTTTCGAATATGTTTATCTGGCGCGACCGGATTCGATGATCGACGGCGTGTCGGTATACGAGACGCGCCTGTACATGGGCGAATATCTCGCCGACAAACTCAGGCGCACCTGGGGTGAGGTAGATATCGATGTGGTGATCCCGATCCCGGATTCCAGCCGCCCCAGCGCGCTGCAATTGGCAAACCGCCTCAATATTCCGTTCCGCGAGGGTTTTGTGAAGAACCGCTACATCGGACGCACTTTCATCATGCCCGGACAGGCGATGCGCAAAAAATCGGTACGCCAGAAGCTGAACGCCATCGGCATGGAATTCAAGGGCAAGAATGTGCTGCTGGTGGACGATTCCATCGTGCGCGGCACCACCAGCCGCGAGATCGTGCAGATGGCTCGCGATGCCGGCGCGCTGAAAGTATATTTCGCCTCCGCCGCGCCGCCGGTGCGTTTTCCGAATGTGTATGGCATTGATATGCCGAGCCGCAGCGAATTGATCGCCACCGGACGCAGCGATGAGGAAATCTGCCGTGAGATCGGCGCGGACCGGCTGATCTATCAGGATCTGGAAGATCTCAAGGCGGCGGTGCGCAAGACTAATCCCGAAATCACCGGTTTTGATGCATCCTGTTTCGATGGCAACTACATCACCGGCGACATCACGCCGCACTATCTGGATGTGATCGAAGCGCTGCGTGGCGGCGGGAACGCCAACAGGCTATTGGACGAAGACCAGATGGAGTTGGATCTGGCGATAAATGCGACTTCGATGTGAGGTTCAGGAATCAGGGGACAGATGATGAGTGAACAACAAAACTATCAGCCGGAAACCCTGGCGGTGCGCGCGGGAGCGGTGCGCAGCCAGTTCGGCGAAAACAGCGAGGCGCTGTTCCTGACTTCGAGCTTCGTGTTCGATAGCGCCGCGCAGGCTGCCGCGCGTTTCATCGGCGAAGAGCCGGGCAACATCTATTCGCGCTTCACCAACCCGACCGTGACGATGTTCGAGGAGCGGCTCGCCGCGCTGGAAGGCGCCGAGCAATGCGTCGCCACGGCATCGGGCATGTCGGCGATCCTGGCGTGCGTGATGGGCTTGCTGAAATCGGGCGACCATATCGTCGCGTCGCAAAGCATCTTCGGCGCAACGGTCAACCTGTTCAACAATATCATCAAGAAGTTCGGCGTCGAGACGACTTACGTTTCCGCGACCGATGTGTCCGAGTGGCGGGCGGCGGTGCGTCCGAACACCAAACTGTTCTTTCTGGAGACGCCGTCCAACCCGCTCACCGAGATTTCCGACATCGCCGCGATTGCCGCAGTGGCGAAGGGTTGCGGCGCGCTGCTGGTGGTGGACAACTGTTTCTGCACGCCGATCCTGCAACGCCCGCTGGAACTGGGCGCGGACATCGTGATCCAGTCCGCGACCAAGTATATCGACGGGCAGGGGCGCGTGCTGGGCGGCGCGGTGCTGGGCAGCAGGAAGAACATGGAAGGCGTGTACGGCTTCCTGCGCACCGCCGGGCCGACGCTGAGCGCATTCAATGCCTGGGTATTGCTGAAGGGCATGGAGACGCTGAAAATCCGCATGGACGCGCACAGCGCCAACTCGCTGGAGCTGGCGCGCTGGCTGGAAGCGCAGCCCAATGTGGCGCGGGTTTTCTATCCGGGCCTGCCGTCGCATCCTCAACATCAATTGGCGATGAAACAACAGAAGAGCGGCGGCGGCATCGTGTCATTCGAAGTCAAGGGCGGCAAGGAGGCCGCGTGGCGCGTGATCGACAACACGCGCATGATTTCCATCACCGCCAACCTGGGCGACACCAAGACCACGATCACCCACCCGGCCAGCACCACGCACGGGCGCATCACGCCTGAGGCGCGCGCCGCGGCGGGCATCACGGACGGCCTGATCCGCATCGCGGTCGGGCTGGAGGCGGTGGTTGATATCCAGAACGATCTGGCACGCGGGTTAAACAAATAACCCTGTGGTGGCGCAATTAATTGCCCTCCATGATTTAGAACGAAAATGGGATTCATGATGGCAATGGATATTTTAGTTGCAACCGTAGGGTGGGCTGTGCCCACCATGTCGGGCGAAGCCCGACCTACATTGGATTCCTGCCCGCACGGTTTTGGTTAATGGACATTCTTGTGGCTCAAGTTGGCGGGGCACTGAAAGCGCACGGATTGATGCTGGCGACGGCGGAATCCTGCACCGGCGGCGGTGTGGCGCACGCCGTCACCGACGTGGCGGGCAGCTCGGCATGGTTCGAGCGCGGCTTCGTCACTTATTCCGACCTTGCCAAGCAGCAGATGCTGGGCGTGAGCGAAGCGACGCTCAAGCAGCATGGCGCAGTGTCCGAGGCGGTGGTGCGCGAGATGGTGGCGGGCGCACTGGCCAACAGCGCGGCGCAAGTGGTATTGGCGGTAAGCGGCATTGCCGGACCGGATGGCGGCACGCCGGGCAAGCCGGTTGGCACGGTATGGTTCGCCTGGGGGCTCAAACATGGCGCGACTTACGCGCAACGCCATCAAATCAACGGCAACCGCGCCGAAGTGCGCGCCCAAGCGGCGCATATCGCGTTGCAGGGCGTAATCGACCTGCTCGGGAGGCGGACGGAACTGGCTTAGATTCCTGCACTCGCTGCTTGCGGGGTAATCCCAAAAGTTTAATCAGAAGCCTAGCAGCCTGTCGGACTTGAAGAATCGAAGCGAAAATTTGGCTGGGCGAGGGCAGATTTTGCCGGTTTTGCAGGTCAATAGTCATTCTATTGACCAAAAAAGCGGCAAAATCTGCACCGGCCAGGCGGATTTGCAGCCGATTTCCTTTAAGTCCGACAGGCTGCTAGGTGAGGGAAACGGGGATGCCGGGCTTCATCATCGGGAGCAGCATTTTTGCATGCCCGTTAAAAAATCCAATAAAGAACGTTCGTTCTGTACAAGTGCGAATTGATGTGCCACAATCCCGCACCATTTTTTGAAAGGGGATCGTAATGGATGACAATAAAAGCAAGGCGCTCGCGGCGGCATTGAGCCAGATCGAGAAGCAGTTCGGCAAGGGTTCGATCATGCGCCTCGGCGAGCATGACGTGGCGCGCGATATCCAGGTCGTGTCCACCGGCTCGCTGGGACTGGACATCGCGCTCGGCGTGGGCGGCTTGCCGCGCGGCCGCGTGATTGAAATCTACGGCCCGGAATCATCCGGCAAGACCACGCTGGCTTTGCAGGTCATCGCCGAAATGCAGAAGCTGGGCGGCACGGCGGCGTTCATCGACGCGGAACACGCGCTCGATCCAAGCTACGCGCAGAAGCTCGGCGTGAAGGTGGAAGACCTGCTGATCTCGCAACCGGACAACGGCGAACAGGCGCTGGAAATTACTGACATGCTGGTGCGCTCCGCGTCGGTGGATGTGGTGGTGATCGACTCGGTTGCCGCGCTGACACCCAAGGCCGAGATCGAAGGCGAGATGGGCGATGCGCAAATGGGCCTGCATGCGCGCCTGATGTCGCAGGCGTTGCGCAAACTGACCGGCAACATCAATCGTTCCAATACGCTGGTGATTTTCATCAACCAGATTCGCATGAAGATCGGTGTGATGTTCGGCAACCCGGAGACCACCACCGGCGGCAACGCGCTCAAGTTCTACGCCTCGGTGCGCCTCGACATCCGCCGCATCGGCGCGATCAAGAAAGGCGACGAAGTGATCGGCAACGAAACGCGCGTCAAGGTGGTGAAGAACAAGGTCGCACCGCCGTTCCGCGAGGCGCTGTTCGATATCCTGTACGGCGAAGGCATCTCGCGCGAAGGCGAGATCATCGACCTCGGCGTACAGCACAAACTGGTCGAAAAAGCCGGTGCCTGGTACGCCTACAAGGGCGACAAGATCGGACAGGGCAAGGACAACGCGCGCGAATACCTGCGCGAGCATCCGGAAGTCGCGCGGGAAATCGAAAACAAGGTGCGCGAAGCGGTCGGGGTAGCGCTGCTGGGGGGCGGTGAAAAAATGGCTGCGAAGGCAGGCGAAAAAGCCAGTGCAAGAGCGGGCATCAAAGCCTCCGAAAAACTATTGACCGAGCACCCGGGTGAGGAAAAAGCCTGAGTTAAGCTTGCGCGCGCGCGCCCTGCAATACCTGGCGCGCCGCGAATACAGCCGCGCCGAACTGCGCGGCAAGCTGTTGCCGCATGTAAAAATGGGCGAAGATTTCGGGACGCCGCCAGAGAATCTGGATGCGCTGCTGGATGACCTGACGGCGCGCGGCTGGCTGTCCGATGCCCGCGCCGCCACGCAGTTGCTGCATGCCAAGCGCAGCCGTTTTGGCACCCAGCGCATCGCCCATAACCTGCGCCAAAAGGGCATCCCGGAAGAATTAGTCAGTGCCGCATTGCCCGCATTGAAGGAAGGCGAGTTGGAAACCGCGCGCAGTGTGTGGCAGAGGAAATTTGGTACGCTGCCGCAGGACGCCAGGGAAAAAGCCAGGCAAATGCGCTTTCTGCAATCGCGCGGGTTTGCGATGGATGTGATTTTCAAGGTATTGCGGCTGGCTGAGGAGAGCTAGTCGTTTTTTGTTTCGGGAACGTGATAATGAAAAGCAGTGAAATCCGCCAAAAATTTCTGGATTATTTCGCCTCGAAAGGGCATACCGTGGTGCCGTCCAGTTCGCTGGTGCCGCACGAAGACCCGACGCTGTTGTTCACCAATGCGGGGATGAACCAGTTCAAGGATGTGTTTCTCGGTTTTGACAAGCGGCCCTATACGCGCGCCGCGTCGTCGCAGAAATGCGTGCGCGCCGGGGGCAAGCATAACGACCTGGAGAACGTCGGCTATACCGCGCGCCACCACACCTTCTTCGAGATGCTCGGCAACTTCAGCTTCGGCGATTATTTCAAGCGCGACGCGATCAAATACGCCTGGGAATTACTTGTTGAAGTATACAAATTACCAGCCGATAAACTGTGGGTGACGGTGTACGCCGAGGACGACGAGGCCTACGACATCTGGACGAAGGAAATCGGTATACCTGCCGGGCGGGTGATCCGCATCGGCGACAACAAGGGCGCGCGCTACGCGTCGGACAATTTCTGGATGATGGGCGATACCGGCCCGTGCGGCCCGTGCACGGAAATCTTCTACGACCACGGCGCGGATATCTGGGGCGGCCCGCCCGGTTCGCCGGAAGAGCACGGCGACCGCTACATCGAAATCTGGAACAACGTGTTCATGCAGTTCAACCGCGACGAACACGGCGTGATGCATCCGCTGCCCAA
>CAYGIF010000076.1:0-10688 GCA_964349865.1 uncultured Gallionella sp. | reverse complement strand
CGGACATGGCCATCGGCCTGTCGCGCATGTTCGGCGTGGTGCTGCCGCTGAATTTCCACTCGCCGTACAAGTCGGCCAACATCATCGAGTTCTGGCGGCGCTGGCACATGACGCTGTCGCGCTTCCTGCGCGATTATCTGTACATCCCGCTGGGCGGCAACCGCAAGGGCACGCCGCGCCGCTACCTGAACCTGATGGCCACCATGCTGCTCGGCGGGCTGTGGCACGGCGCGGGCTGGACGTTCGTCATCTGGGGCGGTCTGCATGGCCTGTATCTGGTAGTCAACCACGGCTGGCAGAACCTGCGCCGGTCGTTGGGGCAGGACCCCGAACAGCCGCTGTCGCGACCGATGCACGCGCTGGCAGTGCTGCTCACCTTCCTCGCGGTGGCGGCGGCATGGGTGGTATTCCGGGCCGACAATCTCGATACCGCCACCGCGATGCTCAAGGCGATGGCGGGCATGAACGGCTTTATGCTGCCGGATGCCTGGCTCGCCAAATGGGGCGGGGCCGGCCAGTGGCTGGTTCGACAGGGCGTGCCTTTCGGCGCGACCAACGACCTGATCATGGGCGGGGCGATCAACTGGATCTGGATTTCGCTGCTGATTGTCTGGCTCGCCCCCAACACCCAGCAGATCATGGCCTCCTTCCGCCCCGCGCTGGATGTGCCGGAAGGCGGCAAAGCCAAACGCCTGCTGTGGCAGCCGTCGCTGCGCGCCGCGCTCGTCGTGTGGCTGCTCGGCTTCGTCGCAATCATCAACCTGGACAAGCAGTCGGTGTTCCTCTACTTCCAGTTCTGAAATGAGCACAATGCACAAACGCTTTTTCTGGATAGTGATGGCCTGCTTCGGCGCGACGCTGCTGCCCGTTTTCATCCTTAACCTGATCCTGCTCAGCGACACGGTGGGCAACAACAAGAAAACACTGCTCGCCAGCCAGTGGCAGCAACGCACCCAAGGCATCACCTACGCCCCGACGTTGAGCGATACGCACCTGTTCAAGACGTTGCGGCTGAACGATCGTCTGGCGGAGATCAATGCCGTGGTGTTCGGCTCTTCCACCGCGATGGGCATCACCCGGCAAGCATTCCCGGACATGCTGCGCATCTACAACTACGCACAAAGCGGCCATGCGCTCAGTGCGTCCATCGCCGAGGCGGAATATGTGCAGCAACACGCCCCGCAGGTGAAATGGCTGGTTATCCCGCTGGACTGGTCAATCGGCTTCATCTACCAGCACACCGAACCGCCTGCCGCCGATCTCTCTGCCGCCACGGCCATGCAACAGGTTCAGTCTGCGGTTAAGCCGGTTCCCCTACTGGATAGAATGCGCGATGCACTTTCCTATCCGCGCATCGCCAGCCTGTTGGAGATTTTCAAAACCATCCTGCGCGCCGAAAACAAGTCGGCCGCTTTTCGCGGCTACTTCCTGCAAGACGGCAGCGATGATTACCGCTGCGCGGACGGAACGCCCGGCAAGGATTTCGATACCATCCATCGCGGCATCTGCACTGGTTTCCGCTTCGATGGCAGCGCCACTTTCGCCAACTCATCACGCGTCGGCAATGCGCGTTCACTGATCCTGTCAGCGACCGCCTCCAGTTCGAAATATCACCAGAACCTGGCCCTGACCAAAGGCGTGCCGGACGCATTGCTGCTGCAACGCCTCGCGGCGCTGGGCGAGCGCGCCAGGCAGCGCGGCGGCGGTGTGGTGCTATTCATGCCGCCGCTGCTGCCCGGCATGGAAGCGGAATTTCTGCGCCATCCGCAACTCGCCACCCATCTGCAAAATACCAAGCGCATGCTCGCCGAATGGGCGCGCGTGCAGCATCTGGTGATACTGGATGCCGGTCAGGCGGAACGTTTCGGCTGCGGTGCGGCAGAATTTATTGACGAACACCACGCCGTCGCGACATGCTATAACAAAATATTCCAACCCTTCTGGCGCAATGCATTGCGCCAGGATGGCACGATTACCCTGCCCGACGGCGGATTACGATGAACCCCATGACGACAACCGCCCCACATTCCTTTCGCCTGCTATTGATTGCGGCGGCATTGAGCTTCCTGCCGATGCTGAATCTATACTACGTCGGCGAGGAAGCCATTTTCCCGATCACCTCCATGGAGATGTGGCAGCACGGCGCATGGCTCAAGCAATACCTGTATGGCGGCGATGTAAAACACAATCCATTGTTCAATTGGCTGATCATCGTGTTTGCCAACCTGTTCGGCTGGCCGCATGTGCTGGAGGTGGCGCGCGGCCTGACTATCTGTGCCACGCTCGCCACCGCTGCGGTGCTGTCATGGCTGGCTTGGCGGCTGTTCCGTGAGCGCAGCTTCGCAGCCTTTGCCGCACTAATCTATCTGACTTTCAATGATGTGCTGATGTACCGAGGCTGGCTGGCTTACGTTGACCCGCTATTCGCGCTGTTCATTTTCACCGCCATCGCCGCGTTGTGGGTCGCCTGCGCCGAACAACGCCATGGCCTGCTGTGGGTGGCGGCCATTGCGCTGACCTGCGCCTTGCTCAGCAAGGCGTTTACCGCCTATGTGTTTTACGCTGCCGCCCTGGTGGCACTGGCGCGTAATCGCACCTATCGCGGGTTGCTGTTCAGGCCAATGTCACTGGCGGCACATGCCGCAATGCTGCTCGCGCCGTTAGCCTGGTTTGCGCTGATACCCGCCGGTCACAGCCAAAGCGGGCGCATGTTCGAGGAAATCCTCGCCAAGCTCGCCCCCTCCAGCATCGGAGATTACCTCGCCAAGCTGCTGCTTTATCCGCTGGAAATCTGGTCCGGGCTGCTGCCTGCCGGTTTGCTGGTGATTTACTTCGCTCTGCGCGGACGCATCACACAGATTGAAACACAGCCGGAACACTTCCGCAGCGCGCTGCTGATCGCCATGCTGAACTTCCTGCCCTACTGGCTCGCGCCGCACAGCGGGGTACGCTACCTGATACCGATCTATCCGTTGTTCGCGCTGATCGCCGCGAGGCTGATCTGGCGCGCCGGCCTCCCGGCAATCCGCATAACGCGCCGCTGGCTCGTCGCTACCATCGCACTAGGCTTTGTGCTGGGGCTATTGGTGTTTCCCTACTATCAACAGCAATTCCGCGGTGCGAATTACGCACAGGCTGCTGCCGATATTATCGCCCGCACCCAAGGGCAGCCGCTTTATGTGACAGATTCGACTGCCACCGGCCTGAATGTGGCGGCTTACATCAACCAGCAACGTTACCCGCAGCAGGCGCTGCAATACCCTCCCGAAAAACTGGCCACAGGTTTCATCATCGCAAGAACTCACGATTCCACGTTAGAGAAAATCGCCAAGGAATACAAGCTCGGCGGAGACCAGTTGTATTTGCTGTGCCGCGGAACTGCCTGCAAACCTGGATTATCTATAAAATGACGCACCAGATTTTGTGTCGCCACAATGAAACCCATCCCATTCAATAAACCGTTCATCATCGGTCGCGAGCTGTCGCTGATTGCCGATGCCGTGGCACAGGGGCATCTTTCCGGCGACGGCGCTTACACCAAACTGTGCCATCGCTGGCTTGAGAACAAGCTCGGCTGCCACAAGGCACTGCTCACCCATTCCTGCACCGGCGCACTGGAAATGGCCGCAATATTGTGCAACATCCAGCCCGGCGACGAATTCATCCTCCCTTCCTACACTTTCGTTTCCACCGCCAACGCCTTCGTGCTGCGCGGCGCAGTGCCGGTATTTGTGGATATCCGCCCGGATACGCTGAACATTGACGAAAACCTGATCGAAGCGGCCATCACTGCCAAGACCAAAGTGATTGTGCCGGTGCATTACGCAGGCGTGCCATGCGAAATGAAGCGCATCATGGCAATTGCCGACCAGCACAATCTGTTGGTTGTCGAAGATGCCGCACAGGCATTGCTCTCTACCTACCAAGGGCGAGCACTGGGCAGCATCGGGCATTTCGGTTGCCTGAGTTTTCATGAAACCAAAAATATCATCAGCGGCGAAGGCGGTGCGCTATTGATAAACGATGCGCGCTTTGCCGAGCGTGCCGAAATCATCCGCGAAAAGGGCACCAACCGCAGCCAGTTTTTCCGCGGTGAAGTGGATAAATATACCTGGGTGGATATCGGTTCATCCTATTTGCCCAGCGAACTGGTCAGCGCCTTCCTCTATGCGCAACTGGAGCGCGCTGATGAAATCATCGCCAAGCGGTGCAGCATCTGCACCGCATACGCCGCACAGCTCGCTGAATTGCAACGGGCCGGACACTTTCGCATGGCGAGCTTCGACGAAGACAGCAACGGTCATTTGTTCTACATCCTGCTTGACAGCTTTAATACGCGCAGCGAACTGATTGCATACCTCAAGACACAAGGCATACATCCGGTGTTCCACTATGTACCGCTGCATTCTTCGCTAGCGGGACGCCAATACGGACGCGAGGGCAGCACCATGCATGTGACTGATGACCTGAGCGAACGCCTGTTGCGCCTGCCGCTGTTCTATGAAATGAATGAAGGCGAAATTGCACGCGTCTGTACCGCCATCGGCGAATTTTTCGCCAACTGATTCTCTTAGTTTGATATGAAAATTTGCACCGCATGCAACGCGCGCTTTGACAGTAGCGGGTGGGTCTGCCCGATATGCGGGTACACGCCGCCTGAAGCAAATGGCTTTCCCGCGCTGGCAGCAGAATCGGCAAATTCCAGCGAGGGGTTTCATCCGGAATATTTTGAGCAGCTTGCCAGTCTGGAAGCTGGCAATTTCTGGTTCCAATCACGCAATACCTTGATCCTGCTGCTGCTCAAGAAACATGTTCCAGCTCCGGGATCGTTTCTCGAAATAGGTTGCGGCACCGGCTTTGTGCTTTCAGGAATAGCATCCGCCTTTCCCTATGCTGCTTTGGCAGGCGCGGAAATTTACAGCAATGGTCTGAAATATGCAGCGCATCGAGTGCCCGGCGCGCAATTTATGCAAATGGATGCGCGCAACATTCTCTTTGAATCGCATTTCGATGCGCTTGGTGCGTTCGATGTCCTGGAGCACATACAGGAAGATTCAATCGTGCTCGGGCAAATATACCGCGCCCTCAAACCGGGCGGCACATTGTTTCTTACCGTGCCGCAGCACCCCAACCTCTGGAGCCGCCAGGACGAAATGGCTTGCCATATATGCCGCTATACCGCCGAACAACTGAAGCATAAAGTCTTGAGTGCCGGTTTTGATATTGCAGATGTCGGTTCTTTTGTTTCTCTGTTGCTGCCGCTGATGTGGCTCTCGCGCCGTTTCGGCAAAACCGGCAAGGAAGGTCATCAAGATCCGATGGCTGAACTCCGGATCGGCAGGATCGCAAATATCATCCTGAGCGCGATCATGTCTATCGAACTGTTGCTCACGCGTACGGGTATACGTTTCCCTGTGGGCGGTTCATTGTTCCTCGTGGCTCAAAAGCGTGCCTGATAGTCCCAACTCCTGTTGCCCGCAGCGAAGCCCCGTGCACAACATTTATTCTTTTCCAGCGCGCGATGTACTTTTGCTGAAGACGAAATATTTGAATATGACGAAAAGAAAACCGGCAACGACGATTACCGCCGCTGCCTGCACCCATTGATGCGCATAACCCAACCGGTCAACAAAGGTATATAGAATCAGCAAATTCACTAGGTAGCCGCACAGATGCGCCAGCACATAACGTAGCGCTGCACTGGAGGAGTCGCCGCGATGAGCGAATGTCCATTTCCGGTTGCCGACAAACCCGATGGATGCGCCGGCGATATATACCAGGGTCATCGCTGATTTCGCTTCCATACCGAGATAGGTAATCAGCAAGTAAATAAAATATATGGCTGCATTGCTTGCCGCGCCTATCAGGCCATACCGAATTAGTTGCGGCATAAGAAATGATTCATGGCACCAAACGATGGTAGATATCTTTAGGGTTGCTGAATGAAAAGCCCAGCGAGCTATATAGATTGAGCGCTGCAAGATTGGTAACGGAAATCGAGCTCTTCACCTCGTTATGTCCCGTTGCCAGAATTTCGCCGCACACCGCGCTCCACCAGTACTTGGACAGCCCTCTGCCGCTGTATTGCCCGGACAGCGCATGCAGTATCAGGCTGTTGCCGCTGTAGCCGATGAATCCAGCCAGCGCGCTCTGCCAGTACAGCCCATATACCTGTTGTGCCTCGAGCAATTGCTTCAACCAATTATCATAGCGCAAGTCTGCGGCAGCCTTGGGCAGGTTAAAATCGCGATGGAAGCGGCCATGCGCGAACGCACCATGACAGATCGACAAAGCCTGCTCTGCATCGACTTCTTTTGAAACGGCTGCGTCCGGGTGCTGTGTCACGCGCAGACGTGCCGAATGGCAATGCGGCTCGATCAGGGTGCCGCAATAGTAAAAGCCATGTTCGTACAGCAGCCGCTTGTCCGCGAGCGGACCCGCCTTGAGGGTGTGATGGCCTTGCGTATTTGCCGCCTGTTGTAATGCCGCTTCGGAGTATTCGAGCAGTTCCCAAGTAGGAATGCCGAATGCCGCCGTGTCCCACGGCGTGGGTTTAATCAGCGGAGCCATGTTCATCGAAGGTTGCACGCCTGACGATATACAGCGGACGTTTTTTGCTTTCGTCGAAGGTCTTGCCGAGATAGATGCCGATGATGCCTAGGATGGCGATGATGATGCCGCCGATAAAATACAGCGAGACGATCAGGCTGCTCCAGCCTTCTATTGGAGAGCCATAAAGCAGGGCGCGAATGAAAATGTACACACCATAGCAAAATGCAAAGAATGCCATTATGAAACCGAAACGGATGGCCAGCCGCAGCGGTTTATCCGAATAGGCGATGATGGTCTCGGCGGCGAGCTTCCATAGTTTGGCGAAGGTGTAAGTGGATTTGCCTTCGTGGCGTTCGGCGTGTTCCACCTCAATGCTGGCGGTGGGGAAGCCCATCCACTGCACCAACCCGCCGAAAAAGCGCAGTTGCTCGCGAATGCGGCGGAAGTTCGCCACCACCTTGCGCGACATGATGCGGAAATTGCCAGTCTGTCCGTCGTACTCGATATCGGCGAGGTAGCTGAACAGCTTGTAGAACAGATTTGAGGTGATGCGCTTGAGCAGTGGATCGCGCCGTGCGCCGCGCCGCGCCAGCACGATGTCATAACCCTGCTGCGCTTTTGTGTACAGGCGCGGGATTTCTTCGGGTCGATCCTGCAAATCGCAGTCCATCACCACCACCCAATCGCCGCAGCAATGATCCAGCCCGGCGGTGATGCCGTAATGCTGGCCGAAGTTTCGGCTGAACTGAATGCCGCGCACACGCGGGTCGGCAGCAGCCAACCGCTCGATCACCTGCCATGAGTTGTCGCCGCCGCAATCTTCAATCAGCACAATTTCAAAATCTGGTGTAATGCTTTCCAGAGCGGCCTTCAGCCGCTGGTACAGCTCGTCGAGACAATGCTCGGCCTGGTACACCGGAATGACTACGGAAAGGTGCGGGGCGGAGTAAATCATTTTACAGTCCGTTTGTTCATGATGAAATTATTGCAATAATCCGGCTCATCCCAGAACCGCTCGCCTTGCAGCTTCTGATGCAGCTCGATACGGAATTCTGCAACGGGGCGCAATGTGCCGCGCCGGATAAACCAGCCGTCATACCCGCGCGCTTGCAGCCACGCCAGAATTTCCGCCACCGTCGTCCCCGACAGATGCCGCTGCTCGCACTCAAACACCAGCAGCGGCGCATCCTGTTCCAGGATGTTTTGCGCGCCTTGCAAGACGGCGAATTCATGGCCTTCGACGTCGATCTTGATGGCCGAAATCCTGCGCGTGCGCGCCGCAAAGTAGCCGTCCAGCGACACCACCTCGACGGGATAGGCGGCGCAATCTTCGCGTTGAAGAATGCTTTGCTCCAGCGAAGCGCCGGGTGAAGTGTCGCCGCCGGGAATCATCAGTTGCATGGTTCCGGCATGGTCGGAAATGCCTTTTTCCTCGATGCGCACATTAAGCAGGCCGCAGCTTTGCGCCATTTCGCGCAGATAAGCCGCGAGTTTGCGCTGCGGCTCGAAGGCGATGACTTGCCCGTTCTTTCCTGCCGCCCGGCTCAGCGTCCAGAGATAGCTGCCTTTGTTCGCGCCGCAATCCACCACGGTGCCGCCGGGGCGGATATGCGCCAGCAGGGCCTGGATTTCCTGGCGCTGGTCGCGAAAACGCGCTTTGAGGTTGCGGTAGATGAAACGCAGGTTCATGGTTGGGTTGCCAAATAATCCCGGTAAATTGTCTCATACTCTCGCGCCGCATCATTCCAGCCCCGCACAACGCGGAGCGGGGCGGAACGGTGCGGCGCTGTAGTTGCTCTTCGACTGCGTCTATCCATGCTTCAAGCGATGCGGCAAATGCAGCAATTCGCGCAGGGATGCAATCGCGCTCGCCGCCGGCAGATTCTGCAAACAGGCACTCAAGCTGGCAGTATGCTGCTCGCAGCCCTCCTCCATGCATGGCACGCAGTCGTCACCACCTTGCAGCAACACCACATTATTCACACGCTGCGTGCCGCGCATCTCATAGGGATTGCGGTCTTCGTCGTAACCCTTGGGCCACGGCCCCCATTTCACCGGGTTGGATGGGCCGAACAATGCAACGGTAGGGGTGCCTAACGCCGCAGCGAGATGGGTGACCACGGTATCCGGACCGACATAGGCACGCGCTTTGCTCAGTAAATACGCCACACCGGCGAGACTTAACTTACCGGCAACGTCTACCGCATCTCGCGGCAACAAATCCAGCAAATGGCGCACATAAGCAATCTCATCCGCGCTTTTGCCACCGGTCAACACCACGCGCATCCCCTGCCCATTCAGCCAGCCTGCCAGTTCCGCCCATGCTTCGCGGCGCCAGGCTTTATAAGCGTACATTGGGTAAACGTGCAGCACCGCATAAGCTTGCGCCTCCGGATCGAATGGCAGCACCTTACGCACCACCGCCTCATCATCCGCATGCCATGCCGCCACCACTTCATGACAGCGCGGCACGCCGAGCAAATCGGCGAGTTTGAGATACATCAGCACGGTATGGGTGTCGACGTTGTCGAACTGTACCGATTTCGACAGCATCAGGTGTTTCCAATTATGCTTGCGGCCTTGTTCAAATAGTCCGACACGATGTTTTCCGGCCACCCAGGCATAAAGCGTTGGGCGATCCGTCGGCAACGTCGATAAGGCGAGATCGTAGTGCCGCCATAGCCGCCACAGCAAGCGCAGATGGCTGCGCCAGTTTGGACGTTCGGCGACGGTGAGAACCTGGTGGAGATCAGGATTTGATGAAAGGACACCGGCGGTGGATTCAAACACCAGCACGTCTATTTTTGCTTCCGGCCAGGCGCGGTGCAACGAACGAATCAAGGGTGTGGTCAGCAGCACATCACCGATACGGCGCGTGGCGATGACCAGGATATTGGCCGGTGTCTTAGCGCTTTGCATGGGACCGGCTACGCCGAGCGGCACTTTGTTGTGCGAGCAGCATCAGTTTGAGATAGCGGTAGTAAGTGCCTTCCGCATTGGACACCGCCACCATGAAACCTTCGCGCCCGTCGAGGAAGCCGCGCCGCAGGAAGTAGGTGCGCATGAATGCCCACAAACCGCGCAGCACTGCTCCGCTTAGCGAAGCCGTCTTGCCGCGTTGCAACATCATCTGCGCCGCCGCCGAGGAGTAATGGTTGGCCTTGTCCAGCACCTGCTCAAGATTTTCGTAGGAGTAGTGCAACAGCTCGCCGTCCAACTTGCCCACTTGCCCGCTTACCTCGATACTTTCATGTACCAGGGAATCGGAGAAGCCTGCCTCATTACGCTTAAACAGGCGCACGATATGATCCGGATACCAGCCGGAATGGCGCATGAAGCGCCCACAATAGCTGGACAGGCGCGAGACGCGATAGGCCGAACATGTACCATCATCCTTGCGCAACACCGCTTCGATGGCGGCGCGCAACTCGGGAGTGACGCGCTCGTCGGCGTCGATGGAGAATACCCATTCATTTGTCGCATAGCCCAAGGCGCGATTTTTCTGCGCGCCGAACCCCGGCCAGTCATGCGCATATACCCGTGGCGTAAATTCATGTGCGATGGCGACGGTATCATCGCTGCTGCCGGAGTCCACCACGATGATTTCGTCCGCCCATGCCACCGATTCGAGGCAGGCGCGGATATTTGCCGCCTCGTTTTTGGTGATGAGGATGACGGAGAGCTTAGCCATGCTTGCCCGCCCCTTCGATAGAGCTCAGGGCAGGCCTGAAATTGGCGAACAACACCGCCGTCATGAACGCGAAGAGCAGGCCGTCGCCGTGATCCAGCAGCGGCGAATTGAACAGGCTGTTGGCCAGATAGGCCAGCACCAGCCCGCGCGCGGCGTCCTGCTCGAACGGCGCATCCAGCAGCGGGGCGCAACGCCATTGCGTGTAAAAAAGATACAGCAGCAAAGCCAGGCCGATCACGCCGGTTTGCACCGTAACCATCAGATATTCGTTGTGCGGGTTGCGCGTCTGCATCACATCCTTGCCCTGCGTCTGCTGCGCGAAGGCGGCGGGAAAACCGCCGGTGCCCACGCCGAACACGGGATGCTGCCGCACAATTTGCAGCGTGTTGTAATAAAAATCCAGCCGTTGCCCGGTCGAGGTATCTTTGCCGTGATCCGGTTGCCA
>CAYGIF010000075.1:0-10827 GCA_964349865.1 uncultured Gallionella sp. | reverse complement strand
ACGCAAGACAATAACCAACTGAATCTATTCAATTAAATTGCCGGACGATTTTGATTTAATGTAGCATTGACATGGAGAATATGTAATGAACAAAGTTATGAATAAAGTGATTGTGGCCGCAGTGGCCGGTGTTCTGGTGGGCCTGGGCAGCACGACAGTCATGGCAGCTGATGCCGCTGCCGGCAAGACCAAAGGAGGACCTGATGCCGCTGCCGGCAAGACAAAATCTCTCAGTTGCGCCGGTTGCCATGGTCCGGACGGGATGAGCCCCAATCCAATGTGGCCCAATCTCGCCAAACAGAACGCCGACTATACGGTCAAGCAATTGAGGGATTTCCGTGCCGGCATCCGCATTGATCCCATGATGCAGGGGATGGCCATGCCGCTCTCCGATCAGGACATTGATGATCTGGCGGCCTACTACGCCAGCCTGTAACCGGCAGTCCGGACAGGCATAAAAAACCGGGCTGCACAGCCCGGTTTTTTTATCCCGGATAATCCATTGGGGTGTAGGTCGGGCAAAGCCCGACCTACAATTGGAATAGGCTCTTATGCCTGCTCATCTTGTGGCTTGAGCTCGTCAAGTTTCCGGTACAGCGTCGAGAGGCCGATTCCCAGCTTCTCCGCAGCCGCCCGGCGATCGCCGCCTGTTTCCTTGATCGTCTGCTGGATCAGTTGATATTCATACAACTGAACCTTCTCACACAGGGTCTCCCCGCCTGCCGCGCTGGCACCGGCAGACAGCGCGGCCCGCGTAATCTGAGAGGGTAGATCCACCGTGGAGATACGCTCCCCATCGGACAGGATCATGGCGCGTCCGATAACATTTTCCACCTCCCGGGCATTGCCTGGCCAGTCATAGGCCATCAGGATGGCCTCCGCCTCCGGATCAATCGACAACTGCCTCCCCTGACCCTCACCACGAGTCAGATAAAACTTGATCAAGCTGCGAACATCCTCCCGGCGCTCGCGCAGCGACGGCAGCGCAATGTGGATCATGTTCAGCCGGAAGAAAAGGTCTTCGCGGAATTTGCCGGTCTTGACCATGGCATCGAGATCACGATTGGTTGCCGCGATGATCCGGACATCGACCCGCCGTGCCTTATCGCTCCCCACAGGCCGGAATTCATGATCCTCGATCACATGCAGCAGCTTGACCTGCAGCGCCAGAGGCAGCTCTCCAATCTCGTCTAAAAAGATGGTGCCCTTGTCCGCCGCAGCGAACAGGCCCTTGGTCGTCTTGTCTGCGCCCGTAAATGCGCCCTTGACGTGGCCAAACAACTCGCTCTCCATGAGATCTGCCGGGATCGCGCCGCAATTAACCGGAATGAGCGGCGCCGCTGCACGCAGGCTCTGCCAGTGAATATTCCGAGCCAGGACACCCTTGCCCGTGCCGCTCTCGCCCGTAATCAGGACGGTGCTGTTCCTCACCGCGACTTTGTCTACCAGGCGTTGGACATCCTGCATCGCGGACGATGTCAGCCGGCAACGATTGTCCTGATCGCCCAGCACGATGCTGCGCAGCAGACGGTTCTCCGAACGCAAACCGCGCATATCGATAATCTGGCCGAGCTGGTGCAACAGTTCTTCCGGATTGACGGGCTTGACCAGATAATCGAATGCGCCGAGCTTCATCGCCTCGACCGCAGTATCGACAGAAGCGAACGCAGTCATCAACAGGAAGGTTGCATCGACCCCCATTTCCTGCGCCTTGCGCATGACATCGACACCGCTCATGCCCGGCATGTTGATGTCGCAGATCACCACCTCAAAATCGCCGCCACACAAGAGATCCAGCGCCTCCTTGCCGCCACAGGCCTCCTCCACCAGATAGCCGCTCTTGCGCAGTTTGGCGGCCAGCACCTGGTGAATGGCCCGCTCATCATCGACGACCAGTATCTGTGCGGCGACACCATCCTGAGTGTTGTCCAGTTTCATCAATTCAGGTACCTTTTGTTGTCTGATGCCTGCTGCCCGGCCAGATCACCCTCGCTACCCAGCGGCAAAAATATCTTGATGGCAGTGCCGGCGCCCGGCGCCGACTCGATCTGGATCTCCCCGCCCTCGTGCGCCGTGATGATCGAGTGGCACAGGAACAGCCCGAGACCTGTACCCTTGCCGACGTCCTTGGTCGTGAAGAAGGGCTCCATGGCATGCCGCTGCGCCTCCTCGTCCATGCCGTGCCCATTGTCCCGGACGATCAGCAGAACACCGTTTCTTGCCGTATCGACACTTGTTGAGACACGGATCTCCGGCGTGCGCCCCCGCACATCCTCCAGTGCATCCACGGCATTGACCAGCAGGTTCATGATGACCTGCATCAATTGATCGGGCGCCCCTTCGACGGCAGGCAGGTTACTGTCGAGATCGAATTGCAAGTCGATCCCCCGCCAGCGCCTGTCGTAGCGCATCAGGTTGCAGACGCCCTGAATCAGGCTGTTCAGATCCAGCAGTTCGCGTGTACTGTGTTGCGGCCGCGCGAACTCCGATACCTCCCGGGTGATCTTTTTCAGTCGGCTTACCTGTTCCAGCACCATTTCCATACACCCCTCATCACACTTATGGCCGATGCATCCTTCCTGCAGCTCCTCCACCAGCCCGGTGATCGCCGCGATGGGGTTGCCGATCTCGTGCGCAATGCCAGCCGCCAGCACCCCGACCGCCGCCATCTTCTCCTGATGAAAACTCTTCTGGCGTTCGATCTCCAGGGCTCGATCGCGCTCCTTCAGGTCATCGGCCATGCGGTTGATGGCATCGATCAGATCACCCACCTCGTCATCGCGGGTTACCGGGATACGCTCCTTGCGCCGCCCGTCCGCGACTTGCAGCGCCCGCTGCGTCAGCACCCGCACATCCCTGGTCAGGCGCGTGAAAAACAGCGCGTTGATAATGCCCAGCGCGGCAAATCCCAGCAGCAACAGACCCAGTGCCACCAGCGACACCATGTCGGCACGGTTGCGAAAATTGTCCGCCAGCGTCAGGCGGTGCGCCTGGCTATCCTCCAGGCGCCCCACGATCATTCTCTGCAGCCCCCTGATGGCATTCTTGAGCGCAGCTATGTTTTCCCGGGTCGTATCCTCGTGAGCCCTCTGCAAGGCGGTTTGCAGGGCAGTCACCTCGGGACCCTGCTCGACGTGCCGCACGATGACGTTGTTGAAAAACTCCCGCAGCAACTGGAGGTGATCACGCATCAGCGGGGAATCGAGTTCGATGCCGAGGCTCTCGATGCCGAGCACCTGAGCCTGAATGGTGTTCAGGATGGTCATGTCGATCTTGTACAGCCTTGTTTCCGCCGTGTACGCATCCTGCAACCGGTCGAATTGCCCGAGCAGGTACGCCCTTTGATGGAACACGAACACGGCTACGCCGACCGCGACAAGGAACAGCGCGCCGTACACGATCAGGCTTTTCCGCCGCAGCGAAGTGCGGTGTTGCGGCATGGCGGGCTGGTCAGGCTGCACTACAGCCTTCGCCTCACCGGCGCCGGTAAACATGGACAAACTCCCCCCGGAAAGGACAGGTCATGCAAACCGGCATGCGGGACACCGGTGCTCCGGACAATCTCCTCAACATCCGCTGGCGCCGCCGATCGTATGATTATAGTTATGGCAGCTCAAACCGCATTTCAATGTACCGCTCACCGGCGCGACATTGATGCAGCCGAGGCTGTTTTGAGTGACGAGTCCGAGATTGAAATTGAGCAGGCGCGGAAAGCCCTGCGAGCCATGCGGGTCATGGCAGGTAGAGCATTGCACCCCCTTGACGGCGACATGGTCGGAATGCACATATTTGCCGTCCCCGGTCAGCAGGTAGCCCCGGTCGTGGCACTGGAAGCACAGCCCGCCTGCGGCAGTCGTATCTTCGCTCTTGAGCAGTTTGGGGTTGTTCGATCCATGCGGCCCCTTCGGGCCATTCGGGTCGTCATTGCCGTGGCAATCCGTGCAGTACAGCGACTTGAAGCCGTTCTTGTAGGGGTCCAGCAGGCTCGGAAGTCCTGCCACGGTGGAAATCTGCGGATCCATGACCGGATGGCGGGATGTATTGGTGGCATCAAAAACAAGGCGTTTGTCGGTCTGCGGGAACAGCCTTGAAATGTAGGTGTAGTTGCCCGGCACGAACTGGTTGTTGCCCGAGTGGCACTTCAGGCAGATTTCGTAGCTGAACTCCGCCTCTGCCACGGGCGTGCCGCTCCGGTTGACCCCCTTGACCCCGCGCATCGACCCCGGCACGTTCGGCGCGGTTGCCGTACTGGTATTGGCGCGGTGCGGGTTGTGGCAGTCGGCGCACTCGGCGTGCTTGGTCATCACGGCAAGCGGGTTCTCCGCCGGATCGTGCAGGCCGCCGTAATTCTGGATTGAGTGGCTATATGGCTTGCCGAATTCGGCCACGATATTCTTTCCGGCCACGCTGCCGTCGTGGCAGATCACGCAACTGGCCGCCCCGGCTCCGTAGCGCAGCAGGCGATGCTTGCCTTCCGCCTTGTGCGGGCGGTGGCAGTTGGCGCAGGCGTTTTCGGCGACGGTCGTGTAGCGCATGTCGGACAGGTTCGGGTTGCTGCTGAGCCATCCGGCCGTCGAAGACGCATGCGAGGCGCTGTCCCAGCCCGTCGGCAGATGACAGCTTCTGCACAGCATCGCATTGCGGTTGTCCATCACCAGGAACTTGCCGTTGTCGTTGTCGTGCGCGTCATGACAGGCGGTGCATTGCAGCATGCCGGCCTTGTCCAGCCTGACATTCACCGGCAGGTTTGCGGCCATCACCAGCTCGGTGTTGCCCGCGCTCAACGCCTCCTGATAGTTGAACGAAACCGGGTGGTCGTCGGCAAGGTCGGTGCCGATGTACGAGGGACGATCCGGGGTCAGGAAGGCCATCTCCGGCGGAAAGGAGATCTCCGCCTCGCGCGACAGCACCGCGCCCAGCGCGATCGTCCCGTCGTGGCAGCTCAGGCACAATGCCGACGCGCCGGTGGGCTGGCCGACCGTGGCGCGCATGGTGCTGCTGTCGTAGGTGGTATAAATCGCACCGGAGCCAGCGCGGTTCCACAGCAACGAGACATCCGCGCGTGCGCGGTGCGGTGTGTGGCAGAAGATGCAGATTTCCCCCTCGGTGTCCGACTTGATGGGCCCCGGCCCGGTGGTGGAGAGATTATGCCGGCTATCGACAATGCTTCCGCCCCAGACGCTGGCAGCAGCCAGCAGGGCGAGCGCACCGAATGCCGTAATAGTGGTTGAGGTTTTCATCGCCGATACTCCTCGTGGTGAAGATACTGGAACACCTGAACCCGCTGGTTCCAGGCATCCGCAACATAGATACGGTCCTGTTTGTCAATGAAGATGCCGCTGGCCAGCCAGAATTCGCCGATACCGCTGCCGGGTTTGCCGAAGGTCATCAGCAGATTGCCCCGCGCATCGAATATCTGCACATTGCCGAACAGCGCATCGACAACATAAATGTTCCCCGCGCTGTCCGCCGCGACCCCCTTGGGCCGCGCGAAATGCCCCGGCTGGTCGCCCGCATTCCCGAAGGCGCCCACGGGATTCAAGCGACCGTCCAGCATCTGCACCCGGAAATTGAGCGAATCGGCGACGAAAATCCGGTCGCTGCCGATGGCGACATGAGTCGGGCCGTGCATCATGTCGCTTTCGGCGCCGGACCACACAGCCGCAGGGCCGGGCATCGACTCGCCGTTTGCCGCGCGCTTCCCGTTCGGGGCCAGCGACGCTTCATGAAACGCCGTCAATGTTCCCGCCACGGTATCGACGACCAGCAACCGGCGGTTCGCGCTGTCGAAGGCCAGCCCGGTGGGGCGCTCGAACTGGCCGGCGCCGAAGCTGCCCTCATAACGCCTGCCGTGGGACGAAAAAACGTGGATTACGTTCGTCTTCGAGTCCGAAACATAGACGCGCCCGCCCGTGCCAGCCGCCACGCCGACGGGATTGACAAAGCCGTCCGGGGGAATCTCCGGAAAGATGTAGTGGGCGCCCTTGGCGCGGTCGAAAACATGCACGCGCCGGTACAGGGTGTCGACCACATACAGCCTGTCTTCCTCGTCCACGGTCAGGGCATGGGGCCTGGCCAGACTCTCGGCTTTCTCGCCCTTCAGGAAGCGCGCGAAGCGCTGCAACAGGCCGGGCCGGGTGCTGATATCCCGCTCCGAGGCGATGCTGTGCAAATAACGTATCCTCGGCAGTTCGGGCGCCGCCGGCCAGACCATCGTGGCGGGCGGCGGCTCCGCAGCTTCCTGCTGCGCCTGCCCGTCCGGGGGCAGTTGCGCGCAGCCTGTTATCGGCGCCGTCACAAACAGGATCGCCAGCAATATCGTGCGTAACATCATCGGCAGGCACTCATTGTTCATTTGTCTCGGATTTTTCATGTGTCGTTCGAGGCATTCGCGGCATTAATTGAGCTCGCGCCTCACTTCGAAATATAACACAAACTTGGTATTTTTACTGTTCCCCAGCGCCGCGTTTAGCGGCCTCTGTTCCTTCTCGACCAGCGAAAACCGGATAGTCGGCTTCCAGGTGAAATAGCGCCACTGATAATCCGCCTCCAGCCCCGTGCTTCCGGTTTCTTCCGTGAGGCCCTGGAGCTCCTGCCTGTAGGCCTTGGCGGTAAGCGAGCCCGCGCCGAGCAGCCAGTACATCGTCGCATCGTAGTCGCTGCTCCTGATGCGGTCGTCGGTTTCCTTGTATTCCGTCTCGTTGAGGCTCGCGCCCACGCTGGCCGACAGGTAGCGCATCGGCCGGAAGCTGAAAATCTGCCGGGCGCGATGGGTCCGGGTGGGCGAGCGCGAAGAGGCGCTCCGGTCCCCGCTCATCGACTGGTCCGCCATCTCGAAGCTGGTGGCGCTCCAGTTCCCGACCCTGAACGACTGGCCCAGGTTCAGGGCCTCCTGCGTGGCGGCGCCCCGTCCGCCTTCCATCTTCTCGGCGGCCAGTTCCGTCTTCGTGATGCTGGCGCGGGTGACGCTCTTGACGCTGCGCCAGCCGAGGTTCAGCGAGGACGACAGCGCCTGCGAGAAACGGTCCTGCGTATCCCCGGTGCTCGGCGTGCCCGAAAGCAGATCCGCGCGCGTCTTGTTCTGCGTGTAGTTCAATCCGAGCATCGACCACAGGTTCACGCCTATGCCGAACGTGTCGGTGATCTGGCGCGTCTTCGCCGACGGGTCGGCCGTGTGGCTGTAATCGACGGAAATGGAGAATCCTACTGCAGCTCCAAAGTTAAGCCACTGAATATGCGTCTCGCGGCCGATCGTTGTCACGCTGTAGTCGACATCCTTGGTACAAGTGTTGAACAGGCAGGGAGTATCCGCAGTATCCAGTATCTTGACCGATCCCGGAACAACATCGATCCTGGCAAGCATGACCCAGGGATTGGCAAGCGTGACCGTGTGAGGCTCGCGGGTGATCTTTTCCTCGGCCAGCACCCGCTGCCAGTCCCTGATCTGGTCTGTACGGCCCAGGCTGGCGTTTATCTTTCCCCACGGAATGGGCCGGGTATAGGCAAAGTTGAGGCCGGCGCCATAGTCTTCCATATTCCCGCTGTCCGATTGGCTCTTGCCGGCATTGCCGTTCAGGGAGGTCGCCAGGTTTTCGTAGAGCTGGTGTTGCAGCGAAGCCGTGGCGGCGCCGGAGCGGGAATTGCTGCCCTGCTCGCTCTGGTTCTCGAGGGTCAGGCCGTAGTTGCTGCTCAATTCCTTGCGGTGCCTGACCGACAGATTGCCGTTCAGGCTGGTTTGCGCCCTGTCGCCATCGGCCATGCGGTCGGTTTTGTGGTTGAAGACGGAGTTGAGTTTGCTGTTCTCGCCGGGCTGGTAATGGTTGCGCGCGTTCAGCAGCATGTGCTGGCTCGCGATCTTGCTGCCGGGGTTCTCCCTCGTGCGTTCCTCGAATGCCGTTTCCAGCCGCGTATCGCTGCTTTCCGACCGGTGCCGCGACTCCAGTTTCGCCAGCACTGTCCCTTCGCGCGCCGCGTTGGGCGACTTGGTGATCCTGTCCCGCGTTTCGAGGGTGATTGTCGAGGGCATCCAGTACTCCTTCAGCAGCAGCTTGGCCCGGTAGGTGCTGGACTCGCTGATCTGGTCCTGCGCCAGCGTGCTCCTGTATTTGCTCCTGTCCTGGCGGGCGTGCAGGTCAATCGTATAGGGTTTGTAGGGCAGCACGCTCGCGTCGATGTTGAAGCCGAGAAAGGTCCCCACGGACTCCCGCTTGCCGCCCCCGTCATACTTGGTGTTGCGCTGCTCGAACTCCGGCTGCAGGCCGGCCTCGAAGGTCATCAGCGCCGGGTGATAGACCCAGCCGTCGGTGCGGATATCTAAGGCTTCGGTGGTGGTGGTGGTTTTTATCGTGCTGCGCGATGTCGGCATCACGGACTTGTCCGATTCGAAGTTGCCGGAAAGGAAGATATCCACCAACTCCGGCGGATTGATGCGGTAGCGGAACCATTCTGCGGCGCCGGCCGACGGGCAGGCAAGCGCCAGCAGGCAGGCGGCAAGGATAACGTTAAATAATCCATTATTGACCTTTCCATAATTCATGACATTCACCGTAGGGCGGGCTTTGCCCGCCGCGTCGGGCGTAGCCCGACCTGCCAAAGCAGCGTTGCTGTCTTCTATTATGGAAAGCTCAATAGCAAAAAAACGCGTCATTCCCGCGCCTGATGGATTATCCGGGTTAGTGCGTGCTGCGCTCATTTGCTGCTGCTCCCCCCCGCCCTGTCCATCTTGTAGCGCTGCCGCCTTTCATCGTAATGCGCCCGGAACATCCGGCTCGTCTTGCCGAAATGCGGGTTGTGGCATTCGGTGCATTCGATCTTCAGGCCGAAGACCCATGCGTGCGGGCCGGGAGGCGGGATGGGCGCGAAATTTTCCTTTCCGGTATGGCATACCATGCACAATTTCTGCCGGGTCTCGAGCCGGAGCATGTAACGCTGCGGTCCCTGGTGCGGATCGTGGCACGCGACGCACATGCCATTGCTGACCGGCTTGTGCGACACCATGCCCAGCGATTCGGCGAACTCTTTGCCCTTGTCGTCGTGGCAGCCGATGCACAGCTTGTCGATCGTGGCCACCATCTCGGGGCCGATTTTCCGGGCGCCCACTCCGCCTTTGTCCGACCCCATCTGGTGGCAGAACTGGCACTGGTTGGCCGCGGCGGGTGCATGCGCCCAGGTGTTCGGCGGTTTGAATTTGGCGCGCTCTCTCGACCGGGCGATAGCCGCGCGGGCTTCCTCCTCGCTGAGCACGACTCCGCCGACTTCCATGGGCTCGACCAGGTCCGGCACGCCGGTAAAGAAGAAGGTCAGCACCTCGTGCCGCGCCTCCGGCGTGGTGCAGCCCGCGAGGAGGGCAGCCAGCAGCAGGCAGGCGGCCACCGCCGCGCCCGGCAGGCGTCGGCCCGCACGCGCTACTCCCCCCGTCATGACGCTTGCGCCCCGGCGGGGAGGCCAGAATAGTCTTCGTAGGGCGGATGCAAAGAGCATGTGCCCCGGCACCGGTGAGGCCACAGGCCGTTATCCGCCGTTTGGGTAGCCATGCGGCGGATAACGCTACGCTCATCCGCCCTACAGAAGATCGTTTTTGCAAGCAACCGGATAGGCGAGCACCCCAACCCCTCCCGACCTCCCCTTGTCAGGGGAGGAGCAAGTCGAGTCCTCCCCCTGACAAGGGGGAAGCGGGTTGAATTTGCTGATGGATTATCCGGGTTCAAGCCGAGCCACTCGTTATTACTTCGCGCCCGTCCACTGGCCGAATGCATAGACGATCAGCTCGTCATCGCCGGCATGATTGACGACATAGATCAGATACTCCGGTTTGAACTCCGGGTCTGCGTACTTGGCGAAATACGCCACGTTGTCGTAGTCGATGTCGATGCCGTAAGGCATGTAGGTGGAGCCCGGCCCGGTGCCGTACTTGCCGAAGGCCAGCAGCGGATCGGTGCTCGCGACGTCGAATATCTGCGTAATCTCCATCCCGGCGTCGACGAGATAGAGCTTGCCGTCGCGGGTGACCGCGTGACCCTTGGGCCGCACCATGCCGCCGGGGCCGGCCTCCGGATAGCCGAAGCTCTTGACGAATTCGCCCTTGCGGTTGAACATCTGCACCTTGAAATTCAGCGGGTCGGTAACGAACAGGTTGCCGTCCCCGTCGACCGAAAGGAAAGAGGGAAAGCGGAACTTGCCGTCTTCCTTGCCCCTGCCGCCGATACGCTGCACCACCTCGCCGCTCGTCTTGTCCAGCACCAGGACCTCGTCCTTCTTGCTTTCGGAAATATAGATCCGCTCGCCGTCCACCGCCACGTCGGTTACCTTGTATTCATCCTTGGCCCCGTAGGCGCGCAGGTACTGGTTCTGGCTGTCGTAAGCGACCACCTGCCCGCGGCCGACATCGGCGACATATTTGCTGCCGTCAACATCCACGAAAATCCCCATCGGCTCATTCAGCGAGCCCATGCGTTCAGAGGGAAAGAAGCTCATCGTGGCTTTCTTGAGGTCGATGGTGACAAGCTTCTTGAACTTGGAGTCGCTGACATAGATGAAATCCTTCTCGTGCGCCACCGCGAAGGGCCGCAGCAGGCGGTTCCGTTCCGATTCGGCGGTGCCCAGGAAGCTGCCCATGGCTTGCGCGCCCGGGAGGTCGCCCTGTTTGTTCAGGGTGATCAGGTACTGGATGCGCGGCTGCTCCGGCAGGGGCGGGTAGAAGACGCTGTCGTGCTTTTGCTTCACGGGCTGGACCCCGCAGGCGGCGAGCGTCATGGCTGCGGCGGCGATGGCGATGGTGCGCAATACGGTATTTTTCTGTTTCATGTTCGCAAACACTCCTGAAAAAAT
>CAYGIF010000074.1:0-10882 GCA_964349865.1 uncultured Gallionella sp. | reverse complement strand
CCCACCAGACGCGCGAGAAGCGCATCAACGCGGCGATTGCCAAAGTGGAAGCGCTTCCGGTGGTGGCGGGCAAGGTGACGAGGTTGCGGCTGGAACAGTTGGGTTAAACAGGTAGCAAAAACGTAGGATGGGTTGAGCAACGCGATACCCATCGATCGGGATCCAATGTTGGGTATCGCTGCGCTCCACCCAACCTACATGATGTTGAGGCAATACGAATGAAATACACCAGCACCCGCGGCGGCATGGCCGCAAAACCCTTCACCGAAATCCTGCTCGGCGGCCTCGCCGATGACGGCGGCTTGGCGGTTCCCGACCATTACCCGAAACTGAGTCAGGCTGACCTTGCGGCGATGCGCGGCATGAATTATCGCGAGCTGGCGTTCGAGGTGATCGGCCGTTTCGCCACCGATATTTCGGCGAACGATCTCAAGGCCATCATCGGCAAAACCTACACCGCGAAAATTTTCGGCAGCGAGGAAATCACGCCGATCAAGACGCTGGAACCCGGCTTGCATATCCTCGAACTGTCCTACGGGCCGACGCTGGCATTCAAGGACGTCGCGATGCAGTTGCTCGGCAACCTGTTCGAATACGCGCTGGACAAGAATCACGCTGAACTGAACATCCTCGGCGGAACCTCTGGAGATACGGGGTCGGCGGCGGAATACGCGATGCGCGGCAAGCGCGGCATCCGCGTGTTCATGCTGTCGCCGCTCGGCAAGATGAGCCCGTTCCAGACCGCTCAGATGTATTCGCTGCAAGACCCGAACATCTTCAACATCGCCGTCACCGCGCCGTTCGATGCCTGCCAGGATATGGTGAAAGCCGTGTCGAACGATTTGGCCTTCAAGGAAAAATACCGGATCGGCACGGTCAACTCGATCAACTGGGCGCGCGTCGTCGCGCAGGCGGTTTACTATTTCAAGACCTATTTCGCGCTGACCAAAAGCAACGACGAGCAGGTTTCCTTCGCCGTGCCGTCCGGCAATTTCGGCAATGTCTGCGCCGGGCACATCGCCAAGCAGATGGGCTTGCCGATCCGCAAATTGATCGTTGCGACCAACGAGAACGATGTGCTCGACGAGTTCTTCAAGACCGGCGTTTACCGCCCGCGGCCGGAAACGCTGCACACCAGCAGCCCGTCGATGGACATCACCAAGGCCTCCAACTTCGAGCGCTTCGCCTACGACCTGGTCGGGCGCGATCCGCAAGTCCTCAAGGGCTTGTGGCAGCAACTGGAAAAGGATGGCTATTTCGATCTGGGCCAAATTCCGAATCACGGGACGCCTTATTTCGCCAGGGTGCAGGAATTCGGCCTAGCCTCCGGCAGCAGCAGCCACGCCGACCGCATCGCCACGATCCGCCGCGTACACAGCCAATACGGTGTGATGATCGACCCGCACACCGCCGACGGCATGAAGGCCGGGCTGGAACACCGCGAGGCGGGCATCCCGCTGGTGTGCCTGGAAACCGCGCTGCCCGCCAAGTTCGAGGAGACCATCCGCGAGGCGCTGGGGCAGGATCCGCAACGCCCGGCCGGTTATGAAAACATCGAAAGCCTGCCGCAGCGCTTCGACAAGTTGCCGCCGGATGTCGAACAGTTGAAGGCATTCGTTGCGGCAAGGGTTCCGGCGTGAACCGACATACTTGCATGCCAAAATTTCCCGGGTACATTCCATGACCGCTTTATCGTGGATTATCGCGGCCAGCCTGGCGGGCGGCGTGCTGAGCGTGCTATGCGCCGCGCTGTTCGCGCTGAACGCCCGCCCGCATTGGGTCGGCTCATTGGTCAGCTATGCCATCGGGGCGCTGCTCGGCGCGGTGTTCCTCAATATCCTGCCCGAGGCGATGGAGACCGGCAGCAGCGCGGCGGCGGTGAGCGGCACGGTGCTGGCCGGTATCCTGCTGTTTTTTACGCTGGAAAAGTTGCTGCTGTGGCGGCACTGTCACCACGATGATTGCGAGGTGCATGAACATAATGCGCATGGCCGCAGCGGCACGATGATCATGGTCGGCGATACCTTCCACAATTTTGTGGACGGCGTGATTATCGCGGCGGCGTTCCTTGCCGATACCCAGCTCGGCATCGTCACCGCGCTGGCGATCATCGCGCACGAAATCCCGCAGGAGGTCGGCGATTTCCTGATCCTGCTGCATTCCGGCTACAGCAAGGCCAAGGCTTTGCTCGTCAACGTGCTGTCCAGCCTGGCGATGCTGGCGGGCGGCGTGCTGGCCTATTTTGCCATGCAGTCGGTGCAGAGTATTGTGCCGACCCTGCTGGCATTGGCGGCGGCGAGCATGATTTACGTCGCGGTTGCCGACCTGATCCCCGGCTTGCACAGGCGCGCCCAACTGCGCGATACCGTCCAGCAGGTGGCGCTGATTTTGCTGGGAGTGGGTTCCATCTTTCTGATCGGCGTACTGGTTCCGGAATAGCCGGTGAAGACATTGCGATGAATAGCGCCATTCCAAAAATCGGCTTCGTCTCGCTCGGTTGCCCGAAGGCGACCGTGGACTCCGAGCATATCCTCACCCGCCTGCGCGCCGAAGGCTACCTGATTTCCGCCAGCTATCAGGATGCCGATCTGGTGATCGTGAACACCTGCGGCTTCATCGACAGCGCGGTGGAAGAATCGCTGGACGCGATCGGTGAAGCGTTGGCGGAAAACGGCAAGGTGATCGTCACCGGCTGTCTCGGCGCGAAGGGCGATGTGGTGCGGCAGGCGCACCCCAAGGTGCTGGCGGTAACCGGCCCACACGCCGCCGACGAGGTGATGGCAGTGGTGCATCGGCACTTGCCTCAACCACATGACCCTTACAGTGACCTCGTGCCCGCGCAGGGCATCCGCCTGACGCCGAAACATTACGCCTACGTGAAAATTTCCGAGGGCTGCAACCACCGCTGTACTTTTTGCATCATCCCCAGCCTGCGCGGCGATCTGGTCAGCCGCCCGGTCGGCGAGGTGATGCAGGAAGCGCAGAATCTGGTCGACGCGGGCGTGAAGGAGTTGCTGGTGATTTCGCAGGATACTTCCGCCTACGGCGTGGACGTGAAATACCGCACCGGCTTCTGGGGCGGCAGGCCGCTCAAGAGCCGCATGACCGAGCTGGCTGCCGCGCTCGGCGAGCTTGGCAGGACGGGCGAAAGGCGCGCGTGGGTGCGGCTGCATTACGTCTATCCGTATCCGCATGTGGATGAAGTGATCCCGCTGATGGCCGAGGGCATTATCCTGCCCTACCTCGATGTGCCGTTCCAGCATGCCAACCAGCGCATTCTCAGGCTGATGAAGCGCCCCGGCAGCAGCGAGAATGTGCTGGCGCGCATCAAGCAATGGCGCGAGATTTGCCCGGAATTGACGCTGCGCAGCACCTTTATCGTCGGCTTCCCCGGCGAGACCGAAGCAGAATTCGAGGAGCTGCTGGATTTCATCGAAGAGGCGCAACTTGACCGCGTCGGTGCATTCGCCTACTCGCCGGTAGAAGGCGCGGCGGCGAACGAATTGCCGGATCATGTGCCACCCGAAGTGCAGCAGGAACGCCTCGCAAGGCTGATGCTGCTGCAGGAGGAAATCAGCGAGGAGCGCCTCAGGCGCAAGGTCGGCAAGACCCTCACCGTGCTGGTGGACGAGGTGGACGAGGAAGGCGCAATTGCGCGCAGCAGCGGGGATGCGCCGGAAATTGACGGCCTGGTGTACATCGAAAACGGCCGGCAGTTAAGCGCGGGCGATTTCGTCGAAGTGAAAATTACCGATTCCGATACGCATGACCTGTGGGCGGTGACTGTTCAATAACCGCCGGGTTCAATAGCCGCTGTTCAATAGCCGCTTGCCTTGGCAATCAAATACCGATAGTCTGGCTGCGCGTCAATCCGTGTGAGGAGTTACATCATGATCAAGGAATACGATCCATCCGAAGTTGAAAAAGTGCCTTGCGATGTTTGCCGCAGAGAGGTTCCGTTATCCGAAGCGAAAACTTCTGAAGCGGTTGACTACGTGGCATATTTTTGCGGCCTTGAGTGTTACGCGAAGTGGAAGCAGCAGAGTGAACAGGCGGGGCTGCGGGGCGGTAATGCCAAAAAGTAAGCAGCCTGGCTGGCTCTGCCCGCGTTGGCAGGCAGAGAGGTTGCGTTATTTTGCGGGTTTGTCGCTCGGGTGATCGGTGAATGCCGGCGGCATGCCGCCTTGTTTGCCCATGTCGCGTTTGAATTGCGCACGCTCTTCCGGCGACATCTTTTCAAAACGTTCGTGCATTTTCTTGCGGCGCTCCGCACGCTCTTCCGGCGACATGTTGTGCCAGTGCCCCTTCATCTTCTCGCGCATCTCCCCGCGCTCTTCCGGCGGCATTTTTTCAAAGCGTTCGTGCATTTCCTTGCGGCGCTCCGCGCGCTGCTCGGGAGTCATGCTGTCCCACTCCTTGCGCCTTTCCGCACGATGTTTGGCGCGTTCTTCGGGGGGCATATTTTTGAAATCTGCGCGCATTTTCTCGTGCATGGCCTTGCGCTCTTCAGGAGGCATCTTCTCCAGGTATTCGCGCATGGCCTTGCGGCGCTCGGCGCGCTGTTCCGGCGTCAGGTTGCGCATCTCTTTGTGCATCGCCTCGCGTTCCTTGGCGCGCTGTTCGGGTGTCATGGCCTTCATGCGTTCCATGCGCTGTGTGTGATCCTGCACGGAAGTGGCGGCTGTGTCGGCGGGCGCGATGTCTGCGGCTTGGGCATTGAAGCTGAGCGACGCGACGATGCCGGCGGCGATCATGGTTTTGAGTATGGCTTTCATGGTATTTCTCCGTAGGGTTTTTCGAGTAAGCGCATGGTAGGATCGAATCGTAAATGAAGTGTTTCCGCCAGATGCGAAGATGTAAAAGTTTGTTTCAATTCCGACCTGCCGATTTCCGTTTTCTGTCTTCTGTGTATCATGCCGCCATGACTATTACGCAACGCATTCTCATCATCGACGACGATGCGCGCCTGCGCGATCTGTTGTTGCGTTATCTTGGTGAGCAGGGGTTTTCGGCCAAGGCGGTGGCGGATGGCGGCGCAATGGACAAAGCCTTGCCGCTGAACCGCTACCACTTGCTGGTGCTTGACCTGATGCTGCCCGGCGAAGACGGGCTGGCGATCCTGCGGCGGCTGCGCGGCGCGGGCGAAACCGTGCCGGTGATCCTGCTCACCGCCAAGGGCGACGAGGTCGACCGTATCGTCGGGCTGGAAATGGGTGCGGACGATTACCTGCCCAAACCGTTCAATCCGCGCGAACTGGTCGCGCGCATCAACGCGGTGCTGCGGCGCAAGGGATCGCAGCCGGTCGGCGCGCCCGATGCCGAAGAGAAGATTATTGCCTTCGGCGATTGCGAGCTGAATCTCGCCACGCGCGTGCTGACCAGATCCGGCGCGCCGGTTTCCCTGACCACCGGGGAATTCGCGTTGCTCAAAGCACTGGTGACCCATCCGCGCCTTCCGCTGTCGCGCGACAAGCTGATGGAACTGGCGCGCGGCCGCGATCATGAGCCGTTCGATCGCGCAATCGACGTGCAGGTGTCGCGGCTGCGCAAGTTGATCGAAGCCGACCCTGCCAGGCCGCGCTTCATCCAGACGGTGTGGGGGCATGGCTATGTGTTCGTGCCGGACGGAGCCAAATCTTGACCGGCCTTCCGAAAACTTTGCTGGCGCGTTCTTTCCTGCTGATGGTCATCTTGATCGTGCTGTCGCTCGCCGCCTCCGTGGCGATTTTCCGCCATGTCGAACAGCAGCCGCGCACCCGGCAGACGGCGCAACTGGTGGTGTCGGTGGTCAATCTCACGCGTGCCGCAGTGCTGTCCGCCGCGCCGGAATGGCGCAGTGCGCTGCTGTCCGAATTGGCGGAATCCGAAGGGCTGCGCGTGCAGATGGCGGAGCCTGGCGATACGCTCGAAGCCTTGCCCGATCATCCGCCGGGATTGCGGATGATGGCGGAGAAGGTGCGCGGCAGCCTGGGCGGCAATACCCGCTTTGCGGTGGAGCGCAACGGCGTGGAAGCGCTGTGGGTGAGCTTTTTCATCGGCGCTGAAGAATTCTGGGTGGCATTGCCCAGAGAGCGTATCGAGCATCCGGTGTCGCAGGTGCTGCTGATATGGGGCGGCGTGGTGCTGGCATTAGCCATGCTCGGCGCCTATTTCGTCGCACGCCAGGTGGCGCGCCCCTTGAAACGGCTCGCGCAGGCGGCGCAACAGGTCGGTCTGGGCGCAACGCCGCAGCCGCTGCCGGAGCGCGGCGCGCGGGAAATCGTCGCGGTATCGCGCGCCTTCAACCAGATGTCCGCCGACCTCGCCGCCGACGAGCGCGAGCGTGCTTTGGTATTGGCCGGCATCTCTCATGACTTGCGCACCCCGCTGGCGCGCGTACGGCTCGCCGCCGAATTGAGCGCGGACGAATCGCTGCGCAACGGACTGGTTGCCGATGTGGAGCAAATGGATGCGGTGATCCGGCAATTCCTCGACTATGCGCGCCTCGATGAGAGCGAGGCTGCCGTTCCGACCGACCTGCAAGCCCTGGTGCGGGAAACGGCACAGCAATTCGCGGCGCAGGCCAAATCGCTCACATTTGATTTGCAGCCGCTGCCGCCGCTTGCCGTGCGCCCGTTGCTGTTGAAACGCGCGCTTTCCAACTTGCTGGATAACGCCGTTAAATATGGCGGCGGCGAGATCGCCGTGCAACTCGGGCAGGATGGAAACCGGATCGCCCTGGCGGTGGCGGATCGCGGCGCGGGCATTCCCGCCGCGCAACGCGAAGTCGCGAAACGGCCGTTCGTGCGGCTGGAAAGCGCGCGCAGCGATGCGACCGGGTCAGGCCTGGGTCTGGCGATTGTCGAACGCACCGCGCGGCTGCACGGCGGCGAGTTTCATCTGGAAGACCGTGCCGGAGGCGGGCTGGCGGCCAGTCTGGTGTTGCCGGCTGCCGGGTAGTTCCGGGCAATTTGCGCTTTCAGGCAAGCGGCAACAAGCTTTGCCAAGTATGTTTTCAGGCATATTTTTCTTGCTGCCCGCAACAAAAAGGGGTAGGGTTAGCGCCATAAATCTTTCGAGGAGCAAATCATGGACGTCAGTAATGCTACTGCCACTTCCGTCAGCGTGCTTGTCAACAGCCCGCAGCCGCAGCCGCCCGCGCCGAAGAATGACAAACAGCCGGATAAGCAACAGGATTCCGCAGTGGTAAAACTGTCCGGGCAGGCGCAGCAGATGAACCGCGCCGAAAATCAGAACACCGAGCGTGCCGAAACCAGGCCGCAGGAAACCGCAGAGCCTCCCGGCATCCAGTTCATGGAAGGCGCAAACAAAGGCGGACGCGTCAACACCTTCGCCTGAGGCTCAATATAATTCGATCAACCGCGCCGTCCCGGTAATTTGTCGGGACGGCGCGTTCCTTACCGCTACGCTATGAACCCAGACTGGCAACAATTCCTCGCACGGCAAGGCGCAACCTTTGACGCAGGCATGGTGCGGCACTTCGGCGACACTGCCGCCGAGCTGCGCGCAACGGCGCAGAGCACGGTGCTGTGCGATCTGAGCCAATTCGGCACGCTGCGCGCTTCCGGCGAGGATGCGCAATCTTTCCTGCAAAACATGCTGAGCAACGACATCTGCGAAGTCAGTGCCAGCCGCGCGCAACTCAGCAGCCTGAACAGCCCGAAAGGGCGCATGTTGGCGACCATGCTGATCTGGCGCAACGGCGACGATTGTCTGCTGCAGCTGCCGCGTGTGTTATGCGAGCCGATGCGCAAGAAACTCGGCATGTACGTGCTGCGCGCCAAGGTAAAAATCTCCGACGCAAGCGATGAAATCGTTTCGTTGGGGCTGTCGGGTGAAAATGCGCAGGAAATTCTGAGAAAACAATTCGGAGAGTTGCCGCAACTGCCGTTCGATTTCACCGATACCGGGCAGGCGGGGGTGCTGAAATTCAGCGACACGCGCTTTCAGGTCAGCGCTGCCGCGCAATATGCGCCAACGATCTGGCAAGCGCTCGGCCAGCACGCGCAACCGGTCGGCAGCATGTGCTGGGATTGGCTCAACATCCGCGCCGGCATTCCCGTCATCCTGCCGCAGACACAGGAACAATTCGTGCCGCAAATGGCGAATTTCGAGCTTCTCGGCGGCGTGAATTTCAAAAAGGGCTGCTATCCCGGCCAAGAAATCGTGGCGCGCATGCAATACCTCGGCAAACTGAAGCGGCGCATGTACCTGGTTCATATTGATGGGGCGCATCTCGACAGCAACGAAGCACCCCAGCCGGGCGATGAATTATTCAGCGCGGATATGGAAGGTCAGGCCAGCGGCATGATAGCCAACGTCTCGCCCGCGCCGGGCGGCGGCTACGACGCGCTTGCGGTAGTGCAGACTGCCAGCCGCGAAGCGCAAACGGTGCACTGGAAATCCTTGCGGGGCGAGGCCTTGCAATTTTTGCCGCCGCCCTATGCGCTGCCGCTTTAGCAGCGAAGTGTCGCGGCGCAAATAACCGGATATCCTGAATTCAACGTCAGCTTGGATCCGAACCGGACGCTTGAGATTCGAAGACGGCTGGCGTTTTTTTCGAGTTGAATTTACCGGAAATTAAGTGTATAAAATGTTCGTGGTTGTCTAGCACAGGTTCGGAAAGGTTAACCGTTAAGGGGAGACGCCTATCGACACTTCAATGATTACTTATCTGTAGTTGCTACCCAAGTCAGTGTTCGATGGCTGACCAAATCGGTATACCATAAGCCGATACATAACGCCGCATTAATGCGGCGTTATTATTTTCATGAAGCGTTTTGGTTATCCGCACATCAGGCAGGTGGTGAATTGCCGAGGGTATTTGCATTTCGACGAATTAGTTCCGCCAGAATGACGGCATGCCGGATCGCTAAAGTTTCAGAAACATCTTGATATGCGGCAGTCCCGCAATCATGAACGCCTCGCCTTGCCCGACAAAGCCGAATCTTTGATAGAACGGTGCGGAGTGGGGCTGCGCATCGACGCTCGCCTGTCTGTAATCATGCGCACGGGCATAATCGAGCAGTGCTTCCATGATTGCCGTGCCGATTTTCTGCTTGCGCCACTGCGGCAACACCGCAATATGCCCGATGTGGCCGTCTGGCAGCATCCGCCCGCAGCCGATGGCATCGCCCTGGAGGCTGAGGGCCAGCGCATGGCGGCAGCTTTCGTCCAGCCCGTCCCACTCCGATGCTTCGGGAACGCCCTGTTCGCGGATGAATACCGCCTCGCGGATCGGTTTGAGCAGCGGTTCGCCATCGTGCCAGCAAACCAGACTAACGGTGAAAGGGGTGCTCATTTTCGTGCCCTCCATGGAGAATCACTCGATGATTTCTACTGCCGTTCCTGCGGATACCAGGTCAAACAATTCGATCAGGTCGGCATTGCGCATCCGGATGCAGCCATGCGAGCCGGGAGTTCCGATCTGAGCCGAATCCGGCGTGCCGTGGATGTAGATATGGCGGCGCATGGTATCGTTTTCGCCGAGCCGGTTGAAACCGGCTTCACAACCGGACAGCCACAGGATGCGCGTCAGTATCCAGTCGCGTTCGGGAAATTGCGCGCCCAGTTCCGGCGTGTAGATTTCGCCGGTCGGGCGGCGGCGCACGAATACGGTATTTTCCGGTTGCCCTGCGCCGACCTTGGCGCGGATGATGTGTTTGCCGCGCGGCGTGCAATAACTGCCGCATACCTCGCCCGCGCCATTCGCGGCGGTGGAAACGCCGTAGCGGCGCAGCAATTTGCCCGTGTCATCGAGCAAGTCGAGTTGCTGCGTGGCGAGGTAGACGTTGATCTTCATTGCACCTTCTGTTGAGCGCGGCGCATCGCAAAAAAATTGCTGAGCATTGTGCCGCATTCCTCAGCCAGCACGCCGCCGGTCACTTTGGCGTGATGATTCAAACGCCGCTCGGCGAACACGTCCAACACGCTGCCGCACACTCCGGTCTTGGGGTCGCTCGCGCCGTACACCAGCCGCGCGATGCGCGCGTGCATGATCGCGCCGGCGCACATCAGGCAAGGCTCCAGCGTGACGAACAACTCGCAGCCCACCAGCCGGTAATTGCCCAGCCGCTGCGCCGCATCGCGCAACGCCATCATCTCGGCATGGGCGGAAGGGTCGCGGCGCGAGATTGGCACATTGAAACCGCGCCCGACAATCTCGCCGTCTTTCACCACCACTGCTCCCACCGGAACTTCGCCGGCGGCTTGCGACTGGCTGGCAAGCTCCAGCGCATGAAGCATGTAATCGGCATCGGTCATCAAGGAAAGCCTCTAAATGCTCGCTCGGGTAAAACGGGCGGCAACCGTAGCATAACTTCTGCCGTTTGACGAGATTCAGCGCGGGGTCATTTGTCGCGTCGTCCAGATTTTGGCGAGAACAACGCCGGCTGCGGCATGGATTGATGGCGTGCCGCTTCGGACAGATGCTGCTGATCGGCGGGCGGTTTTTGCGCCGGACGCGGTTTGGCGGGCTGTGGGCCATTGCGCTGTTGCGGGTTACGCGGTTTTTGGCCCTGGCTGTCACGTGACGGTTGATTACGGTTTCCAGAACCTGCCGGGCGCGGTGCACTTGCGGTTGTGTGGCTATGGCGTCTTTGACCGTGCTGTGGGCGCGGCGGGCGCGGGGCCTCGGCGGGAAGGTTGGCCGGCGGCACGAAGCTGTCTACCGCAACCACTGGAATCTCGCGTTTGATCAATCGCTCGATGTCCCTGAGAAACGGTAATTCTTCCTTGTCCACCAGCGAAATCGCCGCGCCGCTGCTGCCTGCGCGTCCGGTGCGGCCGATGCGGTGCACGTAATCTTCCGGCACGTTGGGTAATTCAAAATTCACCACATGCGGCAACTGGTCGATGTCCAGCCCGCGCGCGGCGATGTCGG